>NZ_JAHLZY020000001.1:4025493-4335146 GCF_018967865.2 Hymenobacter siberiensis
CCAAAAACCTGCCCGAGCTACGCGTACGGATAATAGACCAGGCCCCGGCCGGCCCGCCCGCTGCTTAAATATGCCCCTACCCTCCGGTGCGGCTCCCGCGCCTATCTTGCCGCATGTTTGACGTCCTGCTTCGCTTTCTGCATATTCGCTTTCTGCTCACCGATGACATGGCCGAGCCGACCGAGATTCAGGCGGACGTAGAGGCCGGAATTGCGTTTCGGGGCACCAATCTGTGGGTCTTGATTTTCGCCATTCTGGTGGCATCGGTGGGGCTGAACGTGAATTCGACAGCCGTTATCATCGGGGCCATGCTGATTTCGCCGCTGATGGGCCCCATCGTGGGCATCGGCTACGGGGCGGCCACGCTGGAGCTGAACCTGATTCAGCGCGGGCTCAAAAGCCTGTTCACGGCCTCGACGTTCAGCCTGCTGGTTTCGGCCCTGTATTTCCGCCTCACGCCCCTCACCGATGCCGGCTCCGAGCTACTGTCGCGCACCGTGCCCACCACCTGGGACGTGCTCATTGCCCTGTTTGGCGGGGCGGCCGGAGCCGTGGCCCTCACCCGCAAGGGCCACACCAACGCCATCCCCGGGGTGGCCATTGCCACGGCCCTGATGCCGCCGCTGTGCACGGCCGGCTACGGGCTGGCCACGGCGCACTGGTCGTTTCTGTTTGGAGCGCTGTATTTATTTTCCATCAACTGCGTGTTCATTGCCCTGGCCACGTTTCTGGTGTGCCGGGTGCTGCCGCTGCCCAAGCACACCTTCGTGAGCGTGAAGCGGGCGCGGCGGGTGCAGCTGGGCATTTGGGCGGTGGCGCTGCTCACGGCCGCGCCCAGCGTGTACCTGGCCGTGGGCATCGTGCGCGACGGCACCTTTACGCACAACGCCCAGCGCTTCGTAGACGAGCAGCTGAACCTGCCCGGCACCTACGTCGTCACCAGCCGCATCAAGCCCCGGGCGCACACCATCAACGTGCTGCTGGCCGGCCAGCGGCTCACGGCGGCGCAGCTGCAAAAGGCCCGCACGCAACTCAATAGCTACCGCCTGGCCGGTGCTGGCCTCACCGTGCGCCAGGGCTTGGCCCGCCTCGACTCGACCGACACGCAGGCTCTGCGCAGCAGTGTGCTCGAAGACGTGCGCAGCCGCCAGGAGCAAACCCTGGTGGGCTACGAAACCCGTTTGGCCCAGCTCCAAAAGCTGCTATCCAACCCCGATAGCGCCGCCGTTGGCCTGCCCGGCGCGGTTTCGCTGCTGCGCGAAGTGCAGATAGAGCACCCCGCCGTGCGCCAGTTGGGCCTGAGCCGCCTGGTGCGCCCCGCCGCCGACTCGCTGCGGGCCGATACCACCGTGCTGGTAGCCGTGCGCACCCGCCGCCCGCTGCCCACCGCCGAGGAGCGCCGCCTGGCCGCCTGGCTGAGCCTGCGGGCCGGCAACCGCCAGCACGTGCGCCTGCTCGTTGAGCCGCAGAACGCCCCGCCCCCCCGACCGTCCCCAACCCGCCGGAAATCGTCGCGCCGCAGGTAGGCGCAACGTCGCAAATGGGCCAGGGATGTACCCCTACGGGCGCCGAAACGAACTTGCCGGCCCCAACCGCGTAAAGCTAAAGAGTCATACAGGCTTCTATTCTCATTCTCAAAAAATAACCCCTCACACTATGAAGCATTTTCCCACAGGCTTCAGCTGCTTATTTGCCCTGGCTTGGCCTTGCCGGGAGCGGCTATTCGCTGGGCCATTCGGCCAGCGACGACCTCAAATCGACGAATCCCGCCGTGGTCCTGCAGGCCCAAAAGGTGGGTGACCTCCAGCAGCAGGTAGATGCGCAGGAGAAAGCCTACAGCGACCAGAAAGACGCCGTGAAAGACCGGGAACGAGCCGTCGATAAACAGAAAGAGGAAGCCGATGTCGATAAGAAGTGACTCGATGCCCTGAAAAGCCAGCTCGACGGTGCCAAACAGAACCTAAAAGGCGTGAAAACGCAGGCCAAAACCCAGTAGCGGGCGGGTATCGATTGTCGGTTATAGAGTGGCCGGTTGCCAGGAAATAAGCATTCTTGATAATGGATACCCATTGGAGTTGTTTAGAAAGTCACAAGGTACTCAAACGGTCATGCAGCGCGCAGCGAAGCATCTTGCTCGCATCGTTGAACGGGCCTGACGATGCGAGCAAGATGCTTCGCTGCGCGCTGCATGACCGTTCGGGGACTTTCTAAATAGCTTCATTAACTTACATCCAAACCATTATCCATGAGGCACTTGCTGACCGGATTCCGCTACCTGCTGGCCATGCTGAGCGCCCTGGCACTGCTGCTGACGTTGGTTTCGGTGGTGCCGTCGAGTGAATGGTGGGTGCAGATGCTGGGCTTCCCCCGATTCCAGACGCTGGTGGTGCTGACGGCACTGCTGCTGGGGTGGCTGGCACTGCGCTGGCCAGCGCACTGGCGGGTGCGGCAGGGGCTGCTTATCGGCCTGGGAGCAGGCATTGGCGTGCAGGTCTTTTTTCTGTGGCCCTACCTGCCCTTTGCCCCCAAAGAGGTGCCCAATGCCCCGGCCGGAGCCAGCACTCGGATTCGCATTTTGATAATCAACGTGTTGATGAAAAACCGGCAGGACGAGCGCCTACGGCAGCTGGTGCAGGCCGTGCAGCCCGATGTGCTGCTGGCCCTGGAACCCGATGCCTGGTGGGCACGGGCCCTGCGCCCCCTGCAACCCGCCTACCCCTACCGCGTAGAACTGCCCCGCGATAATGCCTACGGCATGATACTCTACTCGCGCCTGCCGCTGGCCCATACGCAGGTGCAAAACCTGCTCCAGCACGGCGTGCCGTCCATTCGCACGCGGCTGCGGCTGCCCGATGGCCGCCAGGTCACGTTTTTTGGCATTCACCCCACGCCACCCATCCCCGATACCTACCCCGACGGCGTGGGCCTGCGCGGGAAGGCATTGCAGAAGGTAACCGATGCGGTGCGGCAGAATGAGCGCCCCACCATCGTGGCCGGCGACTTCAACGACGTGAGCTGGTCGGGTACCATTCATCAGCTCACCCGCGAGGGCGAGCTGCACGACGTGCGCCTCGGACGCGGCCTCTACAACACGTTTGATGCCCGCTCGACGCTGGCCCGCTGGCCGCTCGACCACTTTTTTGTCAGTGAGCCGTTTCAGGTAGTAGCGCTGAAGCGCCTGCCTGATGTGGGCTCCGACCATTTCCCTTTGTACATCGAGCTGGCGCTGCCTGACCGATAAGCCTTTTCACTGATAAGCATCACGTTATATTTACTCAACCTTCTAACGCACCCAACCGATGAGCACCTCTTCTTTTTCCAGCATCTTACTCCTGGTCGGCGCCCTGGCCTTGGCGGGCTGCCAATCGGGGACCGAAGCACCCGTAGCGGCCGACCTCAATTCGGCTAACCCGGCCGTGGCCGAGCAGGCCCGTAAAGTGCAGGAGCTAACCACCCAGATTGCCCAGCAAAAGGCCGTTATCGAAACCGAGAAAAATAAGCTCACCGCCATCGAGCAGCAGCTGGAAGGGTCGAAGCAGAACCTGGAAGGCATCAAAAAAGAAGTACAGGCTACTCCCTAACGGCCCGCGCTACTGCGGCTGGCGCAGAAATATTTTCCGCACTTCGCTGTTTCCCTGCACCTCCTTATTTAGCTACATGGACTTTTCCATCGCCTGGCAGAAAATCAACCAGATGGGCCGCAATTTCATGGCCCTACTGCCCAACCTGCTCTTTGGGCTGGTGGTGTTCGTGGTGTTTATTCTCATTGTCCGCGGGGTGAAAGCACTGGTCGAGCGGCTGGTGCAGAACCGGGGCCAAAGCCAAAGCCTGAAGCTGCTGCAGAGCCAGTTATCCTACGTGGCCGCGTTGCTGCTGGGCATCCTGGTTACGGTTACCATCATGGTGCCCAGCTTCACGCCGGCCAGCCTTATCAGCGCGCTGGGCGTGGGGGGCGTGGCCATCGGCTTTGCCTTCAAGGACATTTTTCAGAACTTCCTGGCTGGGGTGCTGCCGCTGGTTACCGAGCCCTTCCGAATCGATGACCAGATTAAGTACAAGGACTTTGAGGGCACGGTCGAAACGATTCAGACGCGAGCCACCACCATCAAAACTTACGACGGCCGGCGGGTGGTTATTCCCAACGCCGAGCTGTTTATCAACGCCGTAACGGTGAACACGGCCTACGACAAGCGCCGCCTGCAATACGACATCGGCATTGGCTACGGCGACGATATCGACAAGACCCGCCAGCTCTATTATGGAGGCCATGAAGGACGTGGATAGCGTGCTGGCCGACCCCGTCCCCGAGGCGCTGGTAGTGGATTTGGCCGGCAGCAGCGTCAACATCCGCGCCCGCTGGTGGATTAACCCGCCGCGCCGCGCCGACATTATGGGCGCGCAGGACCGGGTGTTGGAAGCCATCAAAAACACGCTCACCGCCCACGGCATCGACCTGCCCTTCCCCACCCAGCAAATTCTGTGGCACGACCAGACCGAAGCCACCGACGGCGACCGCAAAAGCCAGCGCGAAGGCTGGCCCGCCGGTAAAGGCGACGTGCCCCAGTCGTGGGCCGCCGCGCAGCAGGAACAGCAAGCCGCCTCCGATGCCGCCGCGCCACCGGAGCAAGCGGGAAAAGCTGCCGGCTGAAGCCTGCCCCCTACCCGCAACAGGCCCGCCGATGCGACCCGAATAAACCGGGGCCGAGCGCGGCCACGTATCAACGGGTACCATACACTTCTATTTTTACTGCATGCTTGAGATTCACCGCACCTTTAATTTGCTTTCCAACAAGGTTATGAGCTGGGTGGAGCAGTTTATCCTACTGCTGCCCAACCTGTTCATTACTATACTGGTCCTCACGGCCACGGTATTTGCCGCCCGGCTCACGCGGCGGGCACTGGCCAGCGTGCTGCCCCGGATGTCGCCGGGGGCTGTCACGCTGCATAGCCTCATCAGCACGCTGGCGTATGTGGCGGTGCTGCTGGTGGGTATCTTTTTCGGGCTCGAAGTGCTGGGGCTCGATAAAACGGTAACGTCGCTGCTGGCCGGCGTGGGGATTATTGGCCTGGCGCTGGGCTTTGCGTTTCAGGACATTGCGGCCAACTTCATCAGCGGCATCATCATCGCCGTGCAGCGCCCTTTCACGGTGGGCGACGTGATTCAGACCGATGCCTTTTTTGGCACCATCGAGTGCATCAACCTGCGCACGCTCGACCTGCGCCAGGTAACCGGCGAGCTGGTGCGTATGCCCAACCGCAAGGTGTTCGAAAGCGCCGTGACCAACTACAGCGTCACCACCCGCCGCCGCGTGGACGTGGAGTGCGGCGTGGCCTACCGCTCCGACCTGGACCAAGTGCGCGCCGTGGTGCTGGCCGCGATGGAAGATTTCCCTGAGCTGCTCACCGAGCAACCGCCGCAGGTAATGTTCACCGGCTTTGCCGACAGCGCCATCACGTTCAGCCTGCGCTTCTGGATTCCGTACCGCCGGCAGGTCGACTACGTGGGGGCCAAGAGCGAGGCCATTATGCGCATTAAGCGAGCCTTCGACGCGGCCGGCATCGTTATCCCCTTCCCCATGCGCACCCTGGAATTGCCGGCCGAAGTGCTGGCCCGCCTGGGCGGCGCCGTGTAGCCATATAGCGAAGCTGTTTAGAAAGTCGCATTGCGCCGGTCCGACCGCCCTAGGGCGGTCGGACCGGCGCAATGCACCGGAGCTACACGCGGGTCAGCGCTCCAACCACAACCCCAGCCCCCCGAACGGGGTACCCTATAAGGAACTAGCCCCGCACCGCGGGGCCCACGCATACCAACTCCGCAACCTGATGACGAAACATACCTATGACATGGGCCTGATTGGCAATTGCGCCTTTCTGGGCCTCATTGGCACCGATACGGCCGTGCGCTGGCTTTGCTGGCCGCGCTTCGACAGCAGCTTTGTGTTTGGCAGCCTGCTCGATGAGGACAAGGGCGGTGAGTACAGCATCCGGCCCGCCGCCGGCATTACCGGGCCGGGCCGGCAGTATTACCAGCCCAACACCAACGTGCTGTGTACCGAAATCGAAACCGAGGACGGCCGCTACCGCGTCACCGACTTCGCGCCCCGCTTCCCGCAGTATGAGCGGTATTATAAGCCGCTGATGTTTATCCGGAAGGTGGAGCCGCTGAGTGGCGCGCCCCGTATCCGGGTGGCCTGCCGGCCGGTGGGCAAGTACGGCGAGCTCGCCCTCACGCCCCGCCGCAGCTCTAACCACATTGCCTTTCTGGGTCTGGAAGAGGAAATCCGCCTCACCACCAATATCCCGCTCACTTACATTTTCGACGAGGAAGATTTCGTGCTGAACGAAACCAAGTACCTCGTGCTCACCTACGGCGCGCCTTTGGAAGCTCCCCTGGAAAGCACTGCCGAGCGGTTTCTGCTGGCCACCGCCGCCTACTGGCGCGACTGGGTGAAGAGCACCAGTATCGGCAGCTTCCACCAAGAGCAGGTCATTCGCTCGGCCCTGGCCCTGAAAATCCATCAGTACGAAGACACCGGGGCCGTGATTGCGGCCAGCACCACCAGCCTGCCCGAAGCCCCCGGCAGCACCCGTAACTGGGACTACCGCTTCTGCTGGATGCGCGACACGTACTACATCCTCACGGCCTTCAACAACATCGGCCACTTTGAGGAGTTGGAGCGGTATTTCCACTTCATTGCCAATATCAGCACCAAGGTGAAGGATAAGTTTCAGCCGCTGTATGGCATCGGCGGGGCCTCGGAGCTGACGGAAACGGAACTGCCGCTGGCCGGCTACCTCGGCAACCAGCCGGTGCGCATCGGCAACGATGCGTACACGCACATTCAGAACGACGTGTACGGGCAGGTGCTGGTGGCGCTGCTGCCGCTGTACGTGGATAGCCGCTTCCGCGACCCCGAGCGCGTGGCCCCGCTGGGCCTGGTGGAGGAGTGCCTGCGCCTCATCGAAACCACCATGGACCAGCCCGACGCCGGCCTCTGGGAGTTCCGCCACATTGCCCAGAAGCACTGCTACACCTACCTTTTTCACTGGGCTGGCAGCCACGCCGCCCGCCGCGTGGCCCAAAGTCTGGGCGATGTCGAAATGGAAATCCGGGCCACCGGCCTGATGGAGAAGTCCCAAACGCGTCTGGAAGAGTGCTTTAATGCCGAGCGCGGCGTGTACACCAACGCCATCGGCTCGCCGCACCTCGATGCCAGCACCATTCAGCTCATCACCATGGGCTACCTCGACCCTTCATCAGAAAAGGCCAAAAACCACCTCGTCGAGCTGGAAAAGGAGCTAATGACGCCCGAGGGCCTGTTCTACCGCTACCGCCACCCCGACGATTTCGGCACGCCCGAAACCACGTTCCTCATCTGTTCCTTCTGGTACGTGGAGGCCCTGGCCTGCGTCGGCCGCCTCGACGAGGCCATCCGCGAGTTTGAGCACCTCACGTCCTACGCCAACCACCTCGGCCTGCTGAGCGAGGACGTGGACGCCAAAACTGGCTCGCAGTGGGGCAATTTCCCGCAGGCTTACAGCCACGTGGGGCTGGTGAATGCGGCTTACCGCATCGCTCAGCGGTTGGATAAACCGAGCTTCGTGGGCTGAAGTGAGTAGACCAATAAAAAAGGACGTCCTGCTGAACTGGCTCAGCAGGACGTCCTTTTTGTTGGAGTCTGTTTAGGACGTCGCGTTATTCCGGTCCGACCGGTTGTCGTTAGCATCGGTCGCACAACCGCTGGCGGCGTTCTGGCGGCAACCGGTCGGACCGCCTAGGGCGGTCGGACCGGAGCAACGAACCAGCGCCGACTTCCTAAATAGCTTCATGGACTGGCAATCTGCCGGACTAAAGCGGAAACGCTTATTTTGACGCAGCTTTGCGCGGCCATTCGTTGCCATTATTTCTCCTCCCATGTCCCTCCCCCTCGTAGCGCCCCTGCCTCCCGATGCCAATGCCGAAGTAGCGCAGCTGGCCACTTTTTTCAACGAAACGCTGGGTTTCTGCCCCAACAGCGTGCTTACTATGCAGCACCGGCCGGCCATTGCCACGGCGTTTATTGAGCTGAATAAGGCCGTGATGGCCAACCACGGCCGCGTGAGCAGTGCCCTCAAGCGCCTCATCGGCTACGTGAGCAGCCTGGCGGCGGGTTGCCAGTACTGCCAAGCCCACACCATGCTGGCTGCCGGCCGCTACGGAGCCGAGCAGGAGCAGATGGACCACATCTGGGAATATGCCACGCACGCCGCCTTCTCGCCGGCCGAGCGCGCGGCCCTGGACTTTGCCGTGGCCGCCTCGGCCGTGCCCAACGCCGTGAACGAGGCCATTGCCAGCAACCTTCGCCAGCACTGGAACGAGGGCGAAATCGTGGAAATACTGGGCGTCGTCAGCCTCTTTGGCTACCTAAACCGCTGGAACGACTCAATGGGCACGCACCTGGAGCCCGGCGCCGTGGCCCTGGGCGAGCAGCAGCTGGCCAGCCACGGCTGGACGCCCGGCAAGCACGCCTGAACGGTGTAGAGACGCGACACCTCGCGTCTCATCGTTGAACGAAGGCTGGCCATTTGACGCAGCCAATGAGCTAAACGCACTGATTCAACCAGCGTGTAAACGACATCAGCAACGAATAGAGACGTGAAGTATCACGCCTCTATTCGTTGCTGATGTCGTTTGTATCCGTCATGGTTTTGGTCGTTCAACTCGAATTGTTCAACGACGCGACGCGAAGTGTCGCGTCTCTACCTCGTTATCACACAATCAATTGTCGCAGGAGCTTCCGCACATCCGTGGGCGAGGCGATGTGGAAGCGGGCGGCCGAGTGTTGGGCCTGACCCACGCGCACGGTGTAGGCTTCGGGCGGCAAGGCACGGAAGGTATCCTCGTCGGTGCGGTCGTCGCCGATGGCCAGCATGAAGCCGGGCTCGTATTGGCCCAGCCAGCGCACGGCCGCTGTGCCTTTGTTGATGCCGGCATTCTTGATTTCGAGCACTTTATTGCCTTCCAGCACCTGCAAATCGGTGTTGGCGGTGATGAAGCTGAGGTGGCTGAGCAACTCGCGGGCGCGTACCGGGCCCAGCTCGGCATCGGCGCGGCGGTAGTGCCAGACAAGCGAGTAGTCCTTCTCCTCGATGAAGGAGCCGGCGGTGCGGGCCACGTACACTTCCAGCACCGGGCGCAGCTCGCGCTTCCAGTCGTTGCGCAGGGGTTGGAACAGCTCCCATTCGGTCG
Organism: Hymenobacter siberiensis; assembly: GCF_018967865.2. Classification (NCBI taxonomy): domain Bacteria; kingdom Pseudomonadati; phylum Bacteroidota; class Cytophagia; order Cytophagales; family Hymenobacteraceae; genus Hymenobacter; species Hymenobacter siberiensis. Next base: position 4,034,723 of record NZ_JAHLZY020000001.1, read on the forward strand.
CTTCGGCCCCGCGCAGCCACACGCCGTGCTCGGCAATGAAGTGCAGCGGCAGGTGGCCCAGCCACTTTTGCAGGGTGTTACGGTCGCGGCCCGAAATCACCACCACGCGGTTCTGCGGGTTGTCGGTGAGGGCACGCAGCAGCAGGCGCAGCTCCTGGTCGGGGGCGGCGCGGGTGGGGTCGGGGTGGAAGGGCACGAGCGTACCGTCGTAGTCGAGCAGCAGCAGGCGCTGCTCGGCAGCGTGGTAATCGGCCAGCAGCATGGCGGTGGCGGCTTCGTCGAGGTTGGCCGTGGCCAGGGTTTCTTGCTTCATCTTGGTATAGGCCAGCTGGTTCATAAAAAGTTTGGTCCAGGCAAACACGTTGTAGCGCTGCACCAGCGCCTGCATGTTGCGCATGCGGCGTTCCTGCTCGTCGTCGGGCATCACCAGGGCCTCGTGCAGGGATTCGGCTAGGGCGCGGGTGTCGGTCGGGTTGATGATGAGGGCATCGGACAGCTCGCGGGCCGCGCCGGCGCGCTCGCTCAAGATGAGCACGCCCCGATGGTCGAGCCGGCTGGCCACGTACTCCTTGGCTACCAAGTTCATGCCGTCGCGCAGAGGCGTTACCAGGCCCACGTCGGCCATGGCATAAAGTGCCGCCAGCTCGGGCAACGGAAACGAGCGGTAGAAGTAGTGCACCGGGCTCCAGCTGATGGTGCGGTACTGGGCGTTGATGCGGCCCACCAGTTCATCGACCTCCTCTTTTAGCGACGCATATTGCGCTACCTGGTCGCGCGAGGGCACCACCACCATAATCAGGCTCACTTGCCCGCGCCACTCGGGATAGCGCTCCAGCAGCTCATTAAAGGCCCGCAGGCGCTGCGGAATGCCCTTGGTGTAGTCCAGGCGGTCGATGCTGAGGATGACGCGGGTGTTGCCCAGCGCCTGCCGGTACTCGGCCGTGTGGGCCTGCGCTTCTTCCGAAGCGGCGGCCGTGGCGTAGCGCTCGTAGTCGATGCCCATCGGGAAAGCATCGACGCGCACGGTGTGGCTGGGCGTCTCAATCTGGCCGTTCTGGTTGGGCAGGCCCAGCTGCTGCGATACCGCGCTGAGGAAGTGGCGCATGTAGCCAAAGGTGTGAAAGCCAATCAAATCGGCCCCCAGCATGCCGCGCAGCAGCTCCGTGCGCCAGGGCAGCACCCGAATCAGCTCGTACGACGGAAACGGGATGTGCAGGAAGAAGCCGATGGTGGCCCGGGGCCGGGCGCGGCGCAGCAGCTCGGGCAGCAGCAGCAGCTGGTAATCGTGCACCCAGATAATGTCGTCGGGGCCGGACTGGGCCAGCACGGCCTTGCAAAATTTCTCGTTCACGGCCACGTAGGCGTCCCAGTGCTCGTCGACGTAAGTAGAAAACTCGGTGAAATAATGAAAAGTGGGCCAGAGCGTGGAGTTGCTGAAACCCTCGTAATAGTCCCTGATTTCGTCTTCGGTGAGGAAAACCGGGGCCATGTTGTCGGCGTGCAGCTCCTGGGTAATGAAGCTTTCCTCGGATTCGTCGTGCACAAACAGGCCGGGCCAGCCCACCCACACGTTGTCGCCCTGGCGATAGATGGAGCCCAGGCCAGTGGCCAAGCCGCCCTCGCTGGGCTGAAAAGTGAGGCCGTCGTCGGTACGCTGAACTTTGGTGGGAAGACGGTTAGAAACAATAATCGTTTTTGACATAGCAGAAGGGCTGAATCAGCCAAAGGAGTTGTTTAGAAAGTCACAAAAGGTACTCAAACGGTCATGCAGCGCGCAGCGAAGCATCTTGCTCGCATCGTTGAACGGGCCTGACGATGCGAGCAAGATGTTTTGCTGCGCGCTGCATGACCGTTCGGGGACTTTCTAAACAGCTTCAAAGACAGAACGCGAGAAAAAAAGGAGCGGGCGGAAGCCCGTTTTAATTATCAGTGTGGCAGGACCACCGGTCTGACCGCCCCAGGCGGTCAGACCGGTTGAAGTGAGGTCGAAATCGTTGTTACAACAACCAGTCAGACCGCCTGGGGCGGTCAGACCGGAGCCAGTGAAGCATACGCGGCTTCACGTACCTGCCGGGCCCGCAATGCGGCGTTGATGCGGCGGTACTTGGTCCGAAACCGGACCCAGCCCAGCGCCACCAGGGCCAGCCCAAATGGGATGAAAAAGGCCCCAATCCACACAAAAACATACTCCCGAAAGAAATTAATTAGCGACAGGCCCGCAATCACCAGCGCCATGCCCGTGCGCAGGTACGCCAGCCAGGTACGCTCGTTGGCCAGGTTGGTGCGCTCCAACGCCAGCTCGTCGCGGAGGGTGAGGTGGGGAGCAGGCAGCGGAGGCAAAGTGGGCATAGGAAAAAGGGTATACGGGATATTGGCCATCAGAAACGGATTGCCCACGCTTTTGCCGGCGCGTGCTGGTAGCATACGCAGGCAAAAGCGTGGGCAAATCAGGCGGTTACTGCGCGGCCGTCCAGCCGCCGCCGAGGGCGCGGTATAGGTCAATCAGCAGCAGGAACTGCTGGCGGCGGGCGGCCGTCAGGTTCAGCTCGGCATCGAGCACGCTGCGCTGGGCGGTGATGACTTCGATGTAGGTGGCGTAGTTGGCGCGGTAGAGGTCGTTGGCCGTGGCCACGGCATTGGTGAGGGCGTTGACCTCTTGCTGGCGCAGGTCGGCTACTTCGCGGTAGTTTTCGAGGCCGCGCAGGTTGGTAGTCACTTCCTCAAAGCCGATTTGAATGTTTTTTTGGTAGTTGAGGTAGGCGGCGCGCTGTTCGGCGGCGCTACGGGCATAGTTGGCCCGCACGGCGCTGCGGTTGAATACCGGGGCGGCCACGCCGGCCAGCAGGCCGTAGGCCAGCGAGCCGGGCGCACTAAAGAGCAGAGCCGGCGTGTAGGCATTCACGCCGAGGTAGGGCCCCAGCGTGAGCGAGGGCAGGAAGGCGGCGCGGGCGGCGGCCACGTCGGCGCGGGCGGCGGTGAGCTGGAGCTCGGCCTGCTGCACATCGGGCCGGCGCAGGAGCATGGTGGCAGGCAGGCCAGCCGATACCGCAGCGGGCACCGCCTGCATGGTGAGGGCCCGGCCGCGCCGAATGGGCTGCGGGTAGCGGCCCAACAGGCGGTTGATGGTGTTCTCGGCGGCGGCAATGCGCTGGCGAGCCTCAGCCGCCAGGCTGCGGGTGCGCAGCAGCTGGGCGGCAAACTGCTGCACGGCTAGCTCGGTGGCCCGCCCACCCAGCTTCTGGATTTTCACCACTTCGAGGGCCCGCTCCTGGTAGGCGCGGTTTTTTTCGAGCACGGCCAACTGGTTGTCGTAGGTCAGCAGCTCGTAGTAGCCGCTGGCCACCTGGGCTACCAACGCAGTTTGCACCAGGCGTCGGCCCTGCTCAGTGGCCAGCAAGCGGGCGTAGGCGGCCTTGCGACGGCTGCGCAGCTTGCCCCAGAGGTCAATCTCCCAGGTGCTGCGGAAGCCCACAAACAGGTCGGGCACGAGGCTGGGCAGGCGGCGGCCGTCGTTGGTGTCGGTGTTGCCCACGCCGCTGTAGTCGGCAAACTTATCGAGGCTGCCCACACCGCCGGCGCTCACCTGCGGGTACAGGGCACCCCGGGCGGCCAGCAGGCCGGCGCGGGCCTGCTCCACCCGTTGCAGGGCAATGGCGAGGTCGGGGTTGGCACGGAGGGCGGTGTCGATGAGGGAAACCAGGGCTGAGTCGGCGAAGAATCGCTGCCAGTCGAGCCGGGCGATGGTGGCGGTGTCGGTGGCCGGGTTCTGAAAGGCGGTGGGGACGGCCGTGGCGCGGGGCTGGGTGACGAGGGGGAGGGAGGCAGTGCAGCTTGTTAAGAAAAGCAGGAGGCCACCTAACGTTCGCCTCACCCCCCGGCCCCCTCTCCGCTGGAAAGGGGGAGCCTGACGACTCGTTGTTGAGTTTGTATCAGAAAAAAGGAATGAGTGAATCAGAGACATAAATCAGTTTTAGTTTTCTATTGCACAAGCTGAAGCATGTGCTACAAGTCGTCTGGCTCCCCCTCTCTGCGGGAGAGGGGGGGCCGGGGGGTGAGGTTACGCGTGGGCTGCCTCGCGCACTTCCTCCTCTGAAAGCGGCTCTTCCACTTTCTCCTTCTTCCCACGCGAAAACAGCACGTACAGCCCCGGAATCAGGATTACCCCGAAGATGGTGCCGATGAACATGCCGCCGGCAGCGGCGGTACCAATGGAGCGGTTGCCCATCGCGCCCGCGCCATCGGCAATGCAGAGCGGGATGAGGCCAGCCACGAAGGCGAACGACGTCATCAGGATGGGGCGCAGGCGGGAGCGGGCGCCTTCCACGGCCGCGTCGAGGGCCGAGAGGCCTTCCTTGCGGCGCAGCACCGCGAATTCGATGATGAGGATGGCGTTTTTGCCCAGCAGGCCCACCAGCATCACCAGCGCCACCTGGGCGTAAATGTTGTTTTCGAGGCCCAGCAGCTTAAGCGCCAGAAAGGCGCCGAAAATGCCCGTGGGCAGGCTCAGCAGCACCGGCAGGGGCAGCAGGAAGCTTTCGTACTGCGCCGCCAGCAGCAGGTACACGAAAATGAGCACCACGCCGAACACGTAGAGTGCCTGGTTGCCGGAGATGATTTGCTCGCGGGTCATGCCGCTCCATTCGTAGCTGTAGCCGCGCGGCAATTCCTTAGCGGCCACTTCCTGAATGGTCTTCACGGCATCGCCGGAGGAGTAGCCGGGGGCGGCGTCGCCGTTCACCTGAGCCGATGTGTACATGTTGTAGCGGGTGAGCTGCTCGGGGCCGTACACGCGCTCCAGGCGCAGGAACGTGGCAAAGGGCACCATCTCACCCCGGTCGTTTTTCACGTACAGTTTCAGCACGTCTTCGGGCTGGGTGCGGGCGCTGGGCAGGGCCTGCACCATCACCTTATACATCTGGCCGAAGCGGATGAAGTTGGAGGCGTAGTTCGCGCCCATCAGGGTTTGCAGGGTGCTCATGGCCCGCTCCACGGTCACGCCTTTTTTGGCGGCCAGGTCGGTATCGAGGTGGATGAGGTACTGCGGGAAATTGGGGTCGAAGCCGGAGAACGTGCCCTCGATGGCCGGCGTAGCGTTCAGGGCCTTGATGAAGCGCTGCGTAACTTTCGCGGTCTGCTGCAAATCGCCGCGCCCGGTGCGGTCCAGCACCCGGAAGTCGAAGCCGCCGGCGTTGCCGAAGCCCGGCACCGTGGGCGGCGTGAAGAACTGAATCTGGGCATCGGTGATGCCGCGGGTTTTGGCTTTCAGCTCGTTGATGATGTCGGTGGTCGACTGCTCACGCTTGTCCCAGGCGGCGAGGTTAATCATGCCCATGCCGTAGCTGGCGCCCGACACGTCGTTGAGCAAGCTGTAGCCGGCCAGGGTCGAAACCGACTCTACCGGACCCAGCTTGCTGGCCACGCGCTGCACCTTATCGAGCACGCGCTGGGTGCGCTCCACGGTGGCGCCGGGCGGCGTGGTTACGTTGATGTACACCATGCCCTGGTCCTCGCTCGGGATGAAGCCGGTGGGCAGAATCCGGCTCACGCCCCAGGTGGCGGCGAAGAAGAACAGCAGCATGGCCACCGTAATCAGGCGGCGCGAAGCCACCGTGCGCACCAGCCCCTGGTAGCGGTCGGCAAAGGCTTCGTAGCGGCGGTTGAAGCCGGCGAAAAACCGGCCCATCAGGCCCGTGCGCTCGCTGTCTTCTTTAGGCTCTTTCAGCAAAAGCGCACAAAGGGCGGGCGTGAGCGTCAGGGCATTCACGCCCGAAATGACAATGGCAATGGCCAGCGTGAGCGAAAACTGCCGGTAGAACACGCCCACCGGCCCGCTCATAAACGACACCGGAATAAACACCGCCGACATCACCAGCGTGATGGCGATGATGGCCCCACCGATTTCGCCCATGGCCGCCAACGTGGCGTCCATGGCGCTGAGGTGCTCCTCGTGCATCTTGGCGTGCACGGCCTCCACCACCACAATGGCGTTATCGACCACAATGCCAATGGCCAGCACCAGCGCAAACAGGGTGAGCAGGTTGATGCTGAAGCCCATGATTTTCATGAAAAACAGCGTGCCCACCAGCGCCACCGGCACGGCCAGCGCCGGAATCAGCGTCGAGCGCCAGTCCTGCAAAAACAGGAATACAATCACGAACACCAGCAAAAATGCCTCGACCAGCGTGCGCAGCACTTCGTGAATACTGGCATCGAGGAAGCGTGATACATCGTAGCTGATGCTATAGCGCATGCCGGGCGGGAAGTTGGTTTTCTGCAGCTCGGCCATGCGCGCCTTCACGGCGTCAATTACGTCCGAAGCATTGGAGCCGGGCAGCTGCTTGAGCATGATGGCGGCCGAGGGCTGGCCGTTCGATTTCGAAGTCATGCGGTAGGTCTGCGCGCCGAATTCCACGTCGGCCACGTCCTGCAGGCGCAGCACCGAGCCGTCGGGGTTGGCCCGCACCACCAGCTGGCGGTACTGCTCCGGCTCGAAAAGCTTGCCCGTGTAGCGCAGCACGTATTGCAGCGCCTGGGCGCCCTGGCCCGAGCTTTCGCCCGAACGCCCGGGAGCCGCCTCAATATTCTGGGCCTGAATGGCGGTTACAATCTCATCAGCCCCCAGCTTGTAGGCCAGCATCCGGTCGGGCTTGAGCCACACGCGCATGGCGTATTCGCGGCTGCCCATAATCTCAGCCAAACCCACGCCTTTGATGCGCTTGAGCTCCTGCAACACGTTGATATCTGCAAAGTTGTAGATAAACTTCTCGCCCACGCTCTTGTCGTCGCTCACCACGTTCAGGTAGAGTAGCATGGAGTTTACCTCCTTCTCGGTGGTCACGCCGGCCTTGATAACTTCCTCCGGCAATTCGTCGATAATGGTGGTCACGCGGTTCTGCACGGCCACGGCAGCCAGGTCGGGGTCGGTGCCCACTTCGAAGAATACCTCCACCAGCGTGGTGCCGTTGTTGGTCGTCACCGTATTCATGTACGTCATGCCCGGTACGCCGTTGATGGCGCGCTCCAGCGGCGTGGCCACGGCCTTGGCGCAGACTTCGGCATTGGCGCCATTGTATTTGGCCCGCACCGTGACGGATGGCGGCACAATGTCGGGAAACTGCGTAACCGGCAGCACAAACAGTGCCCCCACCCCCAGTAGGGTGATGAATAGGGAAATAACGAGCGATAAAACCGGCCGCCGGATGAAGATATTGAACATAGAATCGGGATTTTATCAGACCGTCATGCAGAGCGCAGCGAAGCATCTCGCATAGGGTAGTAATTCAATCGTGAGAAATGGATTAGTGGTAGCACGCGAGATGCTTCGACTACGCTCAGCATGACGTTCTTTTAGGGCGATGCGAAGCGTTTACTCGTTCGCCGCCACGCTCTTCAGCGTCACCGCACGCCCGGCAATGTGGGTGCCGTCGCGCAGGTCCTGGATGCCTTCGCACACCACCTGCTCACCCGGCTTCAGCCCGGATTTCACCACATAGTAGGCCGCCAGGCGGCTTTTGGGCAGGAAGCTCTGCTGATGCACGATGCCCTTGGCATCCAGCACATATACGTAGTATTTATCCTGCTGCTCAAACACCGCTTTCTGCGGCACCAGCACGGCATCGGATACGGTGTTGGCCAGGCGCACCTTGCCGGTCGCGCCGTGCTTGAGAATGCGCTTCGGATTACCGAAACGGGCCCGGAAGGCAATGGCGCCGGTGTTAGACTCGAACTCACTTTCCACGGTTTCAATCTTGCCGGGGGGCGAGTAGAGGGAGCCGTCGGCCAGCACCAGCCGCACCATATTCGTGCTGCGGGCCGAGTCCTGGGCGCGGGTTTTGATGAACTCCAGGTAATCGGCTTCCGACACGTTGAAGTAGGCGAATACCTCGCTCGCGTCCGATACCGTCGTGAGCAGCGTGCCATCGTCCACGAGGCTGCCTACTTTCAGCAGCTCGCGGTTTACCACCCCGTCGAAGGGGGCGCGTACCAGCGTGTAGCTGAGCATGAGGGCGGCATTGCTTTCGGCCGAGCGGGCCTGGGCCACGTTGGCTTCGGCGGCATTCAGCTGGGCGCGGGCCACGTCGAGCTCCGAGGCGGTGATGACGTTTTTGGCGGTGAGCATCTTCACGCGGTCCAGCTGCAGGGCGGCCACGCGGGCCTGGGCAATGGCATTGCTCAGGCCCGCGTGCAGGCGGGCCAGCTTGGTGCGGTATTCGGCGGCCGAAATCTGGAACAGGGGCTGGCCCTTCTTCACCACGTGGCCTTCATCAACAAAGATTTTTTCGATGTAGCCCTTCACCCGTGCTCGCAGCTCCACGTTGCGTTCGGCCTGAATCTCGGCCACGTATTCGCGGGTAAGCACGGTATCGTGGGCTACGAGGCGCACCACGGGCAACTCCAGCGGCTGGTCGTCTTTAGTGGGCGTGTTGCCTTCCCCACTGCCGCAGCCGGTGAGAGCGGCCCCGCCCAGCACGGGCAGCAGTAAAACAAGGCAGTGGCGGAATAAGCTGGGCAATGGTACAGACATAGAGGGAATAACGAAAAATTTAGACGCTTGGGTATCATTACATCAAAATAGATGGAAGAATCGATATACTCGTACTCAGGGCAGCAGGGCCAGCAGCTCCTCATCCACGGCATCGGGCCGGACGGCCGAGGCACGGGGCGTGACCAAGTAGCAGCGGGCCATGAAATCGAGCAGCACCTGGCCCTGGTGCACAACGGCCGTGTGCTGGTCGGCCGACCATTCCACCACCGGGTCGGCGGCCAGAATGGCGCGGTGCCACCACGAAAGCGAAGCCGCCGAACGGCCCAGACGGCGCACCATGTCGCAGCGCAGTTGGATAACGGCCTGCCACTGGGCGGCGGGCGAAAGGGCGGAGAAGCTGGTGGTCGTCATGGCAACGGCGGAAAAAGGATGAATGAGAAAGGAGAAGGGAGTAGAAATGAAGCGCTAGTAGCTGGTGCGGCAGGCGTCTTCGGCCATGCGGCAGGCATCGGTGCAGCGGCGGCTGAAGTCGCCGGGATGCTGGGTGGTTTCGTCGGCGCAAGCGCGGCACAGCTCAGCGCACTCGCGCAGGATGTAGCGGAAGTGCTCGGAGCCGCGCGCCACGAACACGCCGGCCAGCTGGCACAGGTCGGCGCAGTCGCGGCCCAGGCGCATGCTGCGCGCCCGGCTCGGGAGGTCGGGCTCATTCCAGCTGTAGGCAATGAACTCGTTGCAGGCCGTGGCGCAGGTAAAGAGGGCATCGAGCAGCACCTGCTGGCGGGGCAGCATTTCGGCATGTGCCGGAGCAGTCGAATAGGAAGGAGGAAACATGGTGTTGGGCGGGGTTAAGAATAGCGTGAGGTATCAGGGACGGACGGCCAGTAGCGAATCGGCCGGTGCGGCGGCGGGCTGCCGCAGCGAATCGGGCGGCAGCAGCAAGGCAGTGGGCACACGCAGCTGGGCCTCCAGCTCCTGGTCAAAGGCATGAGTTTCGAGCCGCAGCAAACAGTAAAAGTTGAACGCCGTCGACAGCACCAGGGCCCCCACCAACAGGTAGAGCAGCATGCGCGGACGGGTTTGAGCGGTTCTCTTCATAGCAAAGCCAGTGGCAGTGTTGGCTACAAAGGACCCCAACCGGTATTAACCTGGCCTGAATGCGAGATTAAAAAACATTAAAATGTGCGCGGAAAACGACTGTCATCCTGAGCATTCTGCGATTAAAGCAGAGACGAAGGACCTTCTCACGTCCGCGCCGACAGAATTACTGCAAGCCGTTCCAGCATGATAAGGTCCTTCGTCTCTGCTTTAATCGCAGAATGCTCAGGATGACAGTCGTTTTCCGTTACCCCCTACCCCACCACCGGCAGGCGCAGCGTGGCCGTGGTACCCTGCCCCGGCTCCGAGGCCAGCACCAGCGTGCCGCCGTGGCGCTGCGCAATCTTCTGCGTCACGGCCAAGCCGATGCCGTAGCCAGGCTGCTGGCGGCCGTTTTCGGCTCGGTACAGCGGCTCGAACACCCGCGCCAAATCAGAGGGGGCAATGCCGATGCCGGTATCGGCCACGGCTACCTGCACGGTTTCGGGGTTGGCGTAGCCCAGGGTGGCGCGCACCTCAGCGGCCGAGTATTTGCAGGCGTTGTCGAGCAGGTTGAGCAGGGCCGTGGTGAGGAGCTGAGCATTGCCGGCCACGGCAAAGGGCGTATCCAGTTGGTCGGGCACATCGCCGAAAGCCACCTGCACCAGCCGGCCGGGGTGGCGGGCCTGGCACTGGGCCACGGCCTGGGTCAGGCACTCGTCGAGGCGCACGGGTTCGCGGCGGCCACCCATCTCGCCGGCCTGGGCCAGGGCCAGCAGGCCGTTGGTGATGCCCACCAACTGGCGCAAATCTTCTACGGCCGAGGCCATACTTTCTTGGGCGTCGGGCAGAGTTTCATCGTAGGCCAGGGCGGTTTGCAGGGTGCCCAGGGCCACGGTGAGGGGCGTGCGCAACTCGTGCGAGGCGTGGCTCACGAAGCTGCGCTGGGCCTCGAAAGCCTGTTCCAGTCCGCCCAGCATCTGGTTGAAGGTAATGGCCAGTTGCGCGATTTCGTCGGTACCGTTGCCTTCATCCACGCGGCGGCTCAGCTCGCGGGCGGTTATTTTTTTCACCTGCTTCACCACCCGGGCAATGGGTTTCAGCGACTCGTCGGCGAAGTACCAGCCGGCCAGAATGATAAGCACCAGCGCCCCCACGTTGCCGGCCAGCAAAATCAGCCGCAGACTGGCCAGCTGGGCCCAGCCCAGCTCGTCGTAGCCGGCCGCAAACAGCCGGTAGGACTGCCCCGCCGGTCCGTAATTGAAACCCACCGCATCGAGTGGCCCGGCGCGGAAGCGCACCAGCGGTGCGCCAGTGGCCAAGCGTGGCAATTGGCTCTGGTTAGCCTGCTGCGGCACGGTGTCGGCGCTCACGTAAATCAACCGGTTATCCGGCGCGTAAATGCTGATTTCCTCCTGCTCGATGGTGAGCAAGTCGCTGCGGCTAAAGGTGCGGCGCACGGCCCCGGCCGAGTCGGCGGGCGCAGTGCGCAGGTGCAGGCGGGCCGTCATAATTGCCTTGCCCGCCAGCCGCCGCGTGAAGCGCTGCTCCCGCGCCGCCGCGTGGAAGTAGTACACAAACGCCGAAAACCCGAGCTGAATGGCCAGCACGAGCAGCGTAAAGCGCAGAATCAACTTGTTGCGAATCAGCATGAATTGTAGCGCGGACTTTTAGTCCGTGAGTATTGTTGTTCAACTCGCGGACTAAAAGTCCGCGCTACTTTACCCACCCTCCCGGGCCACGTAGCCCATGCCCACCACGGTATGAATCAGCTTCATCCCGAACCCCTTGTCCATCTTCTTGCGCAGGTGGCTCACGTACACGTCAATGATATTGGTGTTGGTATCGAAGTTCAAATCCCAGACTTTCTCGGCGATGTCGACCCGCGAAATCACCCGGTTGCGGTTCAGGAGCAGGTACTCGAGCAAGCCATATTCCTTGGTGGTGAGCTCGATGCGCTGGCCGGCGCGGGTCACGGCCTTGGTGTCGAGGTTCAGCTCCAAATCGGCCAGGCGCAGCACCTGCTTCACGGCGGTGGCCTCGGTGCCGCGCCGGGTGAGCACCCGCGCACGCAGTAGCAATTCCTTGAATTCGAAGGGCTTGACGAGGTAGTCGTCGGCCCCGGCCTCGAAGCCAGTCACCTTGTCGTCGAGGCTATCTAGGGCCGTGAGCAGGAGCACCGGCAGGCGCGGGTAGTCGGCCCGGATGAACCGGCACAGCTCAAAGCCGTTGATGTGGGGCAGGTTCACGTCCAGAATCACCAGGTCGTAGGGCTGCTGCCGCACCATCGAGAGCCCCATCTGGCCGTCGTAGGCCACATCCAGCTCGTAGCCTTCGTGCCGAAAGCCTTTGCTGACAAACGTGGCGAGCTTGGGCTCATCCTCAACGAGTAGTAGTTTCATGGCAAAGAAAAATATGCTGAAGAGCGAAAGGTCGGAACGTCATGGTGGAGTTGTTTAGAAAGTCCCCGAACGGTCATGCAGAGCGCAGCGAAGCATGACCGTTCGGGGACTTTCTAAACAGCTTCGCTACTAAACAGCCGCCGACAACCCCATTAAATCGTCGCGTAGCTCCCGGTAGTCGGCCCGTACCTGGTCAAGGTCGTAGCTGGTGGTGAGGGTGGCTTCGGCCGCTGCCAGTATGAGGTCGGCCTGCTGGCGCAGGGCAGCACGGCTGGCCGTTGCGTGGCATTCGGCCGCGATGGTGCGCAGCGCCACCAGCTGGCGCAGGTAAATAGCCAACGCGTTCGCCGCGTTGGTGCGAATCTGGTCGAAAGCCGTGCCCAGGTAACCGGCAAAGTCGGGCCCCGTGGTTAGCACGCGCACCTGCCCTTCCGCCGCCCGCAGCGGGCTGGCGAGCTGCCGATTGGCCAGCAGCCGCAGCAGCGCACCCAGCCGGTCCACGCACATCACTGCCGTGGTGGTATCGTTGATGCCCGGGGAAAGGGCTTTCATGGCAATATCCACCAGCTGTCGCAGGCCGAAGCCCACGTCTTGGTCGAGGGTGCGCTGGTCGCCGAAGCGGTAGCTGTCGTCCAGGCGGTCGGCGAGCTCATCGGCCGGGGGCAGGGTGTGGCCGTCGGGGCTGGCTACCGCTACCAGCGGCGCGCCCTTCACAATAAAGCTGCCAATGGCCTGCTCCATGCGCACCACCACATTGGCCTGCTCGGCAAAAGCCAGCAGCGCATCATAATCCACGCCCTGAATGTAGCCCGTGACCGGGGCCGGCACCAGCTGCCAGCGCAGGTCCGGGCCGGCGGCCAGGTCGGCACGCTCGGTGGGGGTGGCGGGCTCACCCAGCCGGGCCGGAAACACCTTGTCGAGCAGCTTCTCCGTTTCGGCCGCCACGCCCGCCACAATGTTGGCCGCCTGAATGGAGGTGGCAATATGATGGATAAAGAAAATCAGCATGCCGATGCTCACCAAGGCCAGCACCAGCCCGAAGGCCACGGCCAGGGGCGGCACAAACGAACCTTCGTCGCCCCCACGAATGGTGCGCAGCACCACCAGACAGTACACGAAAATACTTACAAAAAAGCCCATTACCACTTGGTTGGTACGGTCGCGCATGAAATTGTGCAGCAGGCGCGAGGTGTACTGGCTGGCCACCTGCGCCAGCGTGGCCAGCGTGAGCGAGAAGGTGAGGCCCGCCACCGTAATCATGGAGCCGGCAATGGCCGCAAGCATGCCGCGCGCGCCATCGGCCCCCGCCCCAAACAGCAGCGGAAACCGCGCCGTCCACTTCGCACCGATGTACACGTCGAACACTACCAGCCAGTACGCGGCAAACAGCGAGGCCACGACCATCATCGTCGGCACAAACCAGAGGCTGGAATCCAGCTTCAGCCACAAGGCTTTCAGTTTATTCATATGTTCCGGTTTACTGCCTCCCCGGCCTTACGGTTGTGCGGGCGGGGCCGGCGGTGCGGTGTTGCCAACCTCAGACACCTGAATTGATGTCAAACCTGGCGCGCCCATTTGGCTAGATGTATAGAAGCTGTTTAGAAAGTCACAAAAGGTACTCAAACGGTCATGCAGCGCGCAGCGAAGCATGACCGTTTGAGTACCTTTCTAACCAACTCCATAGGCCCAAGAAGTAACAGTGCGTTTTCCGGTCTGGAATTCCACACATAATTATGGGGTATATACGCCTCGGCATCGCCTTCACAGGCCCGGGTTTGGCGTGAAGTCAGTAGGTGTGACCTGAGCAAAGAAAAGGCCCGCTAACAAACTGTAACCAGTTTGTTAGCGGGCCTTTTCTTTGCTCCCTCCTGGGTGCGCCATATGCCCTAATGCAGTCAAAAACGCGGTTTTCAGGTCGATTTTGTCCCGGTTTATGTCCCGAAATCAGGTTGTATCCCGGTTTTGTGTGCCCGCTCCGGTCCCTGATAAATACAATTCACTAAAATATCATATTTCTCCACCCCACCACCTACGTCAGCCCCAACTGCTTGAATTTACGATGCAGCAGCGCCAGGTAGCCCTCCTTCAGCTCGGGCGTTAGAAAGCTTTCCGCCAGCAGCTTCTCCCAGGCCGGCCGGACGCGGACAAACCGGCTAAATACCCCGTCATCACCTTCTCATCTACGCCAGCCCGCTGCGCCGCCGCCAGAAAGTCCTCCGGCCGCAGCTTCTCCTTTTTGCCGTTCAGCGTCAGCGTCAGCTCCTCCGTGTCGGCCGGATTCATCAGCACCGTGGCCACCAGGTCGTAGGCCGGAGCCAGCCCATGGCCCTGGCCCGGCAGCGGCTGGAGGCCCGCGACTTCGGCACGGTGGCGCAGGTGGCCGACGCGGTGGGCTTTGCCTCGGCCAAGCACTTCAGCAACCTCTACGCCGAGCGGTTTGGCCGCCGGCCCAGCGACTACCGAGCGCCCAAAAACCAGCGCTTCTGACGGAACGTGGAGCCGCGCCAGCGGGCCCGGGCCCGCTGGTGGAAAATCCGCCCATCCGCTGGTCAAAGAGGGGTAAATCCTTGTCAAAATGATTGAAATTGGGGCATTGGGCAAAAATTGTCAGGAATTTAACCTGTTCCCAATATCACTATACCCAATTTTATAAAACAATAATTAACTGTCGAGGTTTCTTTTTTCGGGGACCAAGGTCCGATATTCCGCGCGCCGACGGTTTGTAACGTGCGCGCGCACCACCGCTCAACTGCTTTTTGCTCATCTCACTTTCATGTTTTCTATGCAGCACTTTCTACAAATTACGGCCCCGCCGCGGCGCGGTCTTGGCCGGTTCCTGGTGCTACTCTGCGGGCTGCTGGCCGCCGCGCCCGCCGCCTTCGCCCAGACCGGCTCGGTAGGCATCGGCACCACCGCCCCCGCTACCTCGGCCGCACTCGACGTGAGCAGCACCAGCAAGGGCCTGCTGCCCCCACGCCTGACCCAGGCGCAGCGCGATGCCATCGCCAGCCCGGCCACCGGCCTGACCCTTTACAACACCACCACGAGCAAGCTCAACATCTGGAACGGCATGAGCTGGGACGCGGCCCTGAGCGCCACCGAGCGGCCCGTTCAGGGCCCCAGCGCCACCTTCAACTACACCGGCGCGGTGCAGACCTACACCGTGCCGGCGGGCGTGACCAGCCTGCAAGTGGATGCGCGGGCAGGTTCGGGCGGCACCGGGAGCGGGGGCGGGCAGTTCGGCCTCAACGTGGGCGGGGCCGGGGCGCGGGTGCAAGCCACCCTGAGCGTGAGTCCGGGCCAAGTGCTGCAAATTCTGGTGGGGGCAGGCGGGGGCTACACGAACGGCCCCGTGCTTAGCGGCGGCTACAACGGCGGCGGGTCCGCCAGTGCCGGCGGGACCGGGGGCGGGGCCACCGACCTGCGCGGCCCCAGTGGCGCCCTCACCGACCGCCTGCTGGTGGCGGGCGGCGGCGGCGGCGGCGGCTACTACGGGAGCCCGGGACGCTCGCAAGGGGGCGCGGGCGGGGCGCCGAACGGGGGCGACGGCACCTTCAACAACGGCACCGGCATTACCACTTCGGCCACCGGGGGCACCCAGGCGGCGGGCGGCAGCACGGGCGGCGGGCTGGGCATGGGCGGCAGCGGCGGCAGCACCGGCGGCGGCGGCGGCGGCGGCTACTATGGCGGCGGCGGTGGCGTCAGCACCAACGGCGGCGGCGGCGGTAGCGGCGGCGGCGGCTCGTCGTGGGTGACGCCCGCGGGCAGCTCGGCCCCAACGTTCACGGTCGGGGCCAATACCGGCGACGGCAGCCTCACCATCACCCCTGGCGGCGTGTACGCCGCCCCGAACCTGGACGGCAGCAACTTCGTGAACGTGCCCGGCGACAACCTGGGCAACCACACCGCTACCCAAAACCTCAACCTGGCCGCTAACCAGCTGGTGGGCAACGGCGGCAGCACCGGCCTGGCCGTGAGCAGCACCGGCAGCGTGGGCATCGGCACCACCGCCCCCGCGGCTTCGGCCGCGCTGGAAGTGAGCAGCGCCAACAAGGGCCTGCTGCCCCCGCGCCTGACCACGGCCCAGCGCGATGCCATCGCCAGCCCGGCAGCCGGCCTGACCCTTTACAACACCACCACCGGCAAGCTCAACACCTGGAACGGCACGAGCTGGGACGCGGCCCTGAGCGCCACCGAGCAGCCCATTATAAATCCCAGCGTCACCTTCGTCTACACCGGCACGGTGCAGACTTACACCGTGCCGGCGGGCGTGACCAGCCTGCAAGTGGATGCCAAAGGTGCGGCGGGCGGCACCGGGAGCGGGTCGACGTTCGGCCTCAACGTGGGCGGGGCCGGGGCGCGGGTGCAAGCCACCCTGAGCGTGAGTCCGGGCCAGGTGCTGCAAATTCTGGTGGGGGCAGGCGGGGGCTACACGACGGGCGCCGTGCTTAGCGGCGGCTACAACGGCGGCGGGTCCGCCAGTGCCGGCGGGACCGGGGGCGGGGCCACCGACCTGCGCGGCTCCGGTGGCACCCTCGCCGACCGCCTGCTGGTGGCGGGCGGCGGCGGCGGCGGCGGCTACTACGGGAACCCGAGCAGCTCGCTAGGGGGCGCGGGCGGGGCGCCGGACGGAGGCAACGGCAGCTACACGAACAGCGGCGGCGGCATTACCACTTCGGGCACCGGGGGCACCCAGGCGGCGGGCGGCAGCACGGGCGGCGGGCTGGGCACGGGCGGCAGCACGGGCGGCCGCCTTGGCGGCGGCGGCGGCGGCGGCTATTACGGCGGCGGCGGTGGCGGCACCAACAGCGGCGGCGGCGGCGGCGGCTCGTCGTGGGTGACGCTCACGGGCATCTCGGCCACCGCGTTCACGGCCGGGGCCAATGCCGGCGACGGCAGCCTCATCCTCACCCCTAGCCCTGGCACCGTGTACGCCGCCCCGGTCCTCGACGGCAGCAACTTCGTGAACGTGCCCGGCGACAACCTGGGCAACCACACCGCCACCCAAAACCTCAACCTGGCCGCGAACCAACTGGTGGGCAACGGCGGCAGCACCGGCCTGGTCATTAGCAGCACGGGGGCCATTACTTCGGCCAGCACCATCACAGCCGGGGGCAATGTGCAGCTCGGCGCGAACCAGCTGGTGGGCAACGGCGGCAGCACCGGCCTGGTCATTAGCAGCACGGGGGCCATTACTTCGGCCAGCACCATCACAGCCGGGGGCAATGTGCAGCTCGGCGCGAACCAGCTGGTGGGCAACGGCGGCAGCACCGGCCTGGTCATTAGCAGCACGGGGGCCATTACTTCGGCCAGCACCATCATAGCCGGGGGCAATGTGCAGCTCGGCGCGAACCAGCTGGTGGGCAACGGCGGCAGCACCGGCCTGGTCATTAGCAGCAGCGGTAGCGTGGGCGTGGGCACGGCCAGCCCCAACCAGCGCCTGGACGTGCGCACGAGCGACGGCACGGCCCGCATCGTGGTGGGCACCACCGCCAACACGGGCGGCGGCATTGCCTTCGGTAACACCGGCCACGGCATCCAGCGCGGCTTCCCCACCCTCAACGCCGACAACAACGTGGGCTTCTACACCACCGCAGGCAACCTCTACCTGGCCGCCAATGGGGCCGTGACCAACCAGTTTGTGCTTACTAACGGCGGCAACGTGGGTATCGGCACCAGCGCGGCCCCCGCCACCAAGCTCGACGTGGTGGGCAACGTACGCGTGGGCGCCGCCAACACCGTAGGCGAGATACTCACCAACACTACCGGCACAAACAACATGCTGGCCGTGGCCTACGGCCTGGCCGGCAATAACGCCCCCGACGTGTTCGGCAGCAGCGGCAACTACACGGTGACCGTCACCAGTCCGGGGGTGTACACCATCACCTTCCCGGCCAGCAGTGGCCTGAACGGAGTCGATTTCCGCTTCGCCGCCGTCAACGTGAGCCTCTACGGCGGCGCACCTGGCTTCATCAGCTACGACGCTGGCTCGGGCTTCATCAGGGTGCGGACTTTCAACACTGGCCTTACCCCCACCCCCAGCTCAGCCTACCTCTTCTCCTTCTCGGTGTTTACGCCCTAAGGGGCCAGCCGGGAGGCCGGCGGCGGCCCGTACCCTACTTCCTGGTTCAGCCGGAAGGTAGGGTACGGGCCGCCTCAGGTGCTCTCCGGCTGAACCGGGGGGTACGCTACGAGGCGGCGGCTCGAAGCGGGGCAAGGGCAAGCCCAACGCTAACCCAGGCCG
This sequence comes from Hymenobacter siberiensis, assembly GCF_018967865.2. Lineage (NCBI taxonomy): Bacteria > Pseudomonadati > Bacteroidota > Cytophagia > Cytophagales > Hymenobacteraceae > Hymenobacter > Hymenobacter siberiensis. The sequence goes on from NZ_JAHLZY020000001.1 coordinate 4,052,928, forward strand.
CCGCACCTCACGGCCGAGCTGCCCCGGCGCTTTTCCTCCACTTGTCATCAACTGCTTCCGATGAAAATAGCACTCACCCTCGCCCTGCTGCTGCCCGCCCTCGCCGGCCTGGCTCAGCCTACCCTCACCAACGACGGGGCCACCCTGAGCGTCGGCCCCGGCACCATGCTCTACGTGGCCGGTGCCGTGCAGAACAACGCCGGCAGCACCCTCCTCAACGACGGCACCGTGCAGCTCACCGGCGACCTGACCAACGCCGGCACCCTCGCCTCGACCGGCACGCTGCTGTTTGGCGGGGCCGCCAACCAGGTGTTTACGCCCGGTACGGCTACCGTGGCCACGCTCGTGCTGAATAACACCGGGGCCGCCGGTCAGCGCACCCTCGCCCTGCCCGCCAACCTGGTGGTGGGCACCGCCCTGACGCTGCAAAGTGGCCTGCTGCGCACCGCCCCCGCCGCCACCCTCACCCTGCCCGACGGCGCTACGCTCAGCGGCGAAGGCCCCGGCCAGTACGTGCAGGGCAACCTGCGCATCATCCGGGCCGCCGGCACCGGAGTGCTCGATTTCGGCCACGGCCTGAGCCTGGACCGCAGCGGCCTGGGTCAGGTCACGGCCACCCGCACCGCCGGCCTGCTGACGGACAACCTGAGCCGGGGCGTGAACCTGGGCAATACCGCCTACCAAGGCATCGACCGCATCTGGACCGTGGAAACCGCCGCCGCCCCCGCCGCCCCCGTGCCCGTGACCCTGAGTTGGCTGGCCGACGACGACAACAGCCTGAGCAGCTTCGCGGCCGCCCAGGCCTGGCGCGCCGACCCCGGCACCAGCGCCTGGGGCAAGGCCGGCAGCCCGGCCGCCGCCACGGTAGCCGGCAGCAGCCGCAGCTTCTCGTTTGCCGCCGCCGCGCTGGGCCGCCTCACCATCAGCAACACGGCCAACCCGCTGCCCGTCGAGCTGGCCCGCTTCACGGCCGAGCCGCTGGGGGCCGACGCGCTGCTGCGCTGGGCCACGGCCTCGGAAAAGAACAACGACCGGTTTGAGGTGGAAGCCAGCGCCGACGGGCGCACGTTCCGGCGCATCGGCCAGGTGCCCGGCCACGGCAGCAGCAGCCAGCCCCACGAGTACCAGCTCGTCGACCCGGCCATTGCCCGCTACGCCGCCAGCCTGGTCTACTACCGCCTGCGGCAGGTTGATGCCGACGGCACGTTCGCCTACTCGCCCGTGCGCACCGTGGCCGTGCGTGGGCTGGCCGGGCTGGCCCTGTTCCCGAACCCGACCAAACAGGCCGCCACGCTCACCGGCGCGGAGCCGGGCGTGGCCGTCACCGTGTTCGATGCCGTGGGCCGGCTGGTACTGACCCTCCCGGCCGATGCCGCCGGCACCGCCGTACTCACCTTGCCCAACGGCTTTGCCACGGGCGTATACGTGGTGCGTGCGGGCAGTAAAGCCCTGCGCCTCACGGTGGAGTAAGATATACTGACATTTGAGCAGCTCCGAAAGCTTTCAACAATAGCCGCCCGCCATCTACGCCAGCCCCAGCTGCTCAAATTTACGCTGCAGCAGCGCCAGGTAGCCCTCCTTCAACTCGGGCGTTAGAAAGCTTTCCGCCAGCAGCTTCTCCCAGGCCGGCCGGACGCGGACAAACCGGGTAAATACCCCCGTCATCACCTTGTCCTCCACGCCAGCCCGCCGCGCCGCCGCCAGGAAGTCCTCCTGCCGCAGCTTCTTCTTTTTGCCGTTCAGCGTCAAGACCAGCTCCTCCGTGTCGGCCGGATTCACCAGCGCCGTGGCCACCAGGTCGTAGGCCGGGGCCAGCCCGTAGCCCAGGCCCGACGTGTGCAGCAGCGAGAAGTTCTTCAGGTGCATGTCGGCGTTGCCGGTCAGGAAACTGAACAACATCAGCTCATAGCAATTCACCACGTCCAGACCGGGATTGGCCGAGTAGGTGCGCAGGGCGCGGGCTATCTGCTCATGCGAGCCGTCGTACTTGTTTTCGGTCAGCCGCTCGGTCAGCTGGCACATGTCCTCCATGTGCAGCTTTTCACCCTTCCGGCGGTCGATGCGCCGCGTCACGTAGGCCAAGGCCCCGTCCTGCAGCCGCAGCAGGCCGTGCGGCACGGTGGTAATGCGGGCCAGCGCGGCCAGGTGCATGGTGGCGTCTTCTACTTCCGGCAGGTGCAGGTAGCGCGAAGTCGGCGGCTTCAGAATATACTCCCCGCCCAGGGCCCCCACGATGGTCAGCCGGGCCGGACCATCCGCGGCGCTGCCCGGCACCAGGGATAGCGAAAGCTTGGGCTGCACGCCTGTCACCGTCATGTGCTGGCGTACTATCTCCTCAGCCAAACCCAGCATCTGCGCTTCCGAGTAGGGGAAGGCCGGCGGCGTGGCCCGTGCCCAGGGCATTTCGCCCGCCCTGTTGGGCTGCTGGCAGCGCCAGGCGCTGGAGCAAGCCGTGCCCAGTAGCGTCGAGCGTGACGAAATCAAGCAGCTGCGCGTCGCGCTCCAGCGCGTGGAAATGGAGCGCGATATTTTAAAAAAAGCCGTAACCATCTTTGCGTAAGCGCCTCAATCATGAGGCGTTACCAGTTCATCGAGGACTGCGCCGAGCCCTGGCCGGTGCAGGTGCTCTGCCGCTTGTTGGCCGTGAGCACGGCCGGGTATTACCAGTGGCGCCAACGGCCCGCTGCGGCCCCGGCACCTTGGCATATTGCGGCCCAACAGGCCTTTACGCGCCATGCCGGCCGCTACGGCACCCGCCGGTTGCGGGCGGAGTTACGCGCCGAAGGCCACGCAATCGGCCGCTACGCGCTACGCTCGTGGCTGTACCGGCAGGGATTGTGGGCCTTGAGCACCCGGCCCCAACGTCTCCGCACGACCGTGGCTGACCCAGCGGCCATCGTGGCCGAAAACCGACTGCTGGGCCAGCCGGCCCCCACCGCCCCCAACCAGGTCTGGGTCGGCGACATCACGTATTTGCCGTTGGTGGCCGGGCGCTGGTGCTACCTGGCCACCTGGCGCGACGCTTGTTCGCGCCGGGTCGTGGGCTGGCACCTGGCCGCGCAGATGCCCACCGAGCTCGTGCTCCACGCGCTCGAACAAGCCCTGCCGCTACGCCAGCCGGCACCCGGGCTCATCATCCACGCCGACCGCGGCAGCCAATACACCAGCGCCGCTTGCCGCACCCGTATCACACAAGCCGGGGCCCTGCCCAGCTTTAGTCGGCCGGGCAACCCTTACGACAATGCCCAGGCCGAAGCGGGCTGGAGCACCCTCAAAACCGAATTACTACCCGGCGGCAGCCCATTTACTTCCCTGGAAGAGGCCCGGCTGGAGGTCGCCCATTACCTCGACACCTACTTCAATCTCGACCGCCGCCACTCCGCCCTTGACGACCGCTCACCGCATCAATTTGAATGCGACTTCAAAAGCAACCTGCCTTCGCTTACTATCCGTTTTTATTGGACCACCCCAGGCCTCGAGTATCGTAGTTACGCTGGATACTTAAAACCGTGGGTGTGGGTAAGGCACTAAACGAAAGCAGAGGTGATGGACCAAAAGCAAGCTTGTTCATTAAAGTGGCCGCGGAGTAGATGCCCGTCAGGTGAATATGTGGCGAGGCGCTGAGGGCATATAGGCACACCAACGAGCACACAAAGAAAAACCCCCATGTAAACGCTTGGTTTACATGGGGGTTTTTCTTTGTAGCGCTCCCTCCTGGGCTCGAACCAGGGACCCTCTGATTAACAGTCAGATGCTCTAACCGGCTGAGCTAAGGAAGCTTTTTTCTAGCCGAAACACCGGTTGTTGTTGTTTCGGAGTGCAAACTTACAACGGGCTATTAAAGAAACGCAAGCCTTCGCCCATTTTTTTTCAAAAAAATATGCGCCGGCTCAGTTCGTAATATTGAGAATATTGCCTTGCAGACTGGTACTGTATTGTTTAAGTGGCCGCGGGGCGGGGCCGCCCGTTATTTGCCCCTGCAAATCAAATTGCGAGTTGCAGCACGAATCGCGCATAAAAAGCCGCGACTTGTCCAGGCTGACCGTCGCGCAGGCATCGTACGGGCGGTAAGGGCAGTTGCGCTCGAAGGCTAAATAGCTGTTTGCGTTCTGACGCACGACGATGACGCCTTTTACGCCACCGGTACCAGCCGGGCCCTGCACGGGCAGCGTCACGGCCCCGTTATTGGCACGTAGGTTCACGTACTCTTGGTTGGTGAGCACCAGGCTCAGGTTTACCGGGGCGTAGGGAATGAGCGGCTGGTCATCGTTTTTAGCGCCGCATGCTGCTGTGCCTAGCATTAGGCACAAAATTATAAATACGGAGAGGCGCTGCATAGGAGGATGAACTAAATGAGTGGCTTGCGAAGCGTTTGCCGAGGGCTGCAAATTTCCGCGAGGCCGCTTGCTGCAAACGCAAACCAGCCCTGCTTATTTCTTAAACAGCGAGTTCACGAACGTATGCCGGTCAAAGAGCTGCAAATCCGTCATCTTCTCCCCCACCCCGATGTAGCGCACCGGAATGCTGAGCTGGTCCGAAATGCCGATTACCACGCCGCCACGGGCCGTGCCGTCGAGCTTGGTAATGGCCAGGGCCGTAACTTCGGTGGCTTTCGTGAACTCCTTGGCTTGCAGGAAGGCATTCTGGCCGGTGCTGCCGTCGAGCACCAGCAGCACCTCGTGGGGCGCGTCGGGAATCATCTTCTGCATCACACGCTTGATTTTGCTCAGCTCGTTCATCAGGTTCACCTTGTTGTGCAGGCGGCCGGCCGTGTCGATGATGATGACATCGGCCCCCATTTCCACGCCGGTTTTCACGGCATCGAAGGCCACGGAGGCGGGGTCGGTGTTCATGCCGTGGCTCACCACGGGCACGCCCACGCGCTGGCCCCAGATGATGAGCTGGTCGACGGCGGCGGCGCGGAAGGTATCGGCCGCGCCCAGCACCACCTTTTTGCCGGCCGAGTGGAAGCGGTGGGCCAGCTTGCCAATGGTAGTGGTTTTGCCCACACCATTCACACCTACCACCATAATCACGAAGGGCTGGCCGGTACTACCGGCGCGGTCCAGCACGGCGGTTGAGCCGGAGTCATTATCCTCCAGCAGGGCCACGATTTCCTCGCGCAGTATGCGGTCGAGCTCGCCGGTGCTCACGTACTTGTCGCGCGCCACCCGGGCCTCGATGCGGTCGATGACCTTCACCGTGGTGTCGATGCCCACATCGGCGTGCACCAGCAGAGTTTCCAGGTCGTCGAGCACAGACTCGTCCACGGTGCTTTTGCCCACCACGGCCTTGCTCAGCTGCTCGAAGAAGTTGGTCTTTGTTTTTTCCAGGCCAGCATCAAGCGAGGCTTGCTGGGCAGGAGTTTCCTTGTCCTTTTTAAAAAAATCGAAGAGGCCCATGGGGTTCTGTCATGCTGAGCCTGCGGAGCAACTTATCACGCTCGCAGCACTCGGATTGGTAACTCTACTGAAAGCACCCCGGCTGAGATGCTTCCTTGGCTAACGCCGACCTTCGGCTCGTCAGCAGAACAAAAGTGAGCATACCAAAAGGTATTACACGCAAAAAGTCCCACGAAGGTGGGACTTTTTAAACTTTTACAAAGCCGAAGCAGGCTGGCAACTATTTGTTGCCGGTAGCCAGGTAGTCCTGCACTTTGTCGAGCAACACCATTTCCTCGCGGAAGGTGTAGGCTCCGGTTTTCTCCGATTTAACGGCACGAATTACTTTCGCCCAGTTCTTGGCGTTTTCAACGGTTTTCAGCGTTGCTACTACTTTCTTAGCCATTGTTCAGGTTATTTAATTTCCTTGTGAACAGTCATTTTCCGCATAATCGGGTTGAATTTCTTCAGCTCGATGCGCTCGGGGGTATTCTTGCGGTTCTTGGTGGTGATGTAGCGCGAGGTGCCCGGCAGGCCCGAGGTTTTATGCTCGGTGCACTCCATGATAACCTGCACCCGGTTTCCTTTCTTGGCCATCTCGACGGGGGTGTATGTGTTTTAAAATTTAGGACTGCAAAGGTACGGGGATTTTTGGAAATGCCAAAGGACTCAGCCGCAACTTTCAGTTGGAGAAGCAGAACGGAGGTAAATGTGTGCCAAACAACGTCATGCAGAGCGCAGCGAAGCATCTTGCCCGCCACCACTAAACCAATCTAATGACTTACTTACTGCGAGCAAGATGCTTCGCTGCGCTCTGCATGACGTTCAGTGACACCCAGCACCCGGCCACTAGCTACTTCAATTCCGGCAGTTTGAAGCCTTCCAGGGCACTGGGTTCGGCCATTAGCTTCTCAATGTCGGCCACGGTGCGCGGGGCTTCGGCCGATAAATTCTCGTAGCCGGTGGCGGTAATCAGGGCATCGTCTTCGATGCGGACGCCGATATTCCACCACTTGGGGTCGCAGGGCGAGCCGGCGGGGATGTAGATACCGGGCTCGACGGTGATGACGTTGCCGGCTTGCAGCGGGCCGTAGCTGCCGCTGTCGTGCACGTCGAGGCCGAGGTAGTGGCTGGCCCCGTGGGGGTAATAGTTACGAAATTCCTCTTTCTTTTTGATAATGCCGAGCTTTTGCAGGCCGGCGGCTACTACTTCCTGGGTGGCTTTGTTGGGGGCATCGAAGGGTGCGCCGGGCCGGCAGGCGTCGAAACCTGCCTCCTGGGCGGCCAGCACCAGCTCGTAAATCTGGCGCTGGGCGGGGCTGAAGGTGCCGGAGGGCGGCGCGGTGCGCGTGACGTCGGCGGAGTAGCCGTGGTATTCGGCCCCGCAGTCCATGAGCACGAGGTCGTTGTCGAGGCGCTGGCGGTCGTTGGTTTCGTAGTGCAGGATGCAGCCGTTGGCCCCGCCGCCCACAATGCTGGGGTAGCCCTGAAACTCGGCCCCGTAGCGGCGGTACACGTACTCGTGCAGGCCCTGCACTGCCATTTCGCCCATATCGGGGCGCAGCAGCTTCAGCACCTCGCGCTGGCCCTGGGCGCTGATGCGGATGGCGCGGCGCAGCAGGGCCAGCTCCTCGGGCGTTTTGATGGCGCGCAGGTCGCCGAGCTTTTCGCCCAGCGTGGCATCGTCCAGGCGGCCGGGCGGATTGGCGGCGATGGCCGCCTGACGGGCGGCATCGGTGGTGGCGGCCAGGTAGGCGCCGATGAGCGGCGTGGTGCCGAGGGCCGGCGTTTCCTTCACCTGGCTGCTCAGGTATTCGGCAACGCGCCTGGCATTTCGCATGCCGTTGCGGCGGATGATGCTGTTGAATTCGGTGACGGCCGGGTTGTAGTCGGCCGGCACACCAGCCTGCTGGCGGAAGGTGGCCACCAGGCTGTGCAAATCGGCGGGGTTGGCGAAGTCATCGCGGGTGTCGGCGGGCAGGTTGGGAACCAGTATTTTATCAAAACCAGCCCACTTGATACCGGCGGCGGCGAAGTCTTTATTGTCGGCGGCATATTGCAGGGCCAGCTGCGATTTGGCCCCGGCAGCGCCCAGGCGGCGGCCGGTCCACTGCTCGCGGGCGGGGTTGCGGGGCTGGGTGAACAGGGCTTCGGTCACGCCGGGCTGGCCACCCACGGTGCGCGGCTCCTTGAAAAGCAGCAGCACGGCATCGGGCTCTTCATAGCCGGTGAGGTAGTGAAAATCGGGGTTTTGGTGGTAGATGTAGTCCACGTCGTTGGCCCGATTGCGGACAGGTGCGGCGAACACCACGGCCACGCTATTGGCGGGCATTTGGGCCCGGAGCAGCTCGCGCCGCTGCTTATGGAAGGCGGGCGTTAGGAAATTGGTGGGCCGGGCGGGGGCCGGGTTGTTCGTCAGCGGCTCGGGGATGGAAGTGGGCGCCTGGGCCGAAGCCGCGAAGCCCAGCAGCCCCAGTAAACCGACAAAAACCACTGAGGAAGCTTGTAGCCACGGCCGGAGCGACCAAAAACGGGGAGAGAGCCGGAGCCGCATGAGCATCAGGAATTATGATAACAATCAGACTACCATGCAAGGTAGCCGCCAACAGACAAAGCCAGCGCCGATACGTTTGCCCTGGAGGGCAAACGTATCGGCGCTGGCTTTAAATCAGATTAGCGTTTTCAGTGACTGGTTTCAGACTATTTTAGTCGGACCGGAAACAGGAAACGAGCAACCTAAATTGCTAGTAAACGATGAAGCCCTGCTCCTTTGCCTTCTTCAGGACGGCCATAATGCCGTTCTTGTTGATGGTGCGGATGGTGGAGGTAGCTACTTTCAGGGTTACCCAAGCATCTTGCTCGGGGATGTAGAAGCGCTTTTTCTGCAGGTTCGGATAGAACTTGCGCTTAGTCTTGTTGTTAGCGCGCGAAACGTTGTTACCAACGCGGGTACGCTTGCCGGTCAAATCACAAACACGGGCCATGATATCGGAGGGTTAAATTTTATTGCAAAGCAGGTAAACGGGCCGCAAATATCGGCAAAAGTCTGGCATTCACCAAACACCCCACCCTTATTTCTGGTCGGATGCGCCCTGAGCGCCTGGTTTGGGCTTAAAATTCCAGGGGCAGTGGCGGCAACTACTCTGGCAACAGCTCCCCCGACGACGGTGGTACTGCTCGGTGAAGACGAGGTAGCCTTCGGGCGTGTAGTAAAAATCGCCGGGCTGGAGCGGCTGGGGTACGGGAGCGGGCATCGGGGAATCAAAGGTAGGTCCGGTGGCGTTGAATAGCTGAGGTGTTGTACCTTGTGCTACTGAAATTTCTAATTAAATCCATGAAAACGCCTACTGGTTTCACGCTGTCGCTCCTAGCTGCGGCCGCCGTATTGCTGGCCCTGCCGGCTGTGGCCCAGGTTGCTACGCCAGTAGTACTAACTATCGCCACGGCCCCGGCCGGGGTACGCCCGGCCCTGGCCCGCGACGAAACGGCCCTGGCCGACCCTGTGCGCGAGGCCCTGCGCACGCTGCCTCAAGCCAAGAAAAAATTCCTGGCCGGCCTGCCCATCGGCGACCAGTTTTTGCTGTCGGTGCGGGTGATTGCCACGGATACCAGCTTCCGACAGGCCTCGGTGCGGGTGCTGGGCTGGCACGGCAATACGGTGCAGGCCTTGCTGCTGCCCGATAAAGCTGCTGTAGCCACTACTCCGGCCGAGCCCACGGCGGTGACCTTCCCCGAAACCGCCGTGGTGGACTGGACCCTGCTGCGGGCCAGCGGCCGCGAAGAAGGCAACTACGTGGGCCGCTACACCGACACCGCGCGCCAGGTGGAAGGCATGCGCCTTCGCTAGTAGACTGGTAAGCGGGCTGCTTGTCATTCCGACGCAGGAGGAATCTGAGTAAAACGGTCACGCACAGTTCTCAGACTCCTCCTGCGTCGGAATGACAGGCTCTACACCAAATAGTATGGGCCGAAAACCCGTAATTTCGGGCTTCACCAACTCCCGCCCGTGCCATGTCAACCACCGCCTCCCCCACCGCCACGTCCAGCCGCGCCGAGCAGCTCATGCAGCTCGAAGACCAGTACGGCGCGCACAACTACCACCCCCTGCCTGTGGTGCTGAACCGGGGCGAAGGCGTGTACCTGTGGGACGTGGACGGCAAGCAGTATTTCGACTTCCTTTCGGCCTATTCGGCAGTCAACCAGGGCCACTGCCACCCGCGCATTATTGATGCGCTGACCAAGCAGGCGCAGCAGCTCACGCTCACGTCGCGGGCTTTTTTTAATGACCAGCTGGGCGCGGCCGAAAAGCAGCTGTGCGAACTGTTTGGCTACGAAAAAGCCCTGATGATGAACTCCGGGGCCGAGGCCGTGGAAACCGCCCTGAAGCTGGCCCGCAAGTGGGGCTACCAAGAAAAAGGCATTGCCCCGAACATGGCCCAAATCATCGTGGCCGAGCACAACTTCCACGGGCGTACCACGGGCATTATTTCCTTCAGCACCGACGGCGACAGCACGGGCGGCTTCGGGCCGTTTGCGCCCGGCTACCGGGTGGTGCCCTACAACGATATGGAGGCGCTGGAAGAGGCCTTGCAGGACCCGCACGTGTGCGGCTTTCTCATTGAGCCCATTCAGGGCGAGGCGGGCGTGATGGTGCCCTCGGTGGGCTACCTGGCCCAGGCGGCGGCGCTGTGCAAGGCGCACAACGTGCTGCTGATTACCGACGAAATCCAGACCGGCCTGGGCCGCACCGGCAAGCTGCTGGCCTGCGACCACGAGGCCGTGCGCGGCGATATTCTCATCCTGGGCAAGGCCCTGAGCGGCGGCGTACTGCCGGTGTCGGCGGTGCTGGCCGACGACCACATCATGCTCACCATTCAGCCGGGCCAGCACGGCTCTACGTTTGGCGGCAACCCCCTGGCCTGCGCTGTGATGCGCGCCGCGCTGGATGTGCTCATCGACGAGAAGCTGGCCGAGAATGCCGCCCGACTGGGCGAGATATTCCGCCAGCGCATGCGCCAAATCCAGGCCCAGCGCCCCGAAACGGTGGACCTAGTGCGCGGTAAGGGCCTGCTGAACGCGGTAATTATTATGCCCGCCGAGGACGGCCGCACCGCCTGGGACGTGTGCGTGACCCTGATGGAGCGCGGCGTGCTGGCCAAGCCCACGCACGGCGACATCATCCGTTTCGCCCCGCCGCTGGTGATTACCGAGGAGCAGCTGCACGCCGCCTGCGATGTGATTGAGGAAGTGATTCTGGCGTTTTAAGCTGTCTGTCATCCTGAGCGCAGCGAAGGACCTTGGCACACCCGAACAAAACGTTCAGATGTGCCAAGGTCCTTCGCTGCGCTCAGGATGACCGTTTTTTGTGTCCTCATGCCCAACACCAACCTTTCCTACTGGGAACAACGGTCCTTCTTCGGCCCGGCCGATGTCGCCATCATCGGCGCGGGACTGGTGGGCCTCACGGCGGCCATCTACCTGAAGCAGCAGCGGCCCACCTGGCGCGTGGTGGTGCTGGAGCGCGGCGCGCTGCCCAGCGGCGCATCGACTAAAAACGCCGGCTTCGCGTGCTTTGGGTCGATTTCGGAATTGCTGGAGCAGGAAAAGCGGGGCGACTTGCAGGCCGTGGTGGCCGCCCGCTGGGCCGGACTAGGCCGGCTGCGTGCGCTGCTGGGCGATGCCGCGCTGGACTATCAGCCGGTGGGCGGCTATGAGCTATTTCGGCACGAGGAAGCACCGCTGGCAGCTGAGTGCCGGGATAAAATTGACTATTTCAACACCCTGCTGGCGCCGGTGGTGGGCCACGCCCGCACCTTTCGCGACGCCAGTGCCGAAGCCGGGCAATTCGGTTTCGGAGGCGTGGGCACACTGCTGAAAAACGAGCACGAAGGCAGCCTCGACGCCGGCCGCATGATGCGCGCCCTGCTGGCCCGCGCCTGGGCCGCCGATATGCCCGTGCTCACCAGCTGCGCCGTGGAAAGCGTGGAAAGCACCGCCGCCGGCCACATCTTATTCCTGGCCAATGGCGTGGCCGTGACAGCCGGCCAGGTGCTGCTGGCCACCAACGCCTTCGCTACAGAGCTGCTGCCGGAGCTGGCCGTGACGCCCGGCCGCGGCCAAGTGCTGGTGACCGAGCCGCTGCCAGACGTGCGCCTGCCGGGCACTTTTCATTACGACCACGGCTACACCTATTTCCGCCAGCTGGCCGACCACCGCATCTTGTTGGGAGGCGGGCGCAACCTGGATTTTCCGGCCGAAGAAACCACCGCGTCCGGCCTCACGCCCACGGTGCAGCACTACCTCGAAAACCTGCTGCATGAGGTGATTGTGGCCGGCCAGCGGCCCCGCATCGACTACCGCTGGAGCGGGGTGATGGGGTTCGGGCCGGCGCTGGCGCCCATCATCGACTGGGTGCGGCCGGGCGTGCTGGCCGCCGTGCGCTGCAACGGCATGGGTGTGGCCCTGGGAGCGGGCATTGGCTGGGAGGCGGCGCAAAAGCTGACCGACGGGTAGCGGAAACCGGCCAATATTCGTACAGCCCTGCTCAGACCTCACTTCCGGCTTTCCTCTATGCTTTTTGCTACGCGCCCCCGCCTGTTTCACTCCCGTTTGCTGGCTTTGCTGGTGGTCATTGGCGGCCTGGCCAGTGGCTGCCAGAGTAGCCGGCGCAGCTTCTCGTTTCAGCCGATGCCGGGGCGGGTGCAGGCGGTGAAAGCCGCCGCCGCAGCTGCTGCCACGCCGGAAGCAGCCGCCGCGCCGCTGGCCGTGACCGCAGCCAAAACGGCCGCTCAGCCAATCCTTGCTTTGCCCGCTGCCCGAGAATACCGCCGTGCATTGCCGCAGCCTGAACCATTGATGGCATCAACAAAAACCGCTGATATTGCGACTTTGCCGATGGTGCGCCCGGCCGCCACGCACCGGCGGCCCCTGCTGGCCCGGGCGCACGCCCCGGCCGAGGCCGGGCTGGGCACCACGGTGCTGGGTGTGCTGGGGCTGGTGGTGCTGCCCATTGCCCTGCTGGGCCTGCTGCTGAGCGGTGGCGGGCTGGTGTGGGGCATTGTGGCGGGCGCGGCGGCGCTGGCGGTGCTGGTGGCGTACATCGACCCGTTTGGGCGGCGGTAGGGTTTCGGGCCGAACTTTGTGGCTTCGTTTTGCTTTTACAGAACGTTTGATTTTCTTTTTTCACGTTCCGGGCGCAGGCCCGGCGTCATCGATATATGCTCCCAACCCACCGCCCCCGCCGCAACCGCAAGTCCGAAGTTATTCGGGACATGGTGCAGGAAACCCGCCTCACCACCCACGATTTCATCTTTCCGCTCTTCATTATTGAAGGCGAGAGTCAAAAGCTGGAAGTGAAGTCCATGCCCGGCATCTACCGGTTTTCGGCCGACCGCATTATCGAAGAAGTGGGCCAGTGCGTGGAGCTGGGCATCAAAACCTTCGCCCCTTTTCCCAGCATCAATGATGCGCTGAAGGACCGGCTGGCCAAGGAATCGGCCAACCCCGAAGGCCTGTACCTGAAAGTAGTGGCCGACATCAAGCGCCAGTTCCCGGAAGTGGTGCTGATGACCGATGTGGCCATGGACCCCTACAGCAGCGACGGCCACGACGGCGTGGTAGATGCCGAATCGGGCGAAATCCTCAACGATGCCACCCTGGAAGTACTGGGCCAGATGGCCCTGGCCCAGGCCCGCGCCGGGGCCGATATCATCGGGCCCAGCGATATGATGGACGGCCGCGTGGCCTGGATTCGGCGGGTACTGGACGAGAATGCATTCAGCCACGTGAGCATCATGAGCTACACGGCCAAGTACGCCTCGGCTTTCTACGGTCCGTTCCGCGACGCCCTGGATTCGGCCCCCAAAAAAGGCGACAAAAAAAGCTACCAGATGAACCCCGCCAACAAGCGCGAGGCCCTGCGCGAGCTGGCCCTCGACGAAGCCGAAGGGGCCGACATGGTGATGATAAAGCCCGCCCTGAGCTACCTCGACGTGATTCATGCCGTGAAGGAGCGCACCCACCTGCCCGTGACGGCCTACAACGTATCGGGGGAGTACGCCATGGTGAAAGCCGCCGCCCAAAACGGCTGGCTCGACGGCGAAAAGACGATGATGGAAGTCCTGACCAGCATCAAGCGCGCCGGGGCCGATGCCATCCTGACCTACTTTGCCAAGGAAGCGGCCGCCGTGCTGCGGCGCGGGTAGCACGGCTTGTATTATTTAGCAGCGTTGGGCAAATGCAGTGGGTAATACCACCGGATTTGCCCAATTTTGTTGGTGGGCAGTGTACCTGTTTGTCCTTATGACATCGTTTTTCTACCGTTGTGTGCTGCTGGCGCTGCTGGCGTGGGCTGGCCTGGCCCAGCCCGTGCGGGCGCAGGGGAGCAAGCCGAAGCCCCGCCCGGCTGTCCCGGTGCCCTATCAGGCCGTGGATGCCCGGATGCGGGCCGTGCCCGATTCGTCGGCGCGGACGGTGGGCGGGCTGGCACGCTTCATCACGGCCTCGTTTCCGACGGAAGGCGACCGGGCCCGGGCGGCCTTCGTGTGGGTGGCCCGCAACATCCGCTACGATGTGGAGGACATGTATGTGCCGGACCTGCAGGGCGAACACCCCATTTCTGCGCAGCAAACGCTGGACCAACGACGCGGGACGTGCGAGCACTACGCCGAATTGTATAGTGCGCTGGCCAACCAAGTGGGCGTACTGACTTACGTGGTAACCGGCTACACCAGCCTGCGCGCCCCGGTGGGTCATGCCTGGTGTGCCAGCCGCATAGCCAGCCAGTGGTGGCTGATGGACCCTACCTGGGCAGCAGGCTACCTGGAAAAGGAGAAGTTCGCGTTTCGCTTGAACAACTACTTTTTCCGGGTAGCACCGGCCACGTTCATCGCTACCCATATGCCCTTCGACCCGCTATGGCAGTTGCTACCAGCGCCGCGCACGCCCCAACAGTTTCAGCAAGGCACGCGCCCCGCCCCGCCCGGCCTCCCCTTCGCCTTTGCCGACTCAGTAGCCGCCTACGCCTTGCAAAGCCCGGAGCAACGACTACGAGCCACGGCGCGCCGGGTGGAGCAGAACGGCGTGAAAAACGACTTGACGTATAGCTTTCTGCTTCACATTCGCCAGCAGAAGTCCAACCAATTTGTCGATGCGTACAACAGTGCCATCGATGCCTTCAACGTGAGCACCAAGGAGTTTAATGCGTTTATCGTTTTTTTCAATCATCAATTTCTGCCCCGCCGGACCGACCAAGAGCTGCAGCAGGTGCTGGTGCCTTTGGCCGCGCAGCTGGCCGAGGTGCGTCGCTTACTAGCTACGGCCCAGCCGGTTGCCCCAGTCCAACAGGCTTCGCTGACGGAATTTCTTGTTTCGGTGCAGCTACTCGAAACCAAGCTCCATGATGGCCAGGCCTTCGTGGCGCGTTACCAACGCACCAACAAACTTTTGCGGCTCATGCTCTTTGCTAATCCGGCCGCTACGGGGTCGCTGTCGCACTGAGCGGACCAAGTAGCAAGCAGCACTATTCTAGCAACCGCACTCCCATTTCACTGCTCATGCCCACCATCCGCCGCGCCACCGCTGCCGACCTGCCGGCCATTCTGGCCCTCATCCGGCGGGCCGTGCCGCTGATGCACGCCAGCGGCAACTTCCAATGGTCGGCTGACTACCCCAACGAAGCCGTATTCATCGCCGACATCGCACACAACCACCTGTGGGTGGCCGAGCTGGCTGGCACAGTGGCCGGCGTGGCCGCCCTCACCCAGGACCAAGATGCCGAATACGCCCAGGCCGACTGGGACGTGACCGAGCCTGCCCTGGTGACGCACCGCCTGGCCGTGGACCCCGCGGCCCAGGGCCGGGGCGTGGCGCTGGCCCTGATGGCGCAGGCCGAAAGGCAGGCCGTGGCGCAAGGTTTGAAGTTTTTGCGCGTGGACACCAACTCGGAGAATGCCGCCACGCAACGGCTGTTTCCGAAGCTGGGCTACCGATTTGCGGGCGAGATTACGCTGGCATTTCGGCCGGGGCTGCGATTTTTTTGCTACGAAAAGCGGCTGGGGTAATGGATTTATTTCGGGTCGGCTTGGTAGTGGTGTTGCTCGGGCTAGGCATGCTTTACAGCGAGCGAGCGGGCAAACTGACTGCGGCCGCGGCCGGAACTGGCGGAGCATTGGAACTGCTGATTTACCTGGGCAGCGGGTTTGCGGGGCTGGCGCTGCTGGCGTTATTCTTCGGCCTCGGCACGGCGGCTTCCAGCTGGCGCGTGGCCGACAAGCGCCGCCTCGGGCTGGCTGAGGAAAACCGGGGCCGCCGCACCGCCGGGCAGGTAGTGGCCAATGCTGGCGTGGCGGGCCTGCTGGGGCTACTGGCCTGGCAATATCCGCCCGCCGCTCCGCTGGCCCAGCTCATGCTGGCGGGCAGCCTCGCCGCCGCCACCGCCGACACGTTGTCCTCAGAATTAGGCAACGTGTATGGCCGCCGCTACTACAACATCCTCACCCTGCGGCCCGACACGCGCGGCCTCAACGGCGTGGTGAGCCTGGAGGGCACGGCGCTGGGGCTGGCGGGCACGGCCGTTATCGCCACGGCCTACTGCCTGGGCTTCGGCTGGGGGGCGGCGTTTGGGTGGCTGCTGGTGGCGGGCACGGCCGGCAATCTGGTCGATTCGGTGCTGGGCGCTACACTGGAGCGGCGCGGATTATTGAGTAATAACGCTGTCAATTTTATCAATACCCTGACCGGCGCGCTAGTGGCGGGTGGGCTGATGAAGTGGTTGGGTTAGCTGAGCTTTACAAGCGAAAAAATGCCGATACCTCGGCCAGAACTATATTTTCTGGCTGCGGTGAGTGCTGCTAGCGCATCGGGAAATCCTTTGCCACCATCGTGCGCAATTGTTTCTCCAGCACCGCTTCATTTAATGGTTCCCGCTCGGCGGGCGGAGGCGTATGGTTATAGTAAACGATATTCTTTTGCTCCCCATCATAGATAAACAAGCAGATATCTGACTTGGCCTTGATGGCTATCGGCACCATCATTCCCATTGTCAGCAGCCCAACCCCAATACTTTTGGCCAATTGATTGCCGTAATTACCCTCCAGTCGGGTGAAGCCTTGAGTTGCCGCTACCAGTACATAACGTTGATTCTGACTTGCCAATAGATGGTCCAGCACCGGCAAATGTGCTCCCGTATCCAAACGCTGACGCTTTTCAATCCCGTTCACCGCCCGGTAAATCTCTTGTCTGGCCTGTTGCTGAAGCGAATCAGGAATCACCAGCTCATTTCGCAGATGCAGCTCGACCTGATGATTAACCAATAATTTTCGCATCAGCCGCACCGACTCAGCTGATGCTTCCGGATTGAATTCCGGCTGATTACCACGCTGAATAGTAGATACTTGCACTACTGGCGAAGCAAAGGACATTTCAAGGATAGCCTTGGGCTGAAACCCGGGACGCAGGATGCCAGAAGTGGTGGCACAGGATGATAGCAGCCCCGTGAGCGTTACCAGAATCACAGCGTAGCGCATTTTTTGCATCATGGTGTTCGAAGTGGCGAAAATGCTAAGCTACCGCGCAAACGGCCACCGGCCCAGCCGCCGACTCCAGAGCAGGAATGCGCCGGTGCCCAGCGCCATCATGCCCAGCGCGGCCACTTGGAAGTAGAGTTTGAAGGTCACCCCAAACCACTCTACCTCGGCCGGCGCGATGCCCACGAACACGAACAGCCACACGATGATGGCCAGGATGACGGGCAGCGGGTAGAGCGGCATCTTGAACGGCAGCGCACTGGTGCCACGCCGCTTCCGCAGCAATATCAGGCCCACGGCCTGGCCCACAAACTGCACCAGAATCCGCATGGCCAGAATGGCCGAAATGACCTCGCCCAGCCGGAACAGCAGGCTGAATACAAAGCCCACGCCGCCCAGCAGCAGCAGCGATACGTAAGGGAAGTTTTTGGTGGGATGCAGCTTGCCGAACACGGGCAGGAACTCGCCATCGGCCGCCGCCGCGTAGGGAATGCGCGAGTAGCCCAGCAACACCGCGAACAGCGAGGCAAATGCCACCAGCAGCACCATGGCCGTGGCCACGTTGGCCGCCGTGGGCCCGTACAGCCGCTCCATAAATACGCTGATGATGAACTGCGACTTGTCGCCGGCACCGGCCTGCCAGCTCTGCACTTCCTGCCACGGAATGACGGTGCCCACGCTCCAGTTCAGGAGCAGGTACAGCACCGCGATGCCCAGAATGCTTAGGAAAATGCTGCGCGGAATAACCTTTTCCGGCCTTTTGATTTCGGCCCCGAGGTGGCACACATTATAGTAGCCGAGGTAGGAGTAGATGGTTTTGACAGCCGCCTGGCCCATGGCGGCCGAAATCAGCAGCCCCGGCAGGGCCGAAAAGCCGCCGGCCGGAAAAATATCGACGTGGTGGTTGGGGTGCGTAACGCCGCCGAAAATCAGCCAGCCCATGAGGCTCAGTACGCCCACCCACAGGGCCACGCCCAGCTTACCAATGTCCTCGATGCGGCGGTAGAGCAGCGCCACCAGCAGCAAAACCACCGTGCCGGCTACGGCCTTGGGCTGCCACCACTCGGTCATGGGCACGAGGTAGCCGAAGTACTGGGCGAAGCCGATGGCGCCAGAGGCCAGCACCAGCGGCGACTGAATGAGCGTTTGCCACACGTAGAGGAACGACATGTAGCGGCCCCATTTCTGCTCGCCATACGCCAGCTTGAGGAAACGGTAGCTACCGCCGGCTTCGGGGTAGGCTGCGCCCAGCTCGCTCCAAATCAGGCCATCGACGGAAGCCAGGGCCGCGCCTACCAGCCAAGCCAGCAGGAAATTCGGGCCCATAAAGCCCATCACGAGCGGCAGGGTGACAAAGGGGCCAATGCCCACCATGTCAATCATATTGAGGGCGGTAGCTTGAACCAGGCCCAGACGGCGCTGCAAAGTAGGTGCGGACATAGGAACGAAAGTAGCGCGGACTTTCAGTCCGCGACTGCATTGGCCCCCTCGCGGACTGAAAGTCCGCGCTACATTTTACCAACCTCCGCCCGCCCACCTTCGTACCCCAATGCATCATTTCATACAATGTTCATCGAAAACCAATGGCTGGCAACTCTTCTAAAATCGTAGTCTACGGAGCCATTGGGGCTAACGTGGCCATTGCCATTTCCAAATTTGTGGCGGCCTATTTCACCGGTAGCGCGGCCATGATGTCGGAAGGTATCCACTCGCTCGTGGACAGCGGCAACGGCGGACTGATTCTTTTCGGGCTGAACCGCAGCGAGCGGCCGGCCGATGCCCGGCACCCCTTTGGCCACAGCAAGGACCTGTATTTCTGGACGGTGATTGTGGCGGTGATGATTTTTGCCGTGGGTGGCGGCATGTCGCTCTACAAGGGCTACCAGTACCTGCAGCACCCCGCGCCCCTCACCGACCCCACCTGGAACTACTGGGTACTGGGCCTGGCCATGCTGTTTGAGGGCACGGCCTGCGCGCTGGCCTACCGCGAATTTCGCAAAACCCAGGGCGCGGCAGGTTTCTGGCAAGCCCTGCGCGACAGCCGCGACCCAGCCGTATTTGCCATTCTGCTCGAAGACATGGCCGCCCTGGTCGGCCTGGTGATTGCGCTGGCCAGCATATTTCTCGGGCATTATTTCAATAATCCTTACTTCGACGGGGCCGCCTCCGTGGCCATTGGCGCGCTGCTGGTGGGCATGTCGATATTCATGTTGCGCGAAGCCCGGGGGTTGCTGGTGGGCGAAGGGGCCAGCCCCGAGGTGCTACGCGGGCTCGAAGCCCTGGCCAGCCAGGACGCCGCCGTCACGAAGCTGCGCGCGCCGCTTACCATGTACCTCGGCCCCACCGATGCCATCCTGGCCCTCGACATTGCCTTTCACGACCACCTTACGGCCGTGGAGATAGAGCAGGCCGTGGAGCGCCTGCAAACCGCCATCAAAGGCAAGTACCCCGAGTTCCAGCGCGTCTTCATCGAAGCCTCGTCCCTCAATGGCCAGCAGCGCCAGAAGGCCTCTCCGCTAACTCCTGGCTAGACTTCTGCCAACGGCAACCCCATTTCCTGCGTACTTGCGCATCTATGTCAGACGCGAACGCATCCAAAATATCCCTCTACGGCGGCGTTGCTGCCAACGTGGCTATTGCCATCAGCAAATTTGTGGCGGCGTATTTCACCGGCTCATCGGCCATGCTCTCGGAGGGCATTCACTCGCTCGTGGATACCGGCAACAGCGGCCTGCTGCTCTACGGCACCGCCCAGAGCCAGCGCCCGCCCGATGCCGAGCATCCCTTCGGCCACAGCAAGGAGCTGTATTTCTGGGGCTTGATTGTGGCCGTGCTCATCTTCGCCATCGGCGGCGGCATGTCGTTTTACGAGGGCATCAAGCACATTCAGCACCCCGAGCCCATCGAAGACGCGGGCTGGAACTACGTGGTGCTGGGCATTTCTTTTCTGTTCGAAGGCATTGCCTTTTATCTCTCGGTGAAAGCGCTACTGGCCCAGGCCGATGCCAACGTGGGCTTCGTAAAAATGCTGCGCACGAGCAAAGACCCCGCAGTATTTGCCTCGGTGATGGAAAACCTGGCGGCCCTCGTGGGCCTGGCATTGGCGGGCCTGGGGGTATTCCTGGGGCATTTGCTGAACAATCCTTACTTCGATGGCGGCGCGTCCATCGCCATCGGCCTGCTGCTGATGCTGGTGGCCATGTTTCTGGTGGGCCGCACCAAGGGCCTACTGGTGGGCACCGGCGTAGATGCCGCCACGCTGGCCAACCTGGAGCGCATTGCCCGCGACCAGCCGCAGGTGCGCAACATCCGCTCGCCCCTCACCATGTACCTCGGCCCAAACGACGTGATGCTGGCCCTCGATGTTGACTTTGCGGACAACCTGACGTCGAGCGAAGTAGCCACCGCCGTCGAGCGCTTGCAGGATGCTATTCGGGTGGAGCATCCGGAGGTAAAGCGCATTTTCATCGAGGCCAAAAACCTGGCAAATGCGGCCCCGGTAGGGATAAAATAAAACCATCATGCCGCGCGGAGCCGAAGCATGATGATCAAAATAAGCCCAATATTAACCCCAATCCCACTTTCGCGGTAAACCCCCGGTGCGCCCGCCGCAGCTACCGGGCTGACGCGGGCGGCCGCCTGTTCCACACAGCCCCTTTGCTATGAAAGTTCCTACCCCCGTTGCCTCGCCGTTTCGCTCCTTTTGGTGGGGCGGCTACGAGTGCACCGACCAGCTTAACGCCTTCGGCCACCGCGTCGATTTCCTGCCCCTCACGGGCCATTTGCAGCTAATTGACGAAGATTATACCGCTCTCGACCCGTTCAACGTCCGCACCGTGCGCGAGGGCATTCGCTGGGCGCAGATTGAAAAAACGCCCTATCAATACGATTTCAGCACGGTAAAAATCATGCTCGACGCCGGGCAGCGCCACGGCATTCAGCAGGTGTGGGACTTGTGTCACTTCGGCTACCCCGACGACCTCTCGCCGCTGCACCCGCTATTTGCCCGGCGCTTTGCCGCGCTGTGCCGCGCCTTCGTCGATTTCTACCGCTCTGTGCGACCCGACGATGTGCTCATCGTCACGCCCATCAACGAGGTTAGCTTCATCAGCTGGCTTGGGGGCGATGCCCGCGGCACTACCCCCTACTGCCATGGCCAGGGCTGGGACGTGAAATACGGCCTCATGCGCGCCTACATCGAAGGGGCTCACGCCCTGCGCGAGGCCGACCCCAGCATCCGCATGCTCAGCACCGAGCCGCTGGTGCACATTGTGCCGCCGCTGCACGCCACGCCCCGCGAGCGCCGCTGGGCCCGCGAAGCCCACGACAACCAGTTTCAGGCCACCGACATCCTCGCCGGCCGCCTGTGTCCCGAGCTGGGCGGCCACGAAGACCTGCTCGATATCGTGGGCTTCAACTACTACTACGACAACCAGTGGCAGAACGGCACGCCCAACAAGCTGGGCTGGCGCGACGACGTGCCCGACCCGCGCTGGGTGCCCCTGCGCAACCTGCTGCGCTCGGCCCACAAGCGTTACCACCGCCCCTTCGCCCTCACCGAAACCAGCCACCCCGGCGTCGACCGCCCCCAGTGGCTGCGCATGATTGCCGAAGAATGCGCCGCCGTGCTCCGCGAGGGCCTGCCGCTGCAAGGCATCTGCCTCTACCCCATCATCGACCGGCCCGACTGGGACCACCTCGACCAGTGGCACCAGTCCGGCCTCTGGGATGCCGACCTCAGCCAGCCCGGCCCCGCCCGCGTGCTGCACCAGCCCAGCGCCGAGGCTTTGCTGGCTGCCCAGGCTCTGGTAACCGAAGCCGTACCCCAGCGCCGTCCCCGGGCAATATTGGTGTAGCGCAAACTGCACAGCTTGTGTTTTGGCCGCCGGCCCGGCCGTATTTTCAGCCCATGGATGCTACAGTTTACCTCCCTTCGCCCCTCGGCCCGCTCGCTATCATTAGCTCCGATGCGGGCCTTCGGGCCGTTTCGTTTCTTGATGCTGAAGTAGCCACCACACCGTTTGCCGCCGTGCCCGCCTGTCTGCGTCCGGCGCATCAGCAGCTGCAAGCTTATTTCGGCCGCGAGCTGCGGGAGTTTGACCTTACTTATGATTCCGATTTCGGCACCGATTTCCAGCGGCAAGTGTGGCAGACGCTGCTGGGCATCGGTTACGGCCGCACGGCCTCCTATCTCGACGTGGCGAAGGTGTTGAACAATCCTAAATCCGTCCGGGCCGTGGGGGCGGCCAACGGCCAGAATCCGCTGGCCATTGTGTGGCCCTGTCACCGCATCATCGGGGCCGATGGCAGCCTCACGGGCTACGCCGGCGGCATGCACCGCAAGAAGTGGCTACTGGAATTTGAGCAGCCGGTCAGGCAGGGCGGGCTGTTTGGGTAAGGTGCCCTTATTCAGAATAAAAAACGTCATGCTGAGCGAAGTCGAAGCATCTCTACCGTGCACGTAATTCATTTACTCTCGCGGTAGAGTTGCTTCGACTTCGCTCAGCATGACGTTCTCCCCCACCCCCGTTTATCCCGGTGCCCCCACCAGCTTGAGCAGCCCCTTATAAATAATGTTGTGCTGCCAGTACAGCTGCAGCACCATGGGAATATGGTGCCGGCCGGGAATAATAGTGTACGGCGCGGGCTGCCCCGTCGGCTTCAACCGGTCCCGGAAGCGCCCCGAGCTGCCGCTGATGCTTGGGTACGTTTCGCCGCCGATGTAGAAGATGAACGGCGGCAGGTTGGGCTTAATCTTATAGATGGGCGACATTTCCTTCCACACGGCCGGGTCCTTGCCGAAGGGCACGAGGTATTGGGCGTCGCCCTCGTACTTCATTTCCGTGAGGTAGCTATACATATCCAGCCCCGCCGGGTCGTCCATGACGGCCCCTTTAACCGGATTCTGAGGCAAGCCATTTTTCGCTAATAATTCATCATCGGTAGCCAGCAGGGCGGCCAGACCGCCGCCCGCCGAGTGGCCCATCACGAACACGCGCTGCGGGTCGCCGCCGTATTGTTTGATGTTGTTTACCGTCCAGGCCAGGGCGCGGGCACAGTCGGCCGCCTGCTCGGGCACGTGCACGGGCGGAGCGAGGCGGTAGTTAATCACCACGGCTATCACGCCCTGCTTGGCCAGCCGCCGGCCAATGAAGGTGTAAATATTCTTGTTGCCACTCGTCCAACTCCCGCCGTGGATGAACAGCACGACTGGATACCCGGCCCCGTTGGGCGCGGCTTTTTTGGGCGAATACACATCCAGAATATGGCGCTCCTTGTCGAAATCGGGGGCGGTGGCGGGCACGTAGGCCACGTCTTTGGTGCGGTGGCTGGGGCGGGCCACCACGTATTCGGTGGCCAGCATGATGACCACAACAGCCAGCAGTACGACCATGGGGGTCAGCAAAGAGAAACGACGCATGCGCGGGGATTAAGCAGAGGGGCCTGCGGCCGAATGCCGGCGCAGGAGCTACACCTACGCCCGGGCCGGGACGGCAGTTTGCCCGGCAGTGGCGTGGCACCGGGGTCGGGTGCTTGGCAGCATTGGCTTTATCTTTGTCAGAACGGCTGCTGGCTGGCTTTTGCCGGGCCGGGCTTCCCTCATTTATTTATTCGCACCCGTGTCGATTTCTGCTTTGCCTAAGAATATTTCGGCGGCCCTGGCCGCCCTGCTGCTGGCAGGCCTGCTGGGAGCCGCGCCCGCCCAGGCCCAGCGCAAGGGCGCGGCCGCCCCCACCGTGAACGCCGATGGCAGCCTGGCCACCCCGGCCCCGAGCAAGCCCATGCGCCTGCAGCCCCTGTTCGGTGGCCTCAGCCCCACGCAGGCCACTCAGGTTATCGGCGAGGCGCAGCTCAAGGCCATTGCCGCCAGCTTCGCCTCCACGACCGAAGCCAGCACGTTCTTCACCAATAAGGGCTACGAATACCTGCGCGAAAACCAGCCCGACACCGCTGCCTACCGCTTCAACCTGGCCTGGCTCCTCAACCCACAGAATGCCGAAGCCTACCGCGGCCTGGGCATTATTGCCAGCGGCCAGCCCACCCCCGACGCCGCCATTACCCTGCTGAGCAAGGGGTTCGGCATTGCCCCCACCAGCACCCTGCTCATGAGCGACCTGGGCGCGAGCTACCTCATCCGCTACGGCCAGACCAAGAAGAAAAAGGACCTCGCCATGGGCCTGACCCTGTTGCAGCGCGCCACCGCCGCCGACCCCACCAACGCCAACGGCTGGCAGCAGCTGGCCCGCGGCCTCTACTACCAGGAAAAGTATGCCGAAGCCTGGGATGCTGTGCACAAAGGCCAGAACGCCAGCGTCGGCAGCCTCGATTTCGACCTCGTCACCGACCTGCTGACCAAGCTACCCGACCCGCAGGGCATCTTCAAATAAACCCCGGCCGGCAGACGGATTTCAGCGGTTTGGGCGTTGGGTTCCGAATAGGCATTTTTTGCTTCACTTTAGTTGGATAGTATGCGGTTTCGCTCGTTGATTTTTGGAGGGCTGGCGGCTGGCGCACTTAGCAGCCACCCGGCCCTGGCGCAGTACCACCGCCCCGTGCGGCACTACAACCGCCAGGAGCGGGCCTACTTCCGGGGGCCGCTGCACGTCACGCTCGGCGGCGGCACGGCCCTCTATAATGGCGACCTGGGCAACAGCCCCAGCGATAATTTCCTGGGCCCGGCCCTGAGCCTGGGCGTGCTCTACCGCCTCACGCCACACCTGCACCTGGGCAGTGAGTTTTCCTACGTGCAGATGGGCGCGCGCGACAAAGCCAAGGAGCGCGGCCTGGCCTTCACCAGCACCAACGGCCTGGGCACGGTTTTCTTCCGGTTCGATTTACTGCCCGACGAGTCCGTTTTCGCGTCCTCCATGGCCGAAGCGCCCGTTTTCCAGGTGTTTGTGCAGGGCGGCGCGGGGCTGCTGCTCTACAATCCGCAGGCTTACTACGGCACGGAGCGCGCCAACGATGCCACGTCCTTCCTACCGCCCGAGCGCAACGACTACCCGGCCCTGGCCGGCGCGTTCCCGGTGGGCGCGGGCTTCGGCGTGCGCCTCACCGATAAGCTGCGCGCCAACCTCGAAGGCAACTACTACTTCACCACCACCGACCAGCTCGACGACATCAACCTGCGTCTCGGCGGGGCTTCGGCCAGCAAAGACGGCTTTGGCACGGTAATGCTAAAGCTGGACTATGCGCTGAAGTAAGTTCCTGGTTTAATTGCGTATATTATTCTGAGCTTGCGAACCGAAGGTCGGCGTAGCCAAGGACCTTATCGCCGGAGCTCAGTTTACAGTAATCCAAACGGGCAAAACGTGATAAGGTCCTTGGCTACGCCGACCTTCGGTTCGCAAGCTCAGGATGATAGAAAAAAAGGCCCGCCAGCAATGCTGACGGGCCTTTTTTCACTAACTCAAAAAGAGAACTACTCTTTCACAAAGCGCTGATGGAAGGTCTGCACCCCGTCGCTCACGTTGATAACGTACATGCCCTTGCCCAGGCTGCTCACGTCGAGGGTGCCGCTGCCATTGTAGCGGGTGGTGGCCACCATGGCACCACGCAGGTCGCTCACGCTCACACGCACGATTTCAGCATTGCCGTCGAGCAGCAGATGCAGCTCGCTGGTAGCCGGCATTGGGTACAGGCTCAGGGCATGGGCCGAAGCCACGCCCGTCAGCGAAGCCGCGCCGCTGATGGCGGGGGCGCCGGTAGGGCCCGTCTGGGCTACAAGGGCGGCTCCGGTGGTCACGCCCACGGCGTTCCAGGCGTTGGTTACCGACTGCACCTGCACCGAGCCGGTGCCGTACAAGTCCGTAGCGGCCTGAATGGAGTAGGTACGGGCCTGGGCGTAGGTCGAGCTGGCCACCATGTACACGTCTTCCATGCGGAAGGTGATTTTAGCGGCGGCATCCAGGCCGAGGCCGGCTACCGAGTAGGCCACGCCTTTCTCGTTGGTGCCGGCTTTGCCGTCGGCAATGAGGTAGTACCAGTAGTTGATAACACCCGAGTTGGTGTGCACACCGCCGTTATCGGAGGTGCCGGTGTACCAGTTGATGCCTTTGTAGTAATCGGGCTGGCCCTGCGATTTGGGGTCGCTCATCGAGCGCAGAGCGGCCTGCTGCTTGTCGATTTCCTCGCCAATGAGCCAGGTTGACTTTGCCTTGGGGCCGCTGGAGGTGAAGCCTAAGTTGGCCACGGCGTAGGCCTCAATCGAAGCACCCCAGATGTCGGACAGGCCTTCGTTCATCGCGCCCGATTCGTTGGAGTAAGTCAGGTTGGCCGTCTTTTCGCACACGGCGTGGCCGATTTCGTGGCCACACACGTCCAGCGCCGTCAGGGGGCGGAAGCGGGTGGCGCCGTCCCCATAAGTCATGCGCGTGCCGTCCCAGTAGGCATTCTCGTAGCTGCGGCTGTAGTGCACGTAGCTCTTGATGATGGCGCCGGCGTTGTCGTAGGAGTTGCGGCCGTGCACGTTCTGCCAGTAGTCGTAGGTTGCTTCGGCTCCCACGTGGGCGTCGCCGGCCACGTTGTCGAAGTTGGCGTTGTTGTATTCGGCGGCCGTCCAGTTGTTGTCGGCATCAATGAAGTCGGTGGCGCGGGCATACTGAGTGCCCTTCTTCATATTGTAGGTCTGGATGCCCAGGCCCCGGCCGGTTTCGCGCAGGAAATACCCGCCGGTGGTGGTGCCGTCGCCAATGGAGCGGCTACCGCTGTAGGCCGTGGCAAACGTGCCCGTGGCGCTGGTATGCTTAATGATGTTGTCCTGTAGCACGACTTCGCCGGTGCGGGCATCTACGTACACAAAGGCCCGGCTCACCGGCTCCTGGGCATACACGTCGAACTTCCAGGCCAGTACCGGCTTGTTCATCACCTCCGCTTTGGTCGAGCGCTCGTTGCGCACAATCACCAGCTCGCCCTGAGGGTAGTAGCTGGCCGACGACTTGCCCGTTTCCTGCTTCAGCAGCGTTTCCTCGCCCAGGTCCTGCCACATATATTTATGGGCCCCCACGTAAGCCAGTGCCCGGTCCAAGGCGGCCGAAGCACTCAGGCCAGGCGTGGTGTTCAGGCCCGAAATCTTCTCAAAATCGCCGCTGATGCTTTCCACGGTGCCACCCTTGGCGTGAACCGTGTAGTCGGCGTGCTCTACGCGAATGCCCTGGTAGTACTGGGCAAACTTCTCGTGCGTGAAGCCGAGCTCGTCGGTTTGCACGCGAGCCACGCGCATCTGGTCGGCATCGGTGAGAGCCAGCTGCTGGCGCAGTACCTGGCTGCTTTCGACACCACGGTAGGCGGCTTTGCCTTCGGCGCTGAACTGCACCAGCACGGGCTGGTTGTCGTCGCCCAAAACTTTGGTTTGGATGCGGCGGGCATCCTGCGCTTGGGCATTAGTAGCCAGCGAGCTAAGCAGCAGCAGCGTGGCAGCAGAGTATTTATTAAGCATAACGAATGGGAAAGATGGTGGTGGAATTTGTTGGCAACGCTGAGGGTCAGATTTCATCAGTGTTTACGCCGCAACTTAATGATTTTTTCATTAAATACTTCATGTTAACATCATAATTACAGTAATGTCCGAATTTTATTACCAGCAACTCAATAAATTGAATTTCAACTAGATAAAATTGAACCACTAAAAAATATTATCGGCTACTAAAAGAAAAAAAGGTCCGCCAGCATTGCTGGCGGACCTTTTTATAAATTGTGAAAGAGTGACTATTCTTTCACAAAGCGCTGGTGGAACACTTTCTCGCCGTTGCTCACGGTGATGGTGTACATACCCTTCGCGAGGCGGCTGATGTTTACCTGGCCATTGGCGAAAGAAACATCGCTCATGCGAGCACCACGCACGTCCGAGATTTGCACGCTGGTAGCCTCACCGGGTACCGAGATGTTCAGCATTTCCGAAGCGGGGTTCGGGTACACTTCCAAGGTGCGGGCAGCCTCGTTGCCGAGCGGCGTAGCACTGCTGCCGCTGAGGGTAGCCACGCCGGTGAGCGCCGCACCGCCGGTGATGTTCACGGTATAGTCTTCGGCTTCGCCGTAGCTGAAAGTGCCGCAGCTGGTAGTGGCCGAGTTGTCGCTCATCACCACGCGCATGCGGGTAGTGCCGTTGCGGGCCGTTGTGGGCACCGTGAAGGTGCTGCTAAGGGTACCGGTGCTGGCGGCCGAACCGCTTACAACCAGTTCGCCCGCATCGGTGAAGACACCATTCTTGTTGTAGTCGATGTAGATTTTCCAGTACTCGGTGTAAGCCGTAGAGGCATAGCCGGCGCTGAAGTAGATGGTATTGCTGGAGCCGGCAGCGAGGCTGGTGCTCAGGGCGGTGCCGTTGTAGTAGCCGGCATCGGAACCCGAAGTACGGTTGATGCTGCCGATATTCACGAGGTCAATCCACTCAAACGCCTGGCTGGTGCCTTTGATGGTGCAATAGGTAGGCGTAGTGGTGCCGCCCGAAGCAGCGCCCACACCCACGGCAAACCACGCGTTCGTCACGGCTATTACCTGGGCCGAACCGGCTCCGTAGAGGTCGGTCGCGGCCTGGATGGAGTAGGTCCGGGCTTGGGCGTAGGTCGAGGAAGCGACCATGTACACGCTCTCCATGCGGTAGGTAATTTTGGCAGCCGCGTCGAGGCCTAGGCCGGTCACGCTGTAGGTACCACCGCCTTCGTTGGTGCCCGACTCGCCGGCCGCGAGGATATAGTACCAGTGGTTGAGCACGCCCGAGTTGGTATGCACGCCGCCGTTGTCGCCGGTGCCAGTGTACCAGTTAACCCCCTTGTAGTAGGCCGGCTGGCCCAGGGATTTGGGGTCGCTCATCGAGCGCAAAGCAGCCTGCTGCTTGTCGATTTCCTCGCCAATGAGCCAGGTCGACTTCGCTTTCACGCCGCCCGAAGTGAAGCCCAGGCTGGCCACAGCGTAGGCCTCAATCGAAGCACCCCAGATATCGGACAGGCCTTCGTTCATCGCGCCCGACTCGTTGGAGTAGGTCAGGTTGGCCGTTTTTTCGCACACGGCGTGGCCGATTTCGTGGCCGCACACGTCCAGCGCCGTCAGGGGGCGGAAGCGCGTTGCGCCGTCGCCGTAGGTCATCACCGAACCGTTCCAGTACGCATTCTCGTAGCCCACACCGTCGCCAGGGGTATCATCGAAGTGCACGTAGCTCTTGATTTTGGCACCGGCGTTGTCGTAGGAATTACGGCCGTGCACGTTTTTCCAGTAATCGTAAGTGGCCTGAGCACCCGCGTGGGCATCGCCCGACACGTTGTCGAAGTTGGTGTTGTTGTATTCGGCGGCCGTCCAGTTGTTGTCGGCGTCGATGAAGTCGGTAGCAGAGGTATAGCTATTACCCTTTTTGCAGTTGTAGGTTTCGATGCCCAGACCGCGGGTAGTGCCTTCGCGCAGGAAATAGCCGCCCGTAGTAGTGCCGTCGTTGATGGAGCGGCTGCCACTGTAGGCCGTGGCAAACGTGCCCGTAGCCGCAGTGTGCTTAATGATGGCATCCGTGAGGACCACCTCGCCGGTGCTGGCATTTACATAAACGTAGGCGCGGCTGATGGGCTGCTGGGCGTACACGTCAAATTTCCAGGCCAGCACGAGCGGGCCGGTAGAGCTGGTGCGCGTGTCGCGCACAATTACCAGCTCGCCCTTCGGAGCATACGAAGCGGCATCGGCTTCGGTGGTTTGCCACATGTATTTGCGGGCGCCCACCGAGGCCAGCGCCTGGGTGAGGGCGGCGGTGGCGCTGATACCAGGCGTGGTATTGAGCTTGGAAATGCGCTCAAAGTCGCCGCTGATGCTTTCCACCGTACCGCCCTTGGCGTGTACCGTATAGTCGGCGTGCTCTACGCGAATGCCCTGGTAGTACTGGGCAAATTTCTGGTGCGTGAAGCCGAGCTGGTCGGTTTCGACGCGGGCTACGCGCATTTCGTCGGCTGGCGTGAGGGCCAGCTGTTGGCGCAGCACCTGGTTGGCGTCCAGCCCACGGAGGGCCATTTTGCCTTCGGCATTGAACGCAACCAGCAATGGCTGGCTGTCGTCGCCCAGTACCTTACTTTGAATGCGCGACGCATCCTGGGCATTGACAGCCAGTGAGCTGAGCATCAGCAATGCAGCAGCTGAGTATTGTTTTTTCATGCAACTATTCAGGTTAATGGTGAGAAATCGAGGCTTAGCAATTTTTTAACGTTTTGCACTAAACCTGCCGCAACATAGGCAACTTTATTAGCGAAAGGCCTCAATTACCATTAATTCGACAATAATACCCGAATTTTGTACGTTTCATGAAAAAACAATGAAGACACAATTGCACTTAACCAAATTGTAATATTCCTTTAGCCAGAACCATTACATGGTTTGATTTTTGCTACCGTTTACCAGCATTCAGATAGTCGGCGGCCAGCGTGGCCAGGGTTTTTACGCCCAGCGTAAGGCCGCTTTCATCGATGCGAAAACCGGCCGTGTGGTGGTCGGCGGCGGTGGCGGGGTCCTGGCCTTTGGTCATGCCACCCACGAAGAGAAACAGGCCGGGCACCTTCTCCTGATAGAAGGCAAAATCCTCGGCCCCGGTCACGGCTTTTATTTCCCGCACGTGGGCCGGGCCGGCGGCGGCTTGCAGGGTGGGCAGCATCTGGGCCGTGAGGGCGGGGTCGTTGATGGTCACGGGCACGTAGGGGTCGATGGTAACGTCGGCGGTGGCCCCGGCACTCTCGGCAATGTTGGTAGCAATGCGGCGGATACTGGCCCATATTTGCTGCTGCACGGCCGGGTTCAGCGCCCGGATGGTGCCCGACATCTCCACATCGGGCGGAATAACGTTGTAGCGCACCCCGCCGTTGATGGTGCCCACCGTGACCACGGCCGCATCGTCAATCAGCTTCACCTGCCGGCTCACGATGGTTTGCAGGCCCATGATAATCTGGGCGGCCGTCACCACGGGGTCCACGCTGTTCCAGGGGTAGGCCCCGTGCGAGCCTTTGCCGTGCACCTTGATGGTGAAGCGGTCGGAGCTGGCCATTTCGCCGCCGGGGCGGTACGTGAGGTTGCCCACCTCGGTCCCGGCGCTGATGTGCACCCCGAACACGGCATCGACCTTGGGCTTGTCGAGCACGCCTTCCTGCACCATGAGCTTGGCCCCGCCCTCCACGCCCGGCAACGAGCCTTCCTCGGCGGGCTGAAAAATGAACTTCACGGTGCCGGGCAGGTCGGCCTTCACCTGGCTCAGCACCTCGGCCGCGCCCATGAGCATGGCCACGTGGGTATCGTGGCCGCAGGCGTGCATCACGCCCACGGGCTGGCCCAGGTAGGTGGTTTTAACCTTGGAAGCGAAGGGCAAGTCGTTGTTTTCGGTGAGAGGCAGGCCGTCCATATCGGCGCGCAGGGCCACCACGGGGCCGGGCTTGCCGCCCCGCAAAATACCCACCACGCCGGTGCGGCCCACGCCGGTCTGCACTTCCAGGCCCAGCTTTTTGAGGTGCGCGGCGATGATGCCGGCGGTGCGGGTTTCCTGGTTGCCCAGCTCGGGATGCTCGTGAATATCGCGCCGCCAGGCAATGACCTTGCTTTCTTCCTGGGTGGCCAGCTGGGCAATACGGGCATCGAGGGCCGCATTCTGGGCGTGGGCGGTGGGGGCGGCGGCCAGCGCCAGCACAAGGCCGGCCGGCAAAGCAGAAAGTAAAAAGCGCATCATAAAATCAAGAATGAGGAATGAAAGCCGGGCGGCACGTTTCGGCCGGTAGGCAATGTTACGCCACCGTGGCCAACCAGCGCGCTACTGTTCAGCCCGGGACGTATTTTTGCGCGTTGGTTTATTGCCTTTCCATTATCTGAACCCGTTATTTTTTGTGGCTACGATTCTGACGCCTGCCCCCCTGCCCCACCCCGTGAGTGCCCCGCATCAGCCGGGCCGCCCACGCTCCTGGCCGGCGGCCTGGGCATCAAAGGGTTTCCGCCTGCGGCTGGGCGCAGTGGTGCTGCTGCTGCTGTGCCTGCTGCCGGTGGTGCCGGGCTTCTATCATTTCATTCAGGCGCGGCCCGGCCAGCGGCTCCCCGACCCGCTGCTGGAGCTGCTGCCGGTGCACGATGTTTCGGCCCTCACGTTTGCGCTCATTTACGGGGCCATCGCGGCCACGCTGGCCTACCTGCTGCCCCGGCCGCAACGGCTGTTACCGGCGCTGTGGGCCTATTATTTCCTGCAATTGCTGCGCATGGGCACGCTGTGGCTGCTGCCGCTGGAGCCGCCCACCACGCTGGTCATTCTGCACGACCCGGTGATGGACCGCATTTTCGAAGTAACCACCCAGCCCATCGTGCGCGACCTGTTTTTCTCGGGCCACACCGCCACCATGGTGCTCCTCACACTGGTAGGCCGGGGCCGCAGCTGGCGCTGGGTGCTGGGCCTGATGAGCGTGGCCGTGGGCGTGCTGGTACTGGTGCAGCGCGTGCACTACTCGTATGATGTGCTGGCCGCGCCGTTTTTCGCCGGGGCCGCCTACTGGCTGGCCGGGCGCGTGTGCCGGAAGTAGCACGGGCTTTTAGTCCGCGAGTTGAATGGCCTGAACCGGGCTACTCGCGGACTAAAAGTCCGCGCTACAAATACTTCTCGTAAATCCCGGCGGCAATCTTCTCCACAATGCCTTTGGGTACCACGCTGGTAAGGCCGGCCGACACTTTATTGAGTACGCCGGGGATGATTTCTGCCTCGCCGGCCAGCAGGCCGTTCACGGCGGCGGTAGCCACGGCTTCGGGCGTCATCGACACTTTGTTGGCGGTGGCTTGCAGCTCGGCGCCCATGCCGGCGCGGTCGGCAAAGCTGGTGGTGGTGGCGCCGGGGCTCAGGCAGCTAACGGATATATTACTGGTTTTCAGCTCGTAGCGCAAACCCCGGCTGAAGCTCAGCAAAAACGCCTTGCTGGCCGCATACAGCGTCAGCGAAGGCACGGCCTGGTAGGCGGCGGTACTGGCCACGTTCAGGATGTAGGCTTTGGGAGTTTTGTGCAGGGCCGGCAGCAGGGCGTGGGTAAGAGCCACGGGCAGGTGCATGTTCAGCTGCAGCATATTCTGCTGCTCAGCCAGGCTGAGCTGCTCGAAGCGGCCCCAGAGGCCGTAGCCGGCATTATTCACCAGCACGGCCAGCTGCTCGGTTTGCTGAATGGCCCAGGCGGCCACGGTTTCGGCGGCGGCGGGGGCAGCCAGGTCGGTGGCCAGTACGTGGGCCTGGCGCTTGTGCCGGGTGCCGATTTCGAGGGCCAGGTTGGTGAGCTGGTCTTCGGACCGCGCCACCAGCAGCAGGTCGTAGCCGCGCTGGGCCAGAAGAAGGGCAATGGCCCGGCCAATGCCGCGCGAAGCGCCGGTAACGAGAGCGTAGGCCATTTTTTCGATGGGGATAATGCAGTATTTAGTATTGCTATAAGGCCGTCATGCTGAGCGGAGTCGAAGCATCTCTACCTCAATACTAAATCCTGTCGATTGGGATTAGTTACGCTGTAGAGATGCTTCGACTCCGCTCAGCATGACGGCCTTTTTTCTTCGTCCAGCTTACTTCACCAAGTGCAAAAAGCGCAGGTAGAACGGCGTGGGGCTGTCCTCGCTCTTGGGCTGGTACTTGCCCGAGATGATGGGCACATACATCACGCGGCGGCGGCTTTCGAGGCCGATGAGCGGCGACTGAGCTACGCGGTGCCACATGCGGCCATCGTGCACGGTGAGGTCACCGGGCTCGGTTTCGATGGCCATTTCGTTGGGGTCGTAGTACACGTCCTTGTAGTACTTCTTGCGAAACAGCATCTTGTGCAGGCCCTGGCGGTGAGTGCCGGGTATCACGCGCAGGCCGCCGTTGGTGGCCTTGGTGCCGTCGAGGTGCAGGCCCACGTTGAGCATGGGGCCGATGCGCTTGCCGTAGAATACGTCGCGCAGCGAGTCGGTATGCCAGCCCATCTGGCTGAATTCGGAGCCGGGCACGTTCACGTAATGGTTCACCACAAGGCCGTCCTTTTCATTCTCGCCCACGCGGCCGCCTTCGGCCTCGAGGAGGGGAAAAAGGGCCTCGAAACGCTCGTCCTGAAGCAACTCGTGCAACACAGGATGGTGCTGCGAGGCAAAGGCGAAGCGCTGCACAATGCGCGAGCCGTCCACGTCGTGGCCGTACTTAATGGGTACGCCGTTCACCTTTTCTACGCCTTCGGCCAGCCATCTGGCTTGCACTTCCTGGGTAGCCTGAAGGATTTGCTGAACATATTCGGGCGAGGCAAAAGGCCGGAAGTGCAGGAAACCGTATTTAGTAAAAAAGGCCCGTTGCTCGGCGGTGAGAGTGCTGCCGAGCGTGAAGCGTGGATAATCAGAGGATAAGGCCATAACAGAAATTTGGCGGCCGCCGGGTATTCCCGGGCGACACGCAAAGGTAATACGTCCGGCGTGGCCTGTGCCGATTTTTGGACACGGACCGGGAGCAGCACGGCGGCTATAACCGCGCCGCCGCGCAGTAGTTTCGATGCGGCAAATACGCGTTAGGCACGTGAACCGATGATGAATTACCGCCCCGGTGCTCCCGCGCGCTAACGGCTACCGGCCTGCAATGCTTTAACGCTCAATCCTTCTTCTGATACCGGCCCCGACCCGGGAGTACGGAGCCGGGGCCGTCGCACGCAAGGAAACGGCCGCAACGGCGTTGGGAAGAGGGTACTAATCGCGAAAACTCCTATCTTTTCTCCCTCCAATCTGCCCGGCCGATGCTCCTGCTGCCCACTTTTAACGCCGTTTTACAGCCGTATGCCGTAGGGCCAGCGGCTTTCCAGGCCCACGCACAAGGCCATTTTTGCGCCAGCTGCCAGCGGGTGGTGCAGGATTTCAGCCAGTCGGCAAACCCCGTGGCTGACCTGGCTGCCGCCCGCTCCGCCGCCCCCGATGGCCGGGTCTGCGGCAGCTTTCGGTCCGCGCAGGTGCAGCAGGTGCAGCAGGTGCCGGTAACACTGACGCGGTGCCTAAAGTAGTTCCTGCTGGCGCTGGTGCTGGTAGTGGGCCAGGGCTTGACGGCGCGGGAGGCGCTGGCGCAGGTGCGGCGGCCGGTAAAACAGCAAACATCCTTGCCAAGAGCTGATAAGGCAGTGTTAGCCTCGCCCAAGTCTGAAGACCGAGTGTATGGAGAAATGACAGAAGCAATGCCCGTATTTCAGCACGGTGGCAGCAACCGCGAGGTAATTGACTATATCCAGCAGCGAATAGCATGGCCCCAGGAAAATGGCAAAATCGTAGCAGCAGAAGGCCGGATTTTCGTCTCTTTTACCATAGATATTACTGGTCAGGTTCGTGATGCAAGGGTTATCAAAACATTCAATCCCAAGTTTGATGACGCTGTGTTACTGGTGGTACGGAGCCTACCGCCGTTCAGGCCTGGCTCACAAAACGGACTACCTGTGCCTGTGGGTATGACGTTGCCGATTACCTTCAAACTGAAATAAACCCGACCTGCTTACGCATTCCGACCAAAATTCCCCACCTTCACCCTTCCACACCTAACCCCCACCCTCCCCGCAATGATTTTCACGCCCAGCCCCATGCTTCTCAAGCTGCTCTACACCCGTGGCAGCCTACACAACCTGCCCGAGAACGCAGGTGTGGCCTTCAGCCTCAAAAACCGGCTCGACACCGTGAAAGTGACGGCGTTCAAGCAAGTGCAGATTGGTGATGTGGTGGTGCCGGCCGAGAAAATCCGGGTTGATTTGGGCAATGGCGAGCATCGCGCTGCCACGGCCATCGATGCCGACGGGCAGGCCGTGGAGCTGCCCGTGGGCCGCGCCATCACGGTAATGGTCGACATGCCGGCCCTGCCCGAGGGCATTCATCCGGTGCAGATGTGGTTTTCGACCGACGTTTTCGGCGACCTTCATGTGGAAGTGGAAGATGCCATCGTGGGCGTGGCCAGCTCCCAGCCCCGCATTCCGCGCTCCGAGGAAGACGACTACTCCGAAGCCGCCATCGCGGCCCGGCAGCGCTTCGCCGAGCAATTTGCGGACAAAGAATTTAAGCACCTCAAGCACTATTCCTTCGATGCCCACCAGTTGCAGGGCAACTGCGAGCATTTCCTGGGCGTGGCCCAGATTCCGGTGGGCCTGGCCGGGCCGCTGACCGTGAACGGCGAGCACGCCCAGGGCGATTTTCTGATTCCGATGGCCACTACCGAGGGTACGCTCGTGGCCAGCTACAACCGCGGCATGCAGGTGCTCAACCTGTGCGGCGGCGTGAAGTGCACCGTGGTGGGCGATGCCATGCAGCGGGCTCCGGTGTTCGTGTTCGAGGATGCGCGCGGGGCGCGCGACTTTGGCCTGTGGGTGGAAGAACACATTGGCCTGATTCGGCCGCAGGCCGAAAGCACCTCCAGCGTGGCCAAGCTGCAGTACATCGACACGTACCTGAGCAACAAATTCGCCTACCTGCGCTTCAATTTCAGCACCGGCGACGCAGCCGGCCAGAACATGGTGGGCCGCGCCACCTTCGCCGCCTGCTCCTGGATTCTGGAAAACTACAAGGGCGCGAAAGTGGAGCATTTCTACCTCGAATCGAACTTCGCCACCGACAAAAAGGCCTCCCAAATCAACGTAATGCGCACCCGGGGCAAGCGCGTGGTGGCCGAAGCCGTCATCAAGCGCGACATCCTGATGCAACGCATGCGCGTGACGCCCGAGCAGCTGGCCTACCACGGGCAGGTGAGCAACGTGGGCGCGTTCATTTCGGGGGCCAACAACAACGGCGCGCACTCGGCCAACGGCATCACGGCCATGTTCATTGCCACGGGGCAGGACGTGGCCAACGTGAGCGAGTCCTCGGCCGGCATCCTGTATTCGGAAGTGAATAAGGACGGGGATTTGTACATCAGCATCACCATTCCGTCGCTGATTGTGGCCACCCACGGCGGCGGCACCGGCCTGGCCACCCAAAACGAGTGCCTGCAAATGCTGGGCTGCGTGGGCCGGGGCACGGTGCGCAAGTTTGCCGAGATAGTGGCCGGCGTGGTGCTGGCCGGCGAGCTAAGCCTGGGCGCGGCC
Organism: Hymenobacter siberiensis; assembly: GCF_018967865.2. Lineage (NCBI taxonomy): Bacteria > Pseudomonadati > Bacteroidota > Cytophagia > Cytophagales > Hymenobacteraceae > Hymenobacter > Hymenobacter siberiensis. The sequence goes on from NZ_JAHLZY020000001.1 coordinate 4,089,864, forward strand.
ATCAGCAGCTCCGACTGGGTGAGCAGCCACGAGCAGTACGGCCGCAACCGGTAGAAGCATCTGATACAAACAGTTACCCTTTCCTACCTCTACTCAATGAAACTGCAAAAACTAGCCTTCCTGGTCGTTGGCCTGTGGCTGGGGGCAGGCCGTGCGCAAGCGCAGATGCAATCCTCGCGCGAGCTTGGGGAGCTCGGGATGGACCTATACCAGCGGGCCAATTCGCCCGATGCCCTGGCCCGGATGCGCAAGGACCTAGTGAGTGCCCCCGAAGCCTATCTGGAGGGCGCGGAGCAGCCCGGCACCCTGGTCTTGCTCGATAAGCGCCGGGTGCGGGTGCCGGCCCTGAAATACAACGTGGCCCTGCGCCTGCTCGAAGTGCGCGACTCGACCGGCAGCCACGTATGGCCGCCCGGCAGCCTCGACGGCTTCTACCTGGGCCGGGGCAGCGAGGCGCGGCACTTCCGCAGTAAGCTGGTGCGCAACGGCAGCACCCGGCTCGATTTTGTGGAAGTACTGACGCAGTCCGACAACAGCCCCCTGGCCCTGGCCGTGCTACACAGCTACCGGCACCAAGATGCCCGCCTCGACCCCATCCTGCGCACCGAAATTCAGCCGGAGCGCAACGAAATCGGTCAAACGGTATTGGCCGGCACCGACCTTGTGGCCAAAGAATCCCTGCGGGCACTGCCCCTCAGCCAAAAAAATGTGAGCCAGCTCTTTGGCAGCCGCGGTCCCGAAGTAGCGGCCTGGGCCGCCAAACAGCACCTGAGCTACACCGACCTGGGCCAGGTGCTGCGCATGGTGGAATATTATAATCAGATATCCTTCAAACAACCCTGAAGTGCTTTGCATAGCCGAGCAGGACTTGTCATTCCGACAAAGGAGGAACCTGAGGACTGTGTTTCGACGACTGCATCCAGATTCCTGCTTTGCCGGAATAACAATTGGCCCCGGACTGGCACGGTGCTTGAAATCGAGGCTTAAACAGTGCGTAACCGCCTAATTATCGTATTTTTGACGTCCTCTGTAACGTTCACCTTCTTTTATTGTCTTTAGTGAAACTTCATCCTTACTTATTTGCTATTTTCCTACTCGCCAGCGGGCAACAAGCAAACGCGCAGGCCGCGAAGGAACAGGCTGAAGCCCGCACTATCTACGCTCAAAGCAACCGCAACCCCACCACCGCCACCCTGCGGGCTAGCCTGAAAACCCAGGCCACCGGCTTCCTCGGCGATGGCACCTTTCAGCTGGGCGCCCTGCGCACCTTCGACGGGCGCTACCGGCCCGTGCCGGGCGTGCGCTTCCACGCCGGCATGCGCCTGCTCGAAGCCCAGGATTCCATCAATACCGATTCGACGCACTTGTGGCCGGTGGGCAGCCTGCGCGGCTTCGATATAGGCGAGATGGGCGGTACCGGGGCCGATGCCCTGCGCCGCTTCCGCCCCCGCCTGGTGAAGGAAGGCAGCGCCGGCACCCGCCGCGAATTCGTGGAAGTGCTCACGGCCGTGGATGCCGGCCCGCTGCTGCTGGCCCGCCTCTACTCCTCGGGAGCCGATGCCACGGCCGGCCGCCTCTCCATGGCTCCAATGCTGCTGGTGGGCGTGGGCAACGAGCCCACGGAGCCGCTGCACCCCATCACCCTCAACCAAGGCGACGTGCTGCGCCTGTTTGGCAAGCGCGATACCGAAATCAGCACCTTCGCCAACGCCCAGCACCTGCAATACGACCAACCCGCCGACGTGGCCAAGATGCTGGACCACTACAACCGCGTGGCGGTGGTAAAGTAGGTGAGGTGTGAAATGGTGAGATGGTGAGTTTGATGTTGTACTTGCGCCAACTGCATCAATCGAACATCAAACTCACCATCTCTCACACCTCACCGCCTAGTCCATCATATCGGCTGAGCGGGGTGGGTCGGGCACGAAGCCGGGGTTCCAGCTCATGGGATAGCGGCCGTCCACGTATTGCAGGGCCGTTTCGGTGAGGTAGAGCGGGCGGAACGTGTCGAGCATCACGGCCAGCTCGTGGGTTTCTTTTTTGCCGATGCTGGCCTCCACGGTGCCGGGGTGCGGGCCGTGCGGCAGGCCGGTAGGGTGCCAGGTGAAAGAGGCCAAATCGACGCCCTTGCGCGACATGAAATTGCCGGCCACGTAGTACAGCACCTCATCCGAATCGACGTTGGAGTGGTTGTAGGGGGCCGGAATGCTGAGCGGATGGTAGTCGAACAGCCGCGGCACGAAGGAGCAGATAACGTAATTATGCCCCTCAAATGTCTGATGGACGGGCGGCGGCTGGTGCAGGCGGCCGGTTATCGGCTCAAAATCGTGGATACTGAAGGCGTAGGGGTAGAAATAGCCGTCCCAGCCCACCACGTCGAACGGCGAGTGCGCGTAGGTCAACTCGTGCAGCAGGCCTTCCTTTTTGGTATATACCAGGTAATCGCCTTCCGGGAATTCTTCGGTAATGAGCTCTCTCGGCGGGCGCATGTCGCGCTCGCAGTAGGGCGAGTGCTCCAGCAGCTGGCCGAAGTGGTTGCGGTAGCGCCGCACGGTTTCCACGGGGCTGAACGACTCGATAATCATGAGCCGCACGGGGCCTTCCTCGAAGTGCAGCTGGTGGATAACGGTGCGCGGCACCACCACATAGTCGCCGGGCTCGAAGGCTACTTTGCCCATCTGGCTCCACAGTTCGCCCCGGCCTTCGTGCACGAAAATCACCTCGTCGGCCTGGGCATTTTTATAGTAATAGTCCATCCGCTTCTCCGTGGGATTGCAGATGCTCATCGTCACGTCGGCATTGCCGAGCAGGGTTTGGCGGGCGGCCAGGTAGTCACCGCCGGTGCTGGTCTGGGCCAAGGTGCGCAGGTGCTCGGGCTGGAGCGGCCGGTCCTTAATTAGCTTCGGGGCAAAAGGCCGGGGCGTGCCGACGTGCTTAATCTGGGTCGGCGGATGCACATGGTAGAGCAGCGACGACACGCCGTGAAACCCCAGCGTGCCCACCAGCTGCTCCGAATACAGGGAGCCGTCAGGCTGGCGAAACTGGGTGTGGCGCTTGCGCGGAATCTGGCCGAGGCGGTGGTAATGCGACATAACAAACGAGGGTGGGATGGAGCTGTGAAGTTACGGAACACGGCTCTGCCCGCGCGAAACTCCTCCCCTACTTCCCCAGCAGGGCCAGTTGCGCGGTGCTGTCGCTCACCACGTGCAGGGCGCGCTGCAATTCAGCATCCTGCTCGCGGAGCACGGTGTAGTAGGCCACGGTGCCGTAGGCGCTGCGGGCAATGTAGGCCTTTAGCTGGTTGCGCAGCAGCGCCGCGCAGCGGCGCACGGCGGCCGCGTCGGCCTTCACGCCATCCTGGGTGGCCTGGGCGGTCAGGCTCAGCAGCTGCGCATCGGTGATGCGGAAGGTGGCGTTGAACTGCTCAAAGCGCAGGCCTTCCAGCTCGGCCTTGTGGCCTTGGTAGAAACTCAGGGCGAAGGCGCGGACCACGCCGTGGCTCAGCAGCTTGGTATAGTAAACGGAATGGGCCACCGAATCGCGCGGCACGAACACATCGGGCATGATGCCACCGCCGCCATACACGGTGCGGCCGTGGTCGGTGCGAAAGCGCAGCTTGTTGGAAAAGTGGATACTGTCGGCCGATTGCAGCTCGCCCCGGTCGGAGCGGCCGCTCAGCTCGGCACTGTATTCGGCGTAGTTGGCCCCGTAGGGTTTTTGGATGGAGCGACCGGCCGGCGTGTAGTAGCGGGCAATGGTGAGGCGCAGCTCGCCGCCGTCGCTCAGGGCGATAGGCTGCTGCACGAGGCCTTTGCCGAAGGTGCGACGGCCCACCAGCGTGGCGCGGTCGTGGTCCTGCAAGGCACCGGCCACTACTTCGGCGGCCGAGGCGCTCCCTTCATCCACGAGCACAACCAGGGAGCCTTCCTCAAATTCGCCGGCTACTTTGGCGTAGGTCTGCGAGTCGTACTGGTCGCCCTTGCCGTCGGTGTACACGATTTTGCGCGAGCCGGCGATGAACTCATCGGCCAGGCGGGTGGCACGGTCGAGGTAGCCGCCGGGGTTGCCGCGCAGGTCCAGCACGAGGCGGGTGAGGCCCTGGCGGCGCAGGTCGGCCAGGGCGGCCTTAAACTCGTCGTAGGTATTGGAAGCGAAGCGGCTTACTTTAATGTAGCCGGTCTGGTCATCAACCAGGTACGCGGCATCAATCGAGCTATTGGGAATGCTTCTGCGGGCAATGCTGAAGCTCAGCGAGCGCGCCAGCCGGTGGCGGCGCAGCTCGATAGCCACGCTGCTGCCCCGGGGGCCGCGCAATAGCTGCGACAGCTGCCCGGAGGTGAGATGCGCGCCCGAAACCCGCTTGCCGCCGATGCTCAGAATCTGGTCGCCGGCCTGCACGCCGGCCTGCTCGGCCGGGCCACCGCTGAGCGGGGCCACTACCGTCACGGTATCGCGGAAGGTGTTGAATTCGACCCCGATGCCGTCGTAGTCGCTTTGCAGGAAAGAATCGGTTTTTTCGCGGTCGCGGGCCGGGATGTAGACGGAGTGCGGGTCGAGCTTTTCCAGCATCTGGGCCACGGCGTAGTCGGCCAGGCCTTCGGTATCCACGGAATCGGCGTAGTCGCGGTCCACGTAGCTCAGTATTTCCTTGAAGCGCAGGTAGCCCCGGGCCGTGGCATCGGGGTTTTCCGACGAGGGCTGGAAGGGATTATTGGCCACCAACACGCCGCAGCCCATGGCCAGCACCAGCAATAATGCCTGCCGCAGCCAGCCGCGCCGCCCGGAGCCGACGAGCACACCAGTTGCCTGGTTAGCAGGGGTAGAAGTGGGCATGCGAGATAAGCGTAGCGTTAATAATCAATAGGATAGTATTAGATAGAATTCAAAATTATTGAAATTTTCCCAGTTTCAAGTGCCGAAAGGTAGCCATTTTCAGATTTCTATAATAAATACAACAATTTACGATAAAAGAGCAAAAAAGAACATTTTTAGTGGCAAATTACAATTTTTCGCTTGCTGACCCCCCTTTTAATATCGATACAATTTATAATTTTACCCATAATTTTTTAGATGGACTTCGATCAGGCCGGGTGTTTACCCGTTGGACACGGCTTTTTCCGGTTTGAGTGCGGCAGCCACCAGACCCCGAAGCAACTACGGCCGGGGCGGCCCGCTGGATTGGGACCTTTCGGCCCGCCGTATCTTTGCGCCCGGCCGCACCGACTGGCTCTTTTCATTTCCCTCGCTTTACACCGCCGCCACATGGGTCGCATCCTTGCCATCGACTACGGAAATAAGCGCGTGGGCCTGGCCGTGACCGACCCGCTGTGCATGATTGCCTCGCCGCTGGAAACCATTCACAGCAAAGATTTGCTGGCCTACGTGAAGGCCTACCACCTGCGCGAGCCACTGCGCGCCGTGGTAGTGGGCATGCCGCGCACGCTGCTCAACGAGCCTACCGATGTGACCAGCGCCGTGGTAGGCCTGCTGCGCACGCTGCGCCGCGAGCTGCCCGAGCTGCCCGTTCATGAGCTCGACGAGCGGTTTACCTCGCGCATGGCCCACGCCACCATGCTGGCCGGCGGCCTCGGCCAGAAGGCCCGGCGCGACAAGGCCACCGTGGACCGCATCAGTGCCACCATTATTCTCCAGTCATTCCTCGAATCGCCGCTGATGCGGGAAGTATAGTTGTTTCGTTAAACGTCATGCTGAGCGCAGCCGAAGCATCTCGCATGCTGAAGTATCAATGCTAACCACAACGAAGCAGTAGAGATGCTTCGGCTGTGCTCAGCATGACGTTCTGTTTTAAAACTGACCATTACCATGATTTACTCCATTGTTGCCATCGGCGACCCCGTCCTCAAGACCAAAGCCAAAAACATTGCCCCCGACCTGCCGGCCGCTGAGCTCAAGCAGCTGATTGCCGACATGTACGAAACCATGTACTCGGCCAGCGGCGTAGGCCTGGCGGCGCCCCAGGTGGGCAAAGCCGTGCGCCTGTTCGTGATGGATTCGGGCCCGATGGTGGACCTCGACGAGGAAGACCTGGCCGAGCTGGAAGAAGGCGAAGTGCCCGAGCCGGCCGTGAAGCGCGCCTTCATCAACCCCCAAATGGTGAGCGAAACCGGCGAGGAATGGGGCTTCGAGGAAGGCTGCCTGAGCATCCCGGGGGTGCGGGAGCTGGTGACGCGCCACGCCGACATCGTGCTGCGCTACGAGGATGAAAACCGCCAGGTGCACGAGGAAGCTTTCTCGGGCATGGCCGCCCGCGTCATTCAGCACGAGTACGACCACCTGGAAGGCATCCTGTTCACCGACAAGCTCTCGGGCTTTAAGAAGCAGCTGCTAAAGGGCAAGCTGGCCCGCATTAGCAAGGGCGATGTGCGGCACGAGTACCGCATGAAGTTCGTGGGTGACGGGCGGCGGCGGTAGGCCGTAAAGCCGGTCAAATTACTATGACAGCAAAACTGGCATACCCTGGGCGGTATGCCAGTTTTTTTCGTTTTTACTGGCATATCCGGCGATAGCACTAACTGAAAGCATGATTCCGGCCCACGTTCCGTACCTTGTTAGCCGTGAAAAAATACGGCTACCTGCTCCTGATTTGTTTGCCCCTGCTCTTTGTTGCCCGCCAGGCGCAGGCGTGGGGCTTTTTTGGCCACCGCCTTCTGAACCGGCTGGCTGTGTACACGTTGCCGCCGGGCATGATTGGCTTTTACAAGGCCAATATTGACTACTTAACGGTGAACGCCACGCGGCCCGACTCGCGGCGTACGGTGGTACCGGGCGAGGCCCCCAAGCACTTCCTCGACGTGGACCGCTACGGCGACAGCGCCGAGTTTAAGCTGCCGCGCAAGTATGCCGATGCCGTGGCCCACTACGGCGAGGACTCGCTGCTGCGCCACGGCATTGTGCCCTGGAACGTGGTGAGCATGAAAAACCAGCTCACCGCCGCCTTCAAGGCCAAGGATACCGACCGCATTCTGAGCCTTTCGGCTGATATGGGCCACTACGTGGCCGATGCCTGCGTGCCGCTGCACACCACCCGCAACTACAACGGCCAGCTCACGAACCAGCGCGGCATCCATGGCCTGTGGGAATCGCGCCTGCCCGAGCTGCTGAGCGCCGACTACGACCTGTTCAGCGGCAAGGCTGAATACCTGGAGCGGCCCAGCGACGCGATTTGGGCCGCCATCGTCCGCTCGCACGCGGCCGTCGATTCGGTCCTGCGGTTCGAGAAACAGCTCACCGCCGAGTACCAGGAGGACCAGAAATTTGGCTATGAGCAGCGCGGCAGCCAGACGGTGCGGGCCTACTCGCGCGAGTTCAGCAAGACCTACCACGCCCGGCTCAATGGCCAGGTCGAGCGGCAGCTGCGCTACGCGGCGGCCCTCATCGGCGATTTCTGGTTTACCTGCTGGGTAGATGGCGGCTCGCCTGATTTGCGCCAGCTGCCCTACACGCCCTCGACCAAAGAGCAGCAGCGGCTGGAGCTGGAAGCCAAACAAACGGCCGGCACGCCGGTGTCGGCCGCGCCGGGCCACGACGAGTAGCTTGTAGCACATGCTTTAGCTTGTGCCGGCATGGAGCAGGAGCGATTTATCCGTTCATTCGGGCACAAGCTAAAGCATGTGCTACAAGGCTTCCGTCCGGTGCACCATATCCAGGTCCAGCACGGCGATGCCGTCGTTGCCCACTTCGTAGGCGCGGATGAAGCGGCGGTGCCACTCAATCTCGTCGTGGGTGTAGGAGTTGCGGGCGTGCACGTCCTGGGCAAAGGTGTCGTCGTAGGCTTTGAGCTGGATAATGATTTCGATGTCGAGGCGCTCATAATCAACTACTAGCAAGCCGTGGAGCGGGCTTTCGGGGGTGATGTCGTGCACGATGGTCCAGCTTAGGGGGAAAAAGCTGATGGCGCTGCGCTCGAGCGGCAGCAGGGCGTAGGCCTGGTCATTGGTGGTGGGGTGCACGGTTTTGAGCAGTACGCGGGCTTGCAGGTCGATGAGGATATTGTTGCGCTGGTTGGCGATACGGAACTGCAGGCAGGGCGTGCCGTCGGCCCGGCGGCTGATGATGGCCGTGCGGCTGAAATGAATGCGCGCCGTGGGCCGCGAAAACCGCCCATACAGCAAGCCCGTGGCCAGTGCGAAGGTGAGCACGCCCACCAGCGCCTCTACGCTGCTGAGGAAGCCGGTGGCATTGGTGCCCGGGTACACATGCCCGTAGCCGACGGACGTGAACGTCTGGATGGAGAAAAACAGGGCACTTAGGAAATCCTGCATGGCCCCGCGCGGGGCGGCCACGCCGAGCAGGTCTTCGAGGCCCAGGGCCATGTAGGCCCCGGCAAAGGCCACATTCAGCACCGTAAAAAACACCACGACCATGCCAATAAACGGCCCCCAGTCCATCTGGATTAGCCATTGGTAGGGGTCGTGGCGGTGGGGGCCGCCGCGCCGCCGCACATTGAACGAGCCGTCGTGGTTGATGGCCCGCCGGGTGCGGCGCGAGAATTTTTCACCAATACCGGGGTCGAGGGTGGGCATGTGAGGGGGTGCGTACGTTGGATGAAACTGGTAAATACCCGGCCAAAAGTAATTGTACAAAAGAACGCGCTGCTCGTCACACGTTCGCGTCGCCAAAGCAGCTACGTCGTTTTGGTATCTCAATCAGCTTATTGCAGCAGGAAAGACACTGGCGCAGGCGCAGGTTTCCTGGCATAGGGTTCGCTGCCGACCTTTGAGGCTCCAATCACCACTTACCCTGGCCGCGCATGCACATTCTGCTGATTGAAGACGACCCCCGGCTTTCGACCCTCATCAAGCGGGGGCTGGAGGAAGAACAGCTGACCGTGACCGTGGCCGCCGACGGCGAGCGCGGCCAGGAGCTGGCCCTCGCGCAGCCCTTCGACCTCATTATTCTCGACGTGATTCTGCCCCACCGCAGCGGGCTGGAGGTGCTGGCCCCCATCGCGGCCCTCAACGGCCAGATGGAAAGCATCTCGGCCCACGACCTGCACCGGCGGGTGGCCGAAAACCTATCGGGCCGCGAGCAGGACGAACTCTCACGCCTGGCCCACACCTTCAACCGCCTGCTCGACCGCCTCGAAAGCAGCTTCGACGGCCAGCGCGCCTTCGTGCGCAATGCCTCGCACGAGCTGCGCACGCCGCTGGCCGCCAGCATCGGCGAGGCCCAGCTGGCACTGGCCCGCGAGCGCGAGCCCGCCGCCTACCGCGCCGCCCTGCACGCGCTGCTCACCGACCTCACCCAGCTCAACGCCCTGCTCAACCACCTGCTGGAGCTGGCCCAGGCCGAAACCCCGCTGCCCGAGTACAACACCCGCATTCGGGTTGATGAGCTACTGGCCGAGGCCTGTGCTGCCATTGCCCCGGACCAGCGCCCGCGCCTGCGCCTGCACACCGGCCACCTCCCCGCCGAGCCCGAGCAGCTGGAGCTTACCGGCAACCGCACCCTGCTCAACAGTGCCCTCATCAACCTGCTCGAAAACGCGCTGAAATACTCGGAGCCCCAGCCCGTGGCCGTTGAGCTGGAATACGAACCCGGGGGCGTGCGCCTGCGCATCCGCGACGAAGGAATCGGCATTGCGGCAGCAGATTTGCCGCAGGTGTTCCAGCCGTTTTTCCGGGCCGGCAATGCCCGGCCGGTGACGGGCCATGGCGTGGGCCTGCCGCTGGCCCGCAAAATCATTGAGCAGCACGGCGGCCAGCTGGAGCTAACCTCGCAGCTGGGCCACGGCACCACCGTGGAAGTGCACCTGCCTACGGCCTAACCCTGTACCATGAACGCTGCGTTTAAGTGCTTGCTCCAAATTAAACAGTTGATACATTTTACATAACTAACTGATAGTAAACAAGAAATACAAGGACTATCAGCTAAAAGCTAATGGTTCGGCACTTAGGTCACCTATTAATGCGTTTCTAATCGCATTCTGAATGACTTGCCGGTAGCCTTGCAGCAGTTTAACCACTGCCGCGCTCCATGTTCCCAACTACCCAGCCGCTTGCGACCCGCCGCAGCCGCCTCCCCTACCGCAACAGCATGCTCGCGTTCAGCACGATGCTCGGGCTGCTGGCCTTCTCTGCCTGCACTTCTTCCGAGGCCGATGCGCTGGACGAGCCCGCGCCCTAGCAAGCCAGCACCGAAGCAAAAGCCACCACCGAGCCCGCGGCCCCCGAACTGCTGCTGAGCGGCGAAATCGCGGCCGATGCCAACCGCACGGTGCGGGTGTTCCCCCGGGTGGGTGGGCAGGTGCTGCGCGTGGGGGTTGATTTGGGCGATGAAGTGCGCCAGGGCCAGGTGCTGGCCGTGCTGCAAAGCCGCGAAATTGCCGAGCTTGAAAACCAAAGCACCGCCGGCACCGCCGACCTGGCCGTGGCCCGCAAGAACCTGACCGTGGCCGAAGAGCTGATGCAAAGCGGCCTCGGGGCCGAGCAGGACGTGTTTCGGGCCCGCGCCGAGCTGGCCCGCGCCACCGGCACCGCCACCCGCAACCACCGCCAGCTCGACGTGTACGGCCTGGCCCGGGGCGGGCAGTACGAGCTGAAAGCGCGGGTAGGAGGCTACATTATTGAGAAAAACCTGGCGACGGGCATGCGTTTCAACGCGACCCATGTGCCGGCCGCCTTCACCGTGGCCAACCTCGACAGCGTGTGGGTGATGGCCAACGTGTTTGAGTCGGACCTGACCCAGGTGCGCCGGGGGCAGGTCGTGGAAATCACCACCCTGAGCTACCCCAACCAGCCCCTGCGGGGCCGCATCGACCAGCTTTTTCACCTGCTCGACCACGACAGCAAAGTGATGAAAGTGCGCTGCACCCTGCCCAATCCCGGCCACCTGCTCAAGCCCGGCATGCACGCCCAGGTGCGCGTGCTGGCCACCCCTGCCAACTAAGCATCACATGGCCATTCTCATTATTGAAACCGATGAAAGCCGCCGCGCCACCGTGCACCGGTTTTTGCAGCGCGCCGGCTACCTCACCGACCTTACCCCCAGCCTGGCCGCCGCCACCACCAAGCTGGCCGTGCGGCACTACGAATTTGTGCTGCTGGCCCAAACCCTGCCCGACAGCAACGGCCTAACGCTGCTGCACGAAGCCAAGCGCCGCAACTACCAGGCGGCCGCCTTCATCCTGCTCATGGCCACCGACGCGGTGGAGGACCGCCTGCACGGCTTCGCCGCCGGGGCCGACGACTGCGTGGCCCGCTCCACCACCCTGCTGGAACTGGGGCGGCGGCTGCGCAGCATTGCCCGGCAGCGATTTGGCCGGCCCCGGCCCCGCATCAGCTTCGGGGCGGGGTTTGAGCTGGACCTGGCCGGCCGCCGCCTGCGCCACGGCTCCCACGCCGTGGACCTGAGCCGCTCGCAGTTCGACCTGCTGCACCACCTGCTACGGCACCGGGGCCGGCCCCTCACCCGCGAGCAGCTGGGCGCGCACATCGGCAAAGGCTCCGAGGGCTCCAACTACATCGACGTACATAGTATGAACGTGCGCAGGGCGCTGGCCCGCTTCGCCCCGCCCGATTTCCTGCAAACCGTGCGCGGCATCGGGTATCAGGCGGCGTAAGGATTGTCATTTTCGGGCTCATATGAGGTGGGGCGGGGCTTGCCCCCGCCCGGCGTTGCACGGAATCGTGAACACAGTACGAACGCCGGGCGGGGGCAAGCCCCGCCCCTACCTGACACGTCTAATCACAAGCATTTTACCCAACCATAACAGAAGTAAAAACGCCGCCCGCCCAACCCGCAAAAACCCCACGGCCCGGCCCGGCGTACCAGCGGCAGCAGCGCAGTTCCGGCGCTGGTTATTTTTGGTTCTTTATGCGTCATTTCTGTACTCGCTTACCGCTGGCTTTTTTGCTGGCGGCGTTTTCTATTTTCACCGTTTCGGCCCAAAAGGTAGGGCTGGTCCTCAGCGGCGGCGGGGCCAAAGGGCTGGCCCACGTGGGCGTGCTGCGGCAGCTCGAAAAAAACCACATTCCCATCGACTACATCGTGGGTACGAGCATGGGCGCGGTGATTGGCGGCATGTACGCGGCCGGCTACTCACCCGATGAGATTGAGCAGATTGTACTTAGCCCCGAGTTTCAGCGCTGGACATCAGGCAAGCCACTGGAAAGCAAAACGTTCAATTTCCTCACGGCCGAGCCTTCGCCCTCGGCCCTGCGCCTGGGCATTGCCATCGACTCTTCATTCCAGGCCCGCATCAGCACCAACCTAGTGAACGATTTGAACCTGAACCTAGCCCTGACGCGCCTGCTGGCCCCGGCCGGAGCCAGCGCGGATTACAACTTCAACAACCTGTTTGTGCCCTTTCGCTGCATGGCGTCGGAGGTGTTTACGCGGCAGTTGGTGGAGCAGAAAAGCGGGTCGCTGTCCGATGCCATCCGCAACTCGATGTCGTTTCCGCTGGCGTTCCGACCCATCCGCAACCTCGACGGCAAGTACTACTACGACGGCGCGGTGTACGATAACTTCCCCACCAACACGATGAAGAAAACCTTCGCCCCGGACATCATCATCGGGGTGAACGTGGGCGATGTGGCCTTCAAGAAATACCCCAAAAACGATGATGCCCTGCTGGCCAGCACGGTGGCTTTCCTGGGCACCAGCGTGGCCGACACGAGCAGCGTGGGCAAAAACGGTATATACATTCAGCCCAACCTCGATGGCCTGGGCGTGGGCGATTTCGACCGTGTAAAAGACTTTATTGCCGAAGGCGACACCGCCGCGCTGCGCGAGATGGCCCTGATTAAGCAGCGCATCCCGCGCCGTATCGACTCGGTGACGCTGCAAAAGCGGCGGCTGGCATTTCAGGGCCTGGCCCCCAAGCCGCGCTTTATTGAGGTGAAGGTGAACGGCCTGCGCCCCGACCAGAACGAGTACGCGGCGCGCTTTTTCCCGCATTCGGGCCGGGAGTATTCGCTCGACGACATTGAGGAGGGCTATTACCGGCTGGCGTCGGATGATTTTTTCAAGAATATTTACCCGCGCATTCGCTACGACGCGGCGCGCAAGGGCTACATTTTCAGCGTCGATGCGCAGCGCAACAACAACGTGAGCACCGAAATCGGCTTCGTGCTCAGCAACCGGCCCATCGACAATATTTTCCTCGGCGTGGAATATCGCTACCTGCGCAGCCTGCTCTACACCACTTCGGCCGATGTGAGCCTGGGCCGCTTCTACACCGGTGCGCACGGCTCGTTTCGCATCAACGTGCCGGCCCGGCTACCGTTTTTCTTCGAGCCCGAGGTGACGTATAACCAGTGGGATTTTCAGAACACGGGCGGCGTGCTGGGCCGCAACGTGCTCAACACCCAGGTACGGCAGCAGGACACCAAGCTGGGCGGGCAGTTCGGCATCAGCCCCACCTACCGCAGCCGGCTGCTGGTGGACCTGGCCACCTTCGTGACCAAGGATGAATACACCAACTCCAAGGAAATCAACACCACCGACGTGCTCGACGCCACCGTGTTCCGGGGCGTGACCGGGGCCCTGCGCCTGGCCCGCAACACCCTCAACCGCAAGCAGTACTCGACCAGCGGCCACCGCTACGTGTACATACTGCGCGGCGTAACGGGGGCGGCTACCTACACGCCGGGCTCCACGGCCCAGCAGCCCAGCAGCTCGCAACACCGCGAGTGGCTCCAGTTTCGGGCCACCGTAGAGCGCTTCTTCGCCCTGAAGGGCGACCGCCACGCCTGGGGTTATTTTGGCGAGCTGATGGCCAGCAACCAGCCCACGTTCACCAACTACCGCTCGTCGCAAACCATGGCGCCGGTGTTTGCGCCACTGACCGACTCGCGCACCCTGTTTCTGGACACGTACCGCTCGGCGCGCTACGCGGCGGCGGGCCTGCGCTACACCCAGCCCTTCCTCAAAAAGCTGGAATGGCGCACCGAAGTGTACGTGCACCTCAATGCCCAGCCGCTGGTGCAGGGCGAGCAGCAGGTGGCCGTGCGCAAGTCGGGCTTCGACCGCCCCCGCATCACGGCCAGCACGGGCCTCATTTTCCAGACGCCGGTAGGGCCGCTGGCCGTGCACGCCCGCTTCTACGACGACCCGGCCGAGCGATTCGGCATCTACGGGCACCTTGGCTTCCTGCTATTCCGCAGCCGGGCGCTGGAATAGGCGGCCGGGTTTGGCCTGAAGTGCTGGGCTGAACAGCTGTTCAGCCCAGCACCTGGCGCACTTCGGCGGCGGCCTCCAACGGCAGCAGGTGGCCGGCAGCCGGCACCACTTCGAACGAAGTGCCGGTCGGCAGCAGCGGCAGCGTGAGGCGCTGCTGCGTGGCTGGCGTGATGGACGTATCGCCGGCACCCACCAGCAAATGGCAGGGCACACGCAGCTGCGGCATCAGGGAGCTGATGTCCTCGCGGGCACCTTTTAGCAGCCAGGTGGCCCAGGCGGTTTCGGTACTGCGCAGGTTATCGGCAATTACGTGGTCGCGCACAAGCGCCGACAGGGGCTGACGGGTGATTTCGCGGAAGGTTTTTTCCGCTTCATTCGGTTTGCCGTAGGCGGCCAGCGCAGCGGCCCTGGCCGTTTCGGACATGGGCTCGCCCGCCGGTGGCGAGGGCGAGAGCAGCACCAGCTGGCGCAGGCCTTCTGGCTGCCGGGCGGCCAGGGCCAGGGCCATTTTGCCGCTCATGCTGTGCCCGATGAGGGTAAAATCCGTTACCTGCTGCTGTTGAATATAGGCGGCTATCCAATCGGCATAGGCCTGCACCGAGTAGTCGAAGCCCGGTGGCACCGGCTGCGCGCCAAAGCCAGGCAGGTCCGGGGCCAGCAGGTTGGCACCGGGCAGGAGCGGGCGCAGCACGTCGTATTCGCGGCCGGAGCCGGCCCAATAGTGAAGGGCAATGAGCGTAGGAGTCATAAAGATGAAGCAGTATGCAAAGCTGTACGGCAGTACGCTAGCAGCAGTTGAAAATGCGAACGCAACAATAGCAAGGCGCTTACGCAGAACTGCTTGCCAAAACCCGGCAATGCTTTTTTTACTTTGTTCCCGATGCAATAGCGTTCCAGGCTTAATCTATATTAATCATTGAATTAACTTATATTAGAAGGCGTGATTGGGGGCTGCCGCTCACGCTACTGCCACGCCAGCACAATCCGGCTTTGGGAAAGTACCGTGGGTTCTGGTTCAATTACCAATTGACTATTCGATAATTACCTTCTTCTCACCCCTCACCCCGCCACTTATTCCCGTACAAGCTACTATTTATTTCCGCTTATCCTAACCCTCAGGCGTTTGACCCGGCCCATGATTGATTGTGGGCGACCAGCCAGGCTCCTTCATCCTTCCCCTGTATGAACACAACTCCGACGTTGCTGCCCGCAACGGACGAAGAGCTGCTCGTGCAGCGCCTGATAGGGCGCGACGAGCAAGCCCTGCGCGAGCTACACGACCGGTATTCCCGCAATCTGCTGGCAGTTATCGTGCGTCTGGTGCGCGATGAATCCCTGGCTCAGGATGTGCTGCAGGAAGGCTTGCTCAAGGTCTGGCTGAGCATCGACCGCTACGATGCCGCGCGGGGCCGCCTGTTTACCTGGATGGTTCGGGTGTGCTGCAACCAGGCCATCGACGCCATGCGCAGCCCCCGGCACCGTTTCAACAGCGGCACCAAGTCGCTGGAAGTAGGCGGAGCGCAACGCGCCCAGGCGCCCCCTTCCTTCAACCCCGAGCATATCGGTCTGCGCGAGCTCACCCTCAAGCTCAAGCCCAAACAGCGCGAGGTAATTGACCTGCTCTACTTCGGCGGCTGCACGCAGGTTGAAGCCGCCGAGCAGCTCGGTATTCCCCTGGCCACGGTGAAAACCCGCGCCCGTGCCGCCCTGGTAGTACTGGCCCACATGGCGAGGTAAACAGACAGCAAGGCATCTATCATCCTTCGCAACGATATAACGGAGTTGTTTAGAAAGTCGCAAAAGGTCCTCAAACGGTCATGCTTCGCTGCGCGCTGCATGACCGTTTGAGGACTTTCTAAACAGCTTCTTTGCCTCCAACTCAACCGAGCAAAACGCAGCAAGGCCCCTTTACTAACTAAAGGGGCCTTGCTGCACACTGGTCTGGCGCAACCGCTAGCATCCGCCTGAAGTTACCCCCGGCCGCTGGCGGCCACCAGCGCCCGCAGCGGCTCGTTGAAGCCGACGGCGTCCACCAGCTCCTCCAGCGGGAAGTGCAGGCGGTATTTCCAGAAGTGATTGGGGTTGCTGGGCACGTTGATTTGCTCCTCGTGCGGGTTGGCGCGGCGCAAGTGGCTGTCCATGGCCAGTAGGTCCTGGAGCGGGAAGATGGCCCACATGGCCGGCGAGTGCAGGTGCTGCACCAGGATTTCGCGGGCCACCCAGGGCTCGCAGTAGAACGGGGCCACCTCGCGCCAGTGGCCAAGGATGGTTTCGAAGAAACGCTGGGTGCGCACCCGGTCTTCTTCCCACCAGCCGCGGATGGTACTGGTGTCGTGGCTGCTGGGCGTGACCACGCTCAGGTAGGCGGCATCGTTGGGGTGGCTGAACTCGGTTTCGGGATTCGAGGGCATGCGCTGCACGTTGAGGCCCAGGATGCCGAGCTCCTTCATCACGCCGGGCACCGAGGCGGGCACCATGCCCAGGTCTTCGCCGCAGATGAGCATGTCGGTGGCGTAGCGCACGGGCGGCAGCTTCACGAGGCCCTGCTGCCGCCAGAATTCCTCGTGGCGGCGGAAGAAGAAGTCCACGTAAATGTCGTCGTAGAGGCGGCGGCGGTCCTGGTCGGCGTCCAGCTCACGGAACGAGTAGCTCTTGTTCAGGGTAATGCGCGGGTGGTAGAAGTCGTCGCCGGCGGGTACGAACAATACTTCGTTCACCAAAGCAAACAGGCCTTTTTGCAGCCAGGCAAAATACTCGGCGTGCTCGGGCTGGGCGGATACTTTCTGGGCGATGTAGGCTTCTATTTTGCGCTGGTCGCTTACGGCTTCCTTGAGGTGAATGCGGCCGAAGCTGGCATCGTTAAGGTACTCGTCGAACACGGCCTGGGCCTCGCCCTGGAAGATATCCTGGAGCATGTGCCAGCGGATGTAGGGCTCGCAGAGGCGCGAGTAATCGAACCAGCCCAGGCGGCGCTCAATCTCGTGGCGGTGCAGCGGCAGGGCGGGCGCGAAGTGGCCCAGCAGGCCTTCCACCGACTCAATGGGCATTTCCCAGATGCGGAAGAAGCCCAGGATGTGGTCGATGCGCAGCGTGTCGAAGTAGCGGGCGAGGTGGCCCATGCGCTGCTTCCACCACAGGTAGCCGTCTTCGGCCATGCGCTGCCAGTTGTAGGTGGGGAAGCGCCAATTCTGGCCGGTGGTGGAGAAATCATCGGGCGGGGCACCGGCCTGGCTGTCCATGTGGTAGAGCTCGGGCTGGGTCCAGGCGTCCACGGAGTGGCGGTAGATGCCGATGGGCAGGTCGCCTTTCAGCACCACGCCACGGGAGCGGGCATAGGCCACGGCGGCGCGCAGCTGCTTGTCGAGGTGGTACTGGGTGAAGAAGAACAGGCCGTATTCGTCGTAGTCCAGCGCGGTTTCGGCGGTGAGCTCGGCCAGGTTTTGCGGGGTGCGGAACTGCGCGGGCCACTCCTGGAAATCGGCGGTGTGGTACCGGTCGCGCAGGGCCGAGAAGGCCGCGTAGGGCACCAGCCAGTCGGCCTGACTGGCGTAGAACTCGCGGTACTCAGCATCGGACAGAAAGGCTGCTTTCTCCTGCTTGTACAGCAGCTTGAGGAACTTCCACTTGGCATTCATCACCGGCTCGTAGTCTACGAAATCCTTGGCGTTGAATTCGACTTTGAGCGTGGCCAGCTCCTTAGCGGCTTTCTTGTCTTTGAGGGCGGCAATGCCTTCGAGGTGAATAAACTGCGGGTGCAGCGCAAACACCGAGATGGCCGCGTAGGGGTACGAATCGACCCAGGTATGCGTAGCCGTGGTGTCGTTGATGGGCAGAATCTGCACCAGTTTGAGACCGGTTTGCACGGCCCAATCGGTGAGCAGCATCAAGTCGGAGAACTCCCCTACCCCGAGGCCGGCGGCGCTGCGCATGGCAAACACGGGCAGGGCCACGCCGGCCCCGCGCCAGGTGGTGGCGTACTGATACGCCTCGTCGTTGAAGACGCGGGCTACGATGTAGTCCTGCGTGGCGGGCACCACGCGGTTTTCGCCGCCTTCCATGTCGAGGGCGTGGCCAGCGGCGGCGTCCCACATGGCGTATTTATAGTGGCAGTCCTCGCCGGGATTTTGCAGCGTCACGGTGCCGCTCCAGGTGGGGTAGTCGGCATCAGCGAGCACGAGGGCTTTGGTGTTGTCCCAGGCCCCCAGGGCGGGGTCGGAGCCGAGGATGCAGAGGCCGTGCTGCGGCGCTACGCGCGGGGCCAAGAGGCGGAAGGTGGTTTGGCCAGCGGCGGGATACGTGGTGCCTGGCCCGGCTACAACTGTTTCGGCAGCAGCTTTGGCAGTCTTGGTTTTGGCGGCGGGCGCTTTTTTGGCTTTGGCGGCCGGGGTTTCGGCGGGGGCTTTGGCCGGGTCGTACCCGGTAGGGCGGCGGAACAGAACTTTGGTGAAGGCGGCGGTCAGCAGCTCGTTTTCGGGCTGGCCGGGGGCGCGCCAGTAGTCGGCCAGGTGCAGGCGAGGCGTGCGGGCGGCATCGTAGGCGATGGCGCGGTTGGGGCCGGCCTCCCAGTGCTCGCCACTGGTGTTGGCGTCGCGCAGCACATACTTATAGGTAAGCTCGCCGGCGGCGTCGGGCACGGTCAACTCAATGCTCCAGCAGGTGCTGGCTTCGTCGTAGTGCATGTCGGCAGCGGCGGCGGGCTGCCAGTTGCCGAGGTCGGGATGGGAGCCGCACACGGCCAGATGCTGGCCGAATACGGTGCGGTAGGGAAGGGAAAAACGTAGTATCATGGGGCACGCGGTGGGGTTTGGGAGATGCAAGATAGGGACTTACCAAGAGAGGATTTACGAAGCAGCGCGGGAGTAATTATGCTCAAACGGTTGCGCACGGACAGCCAAACGGGCCAGGGCTCACGCAGCTGAGCCGGGTCGCGTTCGGCCGGCAGGGCGGCGCGGCGCCAGCCAACCCCAGCAGTTGGTTTTGCGTTTGGAAGATGCCTCTGCTTTGTGTTGCCGCTAATTACCTCCTGCTTTGTCCACTTTTCTGCGTCGTGCCCTCTACGGAATTCTAGGGTTAATAGCTCTGGTGCTACTCCTCGTTATCGGGGTGGTGGTGTTCTTACAATTCCCATCGGGCCAGGACTTTGTGGCCAGCCGCGCCGAAAGCTACCTGCGCGGCAAGCTCAAGACGGAGGTCAGAATCGGGAAATTCCGGACTGATTTTCGCCACGCCATCAACCTCGACGGTGTGTACCTGGCCGACCAGCAGCGCGACACGCTTTTATCGGTGGGCCACCTCGGCGTCGACATTGATATATGGGCATTGCTGCACAGCCAGATAAATATTTCCAATGTTGAGCTAAACGACGGCCGCGTGCGCCTCACGCGCACCGAACCCGACTCGGTGAACAACTACGACTTCATCATCGATGCCTTCGTGGACCCGAATGCGCCGGTCGATACCACGGCATCGACCCTGAAGTACAACATCGGCAAGGCGCGGCTCACGAATATCTACTTCACGCAGCTCGACCAGGTGACAGGCTCCGACATTCGGGCCCGCATCGGCGAGTTTGCGGCCAACATGGACGAGGTAGATGTGGATAAGTCCATCTACAAGGTGGGTAAAGCCGCGCTACACCGCTCGGCCATCAGCATCGTGCAGACCAAAACGGCCCCGCAGGTGGATAACCCCGCCCCATCTACGCCCATTGAGGTACAGTTCGGCATCAACCAGGCCACGCTCGACAGCGTGGGGTTTGTGTATAAAAACGCGCCCTCGGGCCAGTATATCAGCACCACCATCGGCCTGGCCGACATCACGGCTAAGAATATCGACCTGCAGAAAGAGCTGGTGGCGCTGGATAAGCTCACGCTCAAAAACACCACTTTTGCCTACGCCCAGAACAAGGACATTGCGGTGGAAGAGCGCGTGGTGAACCCCGCCGAGGTGGTGCGCAAGCTTGATGAGGCTGCCGACCAGAACAAGGCCGCCACCGGCCAGCGCCTGGCCTGGAAGGTGACGCTGAACGAGTCTGACATCAGCGGGCTCGACGTGAAATTCGACAACTTCAACGAGCCCAAACAGAAGACCCGCCTGCCGGCGCTGGACTACAACCACCTTGCCTTCAGCGACCTGGTGCTGAACACCCACGACCTGAACTACACCGAAAACCGCACCACCGCCAAGGTCGACAACCTGGCCGGCAAGGAGCAGAGCGGTTTTGAAATCACGTCGTGGCGAGCGAATGTGGTGTACGACTCGGTGCAAATCCGCCTCGATAGCCTCGATTTGATTACGCCGCACACCCGCATCCGGCGCAAGCTGGCCATTGGCTACAAAAACCTGGCAGCTCTGAGCGATACCAAGCAGCTGGCGAACCTGAAGATTGAAGGCGACCTGCGCGACGTGCGTATCGGCTTCCGCGACATTCTGTACCTGGCCCCGCAGCTGGCCGGCACGCCGCCTTTCAACACCGGCCCCAACCAGAGCGTGCTGGTGAACGGGCTGATTGCCGGCCGCGTGGGCGACATGACCATCCGCAACTTCGAGTTTGTGGGCCTGCGCAACACCATTGTGAAAGCGCCCCGCATCCACATCACCGGCCTGCCGGAAGTGGACGGGCGACTCTATGTTGATGCGAATCTAAAGCAGTTCAGCTCCTCGCGAGCCGATATTATGAGCCTTGCGCCGAAGGGCAGCATCCCGAACAATATCAGCATTCCGCCCACGTTCGCGGTGAACGGCACTTTTAAGGGCTACCCCACCACGCTGCAGTTCAACACCAACTTACAGGCCCGCACCAGCTACGGCGACCTGGCCTTTTCGGGCAACCTGGGCAAGGCGCAGGCCAATGGACGGCAGCCGCTGGTGGGCACCTTCGCGGTGAAGGCCTTCGATTTCGGCAAGCTGCTGAAGGACCCCACCATCGGGCGCGTCACGGCCACGGGCCGCATCAACGCCACCGGCAACCTGAAAGACCCCGGCACGCTGGTGGGCCAGGTGAATGCCAACGTGCAGAGCGCCCGCTACAACGGCTACACCTACAAGGGCGTGAAAGCCACGGTGGACCTCGACCGCAACCGCTACGTCATCAACGCCAGCAGCAAGGACGACCCCAACCTCGACCTCGACCTGACGGCCGTGGTGAACCTGCGCGACGCCAAAAACCCCACCTACGAAGTCACGAAGCTAAACCTGCGCGGGGCTAACCTTACGGCGCTGGGCTTTTATACCGGCGGCGACCTGCGCGTGCAGGGCAACCTGGTGGCCAACCTGCGCGGCTCGGATTTGAACTCTATCAACGGCACGTTCAGCGGGACTAAGATTGTGATTGTGCGCGACAACCAGAAGTTTCCGCTCGACTCGCTCAACGGCCGCATTGTGCAGAACGCCAACCGCACGCTGGCCGTCATCACCTCCGACATTGCCAATGTGCGCCTTGATGGCAACGTGCACCTCGGCGACCTCGCCACCGAATTGCAGCAGCATCTGGACCGCTACTTCGACGTGCCCGGCGTGAAGTACGTGGCCAGCAACGCCGACCGGCATTTCACCTACTCGCTGCAGCTGAAAGACCCCAACCTGGCCACCAAGCTGGTGAAGGATTTGAAGCAGATTTCGCCCTTCACGCTCTCCGGCGACTATTCGCGGCAGGCGGCCCGCCTCACGGCCAATACCAGCATTCCCATTATTCGCTACGCCAACTACCGCATCGATTCGCTGAAGCTGGCCGTGGATTCGGACCCGAGCAAGCTCGACTACGGCCTCCGAATGGCCAAGGCCGCGCAGGATACAACCCTGAAGCTGCGCCGGCCCAGCATCGTGGGCAACATTGCGAACAACAAGGTTTTCACCCGCGTGGCCATCCTCGGCGACTCGGCCAACCGCGAGCGGCTGGCCGTGGCCGGCACCCTTAGCACCCGCCCCGACGGCACCTTACCCGGCGAAAAAGGCGTGGTGTACCAGTTTGAAGCCGCGCCCGAGCAGATTATCAACTACGAAAACTGGACGGCGGGCGCCAACAATTACGTGCGCTACTTCCCCAGTGGCGCCATCGTGGCCGACGCCCTGAACCTGACCAACGGCCGCAGCTCGCTGGCCGTGCAGAGCGATAACCCCCGGGTAAAAACCTCGCCGCTGGGCGTGCGCTTCACCGATTTCGACCTGGCCGAGCTGGCCAAAGCCTTGCAGGGCACCGACTCGCTGGTGGCCGGCACCCTCAACGGCCAGGCCAAGCTGCGCAACCTGGGCCAGAAAAACATGGCCTTTACTGCCGATGCCACTGTCACGGGCCTGGCCTTCCAGAAGGTGCTCATCGGCGATATTGCCGTGAAAGCCACCAACCCCACGCCCAACCGCTACGACCTGGATGCCCGCCTGACCGGCGGGGCCAGCGGTTCTATTGGCGGCGAGGGCAACGATGTGCGCATAGCCGGCTACTACCAGGCCGATAGCAAGGAGCCCCTCAACCTGACCGTGGATGCCCAGCGCCTGACGCTGAAGCTGGCCCAGGCCTTCTCGGCCGGCCAGCTCCAGCAGGCGGCGGGCTACGTGCGCGGCCAACTCACGGTGAAGGGCTCCCCCTCGGCCCCGGTGGTGCGCGGCACACTCACTACGTCGCCCGAAGCGGCGTTTACCGTGACGCAGCTCGGGGCGCTCTACCGCCTGCCGGGCCAGGACCTGACGTTTGACGACCGGGGCATCAGGTTCGACAACTTTACGGTGCGCGACTCGGCCGACAACCAGGCCGTGGCCAACGGCTACCTGCTGACCAAGGATTTCATCAATTACGCCTTCGACCTCACGGCCACCACCGACAACTTCACGGCCGTGAACAGCACCCGCAAGAACAACCAGCTGTTCTACGGCAAGCTGGTGGTGGACTCCCGCACCCGCATTACCGGCCCGCTGGAGCTGCTCAAAATCGACACCAACGTGACGGTGGTCGAGGGCTCCAACCTGACCATTGAATCGCCGGGCACGGATGCCAACAAGGTGGCCTCCGAAGGCATTGTGGAGTGGATTGACAAGAGCGCGCCCGTGGACACCATGCTGCAGCGGCAGCTGGCGCTGGACACCGCGAGAACGGCCACCGGCTACGACATCACGGCCGTGGTGACGGTGACCGAAAAAACGCCCTTCACCGTGGTTATCGACCCCATCAGCGGCGACAACCTAAAGGTGCGGGCCAACGGTACGCTCAATACCAACATCGACCCCACGGGCGCTATCACGCTCAGCGGCCGGCTGGAAGTGGCGCGGGGCTCTTACCATCTGTCACTCTACGACCTGGCTTCGCGCGACTTCATCATCCGGCCCGGCTCCAGCCTGACGTGGAGCGGCGACCCCTACAATGCCGACCTCGACGTGACGGCCGTGTACAAGGTAGAAGCTGCCCCCGCCGACCTGCTGGCCGCCCAGGGCCTCGACAATGCCGTGGCCAACACCACTGCCCGCAACCGCCTCCCTTTCAACGTACTGCTGAACGTGACGGAGAGTCTCAGCAAGCCGCTCATCGGGTTCGACATCATTCTACCCGAAAGCCAGCGTGGGGCGCTCGGGGGCCAGGTGGAAGCCAAGCTGGCCCAGCTGCGCCTGCCCAACCAGACCTCGGAGCAGAACAAGCAGGTATTCTCGCTGCTGATTCTGGGCCGCTTCCTGCAGCAAAACCCGTTTGATGCCAGTGCCAGGGAGAGCTTCGTGGCCACGCAGCTACGAGGCTCGGCCAGCGCCGTGCTCACCGACCAACTGAACAACCTGACCGGCAAGTACCTGTCGGGTCTGGGCCTCGACCTGGGCGTGACCAACCAGGCCGACTACAGCAGCGGCTCGGCCAAAAGCCGCACCGACCTGAACGTGGCTGTGAAGCGCCAGTTCCTGAACAATCGCCTGTCCGTGCGCCTCGGCACCGATATTCCGTTGGGCGGCGCGGGCTCGCAGGCCACACAGGGCAGCAGCTCGGCCAGCAACTTTGCCGGCGACATCAGCATTGAATACAGCATTCTGCGCGACGGCCGCCTGCGCCTGCGCGCCTTCCGACAGAATGCCTACGAGGACATCGACGGCCAGCTGGTTAAGACCGGCGCGGCCCTGGTGTTCCAGCGCGAGTACGACAACCTGCAGGAGCTGTTTGCCAAGCTGCCGCCCGCCGTGAAGGAGGAGCGCAAGCGCCAGCGCAAGGAGGAAAAAGCCGATAAAAAGGCCTTGCAGAATTCCCTGCAAACCCCGCCCACAGCCCGCCTCGACAGCAGCAAAACCACCAGCAGCAAGACTAAATGAGACAGCTGCTCCGCCCCTCCCGCCCCTCATTCCAACACCGCCAGCTTTCGGTTGGCCGATATCTTAATTCTACCGTTTTGATTCCAGTTCGCCAGTTAACGAAGCGTTTTATCCCCTCTTTCACCTGGGCTACCCTGTTGCTGGCCCCGGTTGTGGTGCTGCTGGCTTCCTGCTCGGGTCTGAAATTTGTGCCCGAAGGCGAGCGCCTCTACACCGGCAGCAAGGTGACCATTAAGCCACCGGCCGACGAGAAAACGGTGAACAACCAGAGCGCCCTGCAAACCGAGCTGGTGTCGGTGCTGGGGCCCAAGCCCAATAGCTCCATTCTGGGGCTGCGGCCTAAGCTCTACTTCTGGCACATGGGCATGAACAAGAAAAAAGGCTTGGGCAAGTTCTTCGCCGACAAGTTTGGCGAGCCGCCCATTTACCTGTCGCAGGCCAAGCCCGCCGCCGTGCGCGACCTGATAACCAACCGCCTGCACAACAACGGCTTCTTCAACGGCACCACTTCCTACGAAGTAAAAAAGCAGGAGAAAACGGCCGAAATCGACTACACGGCCCTGCCGGGCAAGGTCTACCGTTTCACGGAGGTCACGTTCCCGCAGGGCGACTCGCTGGTGCGGGCGGCCATTCGGGCCACGCAAGGCGAAAGCCTGGTGAAGGTGGGCGACGCCTATAATCTCGCCACGCTCACCAACGAGCGTGTGCGCATAGATGCCGCCCTGAAGGAGCGCGGCTACTACTATTTCGCGCCGGACTACATCGTTTTCAAGGTTGATAGCACCCTCGACCATAAGGCCACCGTGGACGTGCGCCTCAAGCCCAGCGCGCCGCCCAAGGCCGTACGCCCCTACTGGCTCGACCAGGTGAAGCTGAATACCAGCTACGTGCTCACGGATACCACCATGCGCAACCCCATGCTTTTCCGGGGTTACCAGTATTTTCCGGACGAGGAAATATTTAAGGCGCAGGCCATTACCCGCGCCACCTTCCTGTACCCCGACAGCGTGTTCCGTCGCCACCGCCGCGACCAGACCCTGAGCCGCCTCATGAGCCTGGGCACGTTCCGCTTCGTGGAAATCCGCTTCAAGCCGGCCGCCGCCGGCGACACCACCGTAACCGTACCGGCCGATGCCGTGCCCGGCAGCAACCGCTCGGTGGGCCTGCGCAACCGCCTCGATGCCGAGGTGCTCATGACCCAGCTCAAAAAGAAAAGCCTGCGCGCCGAGGTCCAGCTCACCACTAAAACCAACGGCTTCACCGGCCCGGCCCTGAAAGTGACCTTCCGCAACCGCTCAGCTCTGCGCGGCGCTGAGCAGTTGCTCATCAACGCCCTGGCCTCGACCGAAACCCAGACGGGCGGTGGCAACGGGGCCCTGGGCCTCACCAGCTTCGAGTACGGCATCAACGCCCAGCTGCTCATCCCGCGCCTGGTGACGCCCGATTTGCCGCTGCTCGATGTGAAGCTGCCCAACTCCGACTTCCAGCCCCGCACCAGCATCGCGGTAGGCGTGCGGGCCGTGACCCGCGCCAGCTACTTCTCGCAGAATTTCTTCAACGTGAACTACGGCTACACCTGGAAAACCAAGATAACCAACGAGCAGGAAATCCGGCCCATCGACATTACTTACGTCCAGTTCACCCCTTCCCAGACGTTTACCGAAATCCTGAACACGCCGGAGAAAAGCTTCCTGAAAAGCGCCTTCCAGCAGCAGTTTATCCTGGCCAGCTCCTACCGCTACACCTACAACCAGCAGTCGCTGGAGCAGCGCCGCCAGCAGATTTACTTCAGCGGCCAGATTGAAGGCAGTGGCAACCTGGCCCAGGGCATCGCCACGTCCATTGGCACGCCCAAAGGGCCCTCAGGCGGCAACACCATTCTGGGCAAGGAGTACAGCCAGTACCTCAAGCTCGATTTGGAGGTGCGCGAATACTACCGCATCAGCGCCGACCCCACTTCCGGCAACCGCATTGTGGGCCGCCTGCTGGCCGGTATCGGCAACCCCTACGGCAACTCGCGGGTGCTGCCCTACCCCAAGCAGTACGGAATTGGCGGCCCCAACTCGGTGCGAGCCTTCGCCGCCCGCGGCATTGGCCCCGGCGTGTACCAGGCCCAAACCGCCGACCAAAGAGCCAACCAGTTCTACGACCAGGTGGGCGACATCCGCCTCGAAGGTAACCTGGAGTACCGCCAGGACCTGTTTCCCTACGTGAAAGGGGCACTGTTTGTGGATGCGGGCAATATATGGCTGGTCAACCCCGACCCCGGCCGCCCGGGCGGCGAGTTCAAAGCCAGCTCCTTCCTCAACCAGCTGGCCGTGGGCGCCGGGGCCGGCATCCGCATCGACGTGCAGTTTTTCGTCATCCGCTTCGACCTGGCCTTTCCGATACAGGCACCCTACGGCACGCCCACTAAGCTCAATAATGACGGCACCCGCAGTCCCGATAAAGCGCCCAGGTTAAACCTGGCCATCGGGTACCCATTCTAAGTGGTGAAATGGCGAGGGGGTGAGTTTGATGTTTCAATGGCGTATTTAGCGCAGTTTAAACATCAAACTCACCCCCTCGCCATTTCACCATTTCACCACCTACCGAATTATCGGCATCCGCTCGAACGGCCGCTCACGGTCGAACAGGTAGCGGAACGTGGCGTGGGTTTTCACGATGGTGGCCCCAATGGAGCGCGTGGTCACCAGCATGCGCGGGTTGAAATCGCCAATCCAATTCATTTCAATATCGGCGTAGCCCGCGTCGACGAACGACGGGCGGGCATACGTCAGCATGGCCGCGTCCACGCCCTTGCCCTGGTACTCGGGCACCACGCCGTAGATAATGCCGAACAGGCGCTTGTCCGAGCGGCGCATGAAGCGCCAGCGCGCCCACAGAAAGCGCAGCTTGCCCAGCAGATTCAGCCGGCGGCCTACGTGCCGGAAAATTTGGTTGAGCTCGGGCAAGCTGATGAAAAACGCCACCGGCTCGGAGCCGTGGTAGGCAAACCAGAGCAGGCGCTCGTCCACTACGGGCTTCATTTCCTTCACGATATTGCGGGCCTGGTCTAGCGTCATCGGCTTCACGCCCGAGTGCTTGGCCCAGGCTAGGTTATACACATGATGGAAGTCGTAGGCCAGCTTTTCGGCATCGGCCACGCGGGCGTGCTCAAACCGAAATTCCTTCGCGTGCTCCTGGGCCTGCTGCGCGAAGCGGGCGTGCAGCGGCGCGGCCGTAGTGCGGTAGCAGGTGTATTGCTTGAAGTAGAGCTGAAAGCCATACTGCTCAAACAGCTGCTGATAGTACGGCGGGTGCCAGAACATGCCGTAGTTGGGCGGCCGGTCAAAGCCGTCAATGAGCAGGCCCCAGAGGCGGTCGCGCTCGCCGAAGTTGATGGGGCCGTCCATGGCCTGCATACCGCGCGCGACCAGCCACTGCCGGCCGGCATCAAACAGCTCATTGGCCGCCGACTGGTCATTGATGCACTCGAAAAAGCCCAGGCCGCCAGTGGGCAGGTCGGCGTTCTGCACGTCCACCGCGTCGCGGTTGAGGAAGGCCGCCACCCGGCCGATAACCGTGCCCGTGGCATCGGTCAGCACCCAGCGGATGGCCTCACCGTTGGTAAATTTCGGGTTTTTGACAGGGTCGAAAACGACCTCCATCTCGTTTTCCAGAATCCCGATATACTGCGGCACCGCTTGGTGCAAGCGGGCGGGCAACTCCAAAAACTGCCGCGCCAGGCGGGCATCTGTAACTTCAAGCAGCGGCATAAGCTAAAACAATAAAGGCCCCGCCGGCCAACAAACCACAAGCAAAAAAGGCCCAACGGGGCCGCAAAGAAACGTCCGCGCCGTCGTTCAGGGCCGGCGCAGCACCGTGAGAATAACCGCTCCCCCCACCCGAATGACGTGCACCGGCTGCCCCGCCCTGGCCGGGTACGCCCCCGGATGCCAGCGGTGAATGCTCAGGAAATACCCGCCAGCCGCCGAATCCGGCGGCACGATACGCAGGCGGGCACGGGCGGACGGCGGCAGCATTTTGGCGTTGATGCGCAGGGTCATTTCGGTGCGGCTGTCCATGCTCACGGGTACGGCCGGGCGGGCATCGTGGGCCAGCACCCATTGCAGCCCCTGCTTCACGGAGAGGCCCCAGTAGTCGCGCTCGAAGTTTTGCTCGATAACGTGGCCGGGCAGAAAGCTGAAATAGGCGTACTGGAACGGATGCTCCGTGGCCATGCGCCACGCTACTTGCGCAGTGCCAGCGGCCACGAACAACAGCGCCGCGCCGGCCGCCGCCGGAGCAGGCCGCCAGCGCAGGAAGGCACTACGTTGCTGCCACGCTTGCCAGAGCAGCCGCAAGCCCTGCACCACGAGCAGCACAAAAGCCGGATAGATAAAATAAAGATGCCGCCAGCCATCATAAACGGCCGAATGCAGCACCATCACGCCCAGCAGCGGGCCAAAAAACCAGGCCAGCACCAGCAAATCGCGGCGGCTGGCCGTGCGCCGCAGCCAGCACCCAACTCCGGTTTTCAGCAACCCCCGCCCCTCGCCCACCAGCCCCACCGCGAACAATAGCACGTAGGGCAGCGGCGTAGTGATGAGCAGCCACACTGGCGCATAGTGCCACGGCAAAGCCTGAATCGACACAAACTGCCCCAGGTAAAACACCTCCAGCGGCTTGGCATAATGCCCGAAGCTGCTGAGTGCTGCCCGGAAATTGTCCCAGGGGCTTTCCCACAGGTAGGGCCAGCCCAGCACCACCAGCGCCGCCAGCACGGGCAGGTACAAGGCCAGCATCGCCGCCAGCCCGCGCCGCCGCACCGGCCGCGCCCACATTTCCAGCGCCCCAAAACCCAGCGTGAGCAGCGGCAGCAGCACGCCCATGGCCCGTACGTCGATGGCCGCCGCCGTGGCCAGCGCGTGCACCAGCGCCCGTCCTGCCGTGGGCCGCCGCAGCAGCCGCGTGAGCGTGAGCACGGCCAGCGCAAACAGGCTCAGAAAAACAACGTCCTTATAATTGTAAAACGCCTCGGCGAAGATGCGCGGTGACAGCACCAGCAGCGCGGCGCCCACCAGGCCCCAGCGCCAGTTGCCCAGCCGCGCCCGCCCCAGCCGGTACACACTCCAGGCCCCAACCGCAAACAGCAGGAAACCGGCCAGATGCCGCCGGTACGCCCATTCGGCGGGGTCGGGACCGGGCCGCAGAGCCTCCAGGCCCACCCAAGGCAGCATAAACAACACGCCGTGGTCGGCGTCGCGGTGCCGGCGCAGGTCGGGGATGTCGACCAGGCGGGGCTGGCGGCGGGCCAGCTCAGGGGCGAGTTTCAGGGCCACGTACTTGGCGCTCACGAAGGCGTTGAGGCGCTCGGCAGGCTCGTCCCAGCCCATGCCGTAGTCGCGATGCAGAGCCACACCCAGCAGCGCCAGCAGGCCAAAAAAGACGCCCACCACCCAGCGACGCGAACGAATAAAGGCAGGAAAAACAGAGTCAGGCAAAGCGGCGCGGGGATAAATACGGCATGGAATAGCCACGAATGTAGCCCCAACTACGGTCGTGCCGACACCTCCCGGCCACTACTCATAAAATTTCCGCATCCGCCGGATAGTGGACAGCACCACCCAGTCGCCCAGACGCGGCAGGTAGGTGTGCACCAGCAAGATGAGCCGGCCCAGGGCCGAAATCACGGTGCGCTGCCGCCGCTTCCGCACGTGCCGCACAATGATGGCGGCCACCTCAGCTTGCGATTTCTGCCAGCGCGGCGGGCGGTGCGCAATGGGTACGGGCTGGCCGGCGGCATCGAGTACGCGTTTTTCGGAGTCATTTTGGGTGAAGCCGATGTGGACCACGCCGAAGTGAATGCCGGTATCCACCAGCTCCAACCGCAGGGTGTGGGCCAGGTTGGCCACGGCGGCCTTGCCGGCGCAGTAGGCCGAGCCGCTGGGCATCCCATTCAGCGCCGAAATGGACGAGATAAATGTGACACTGCCCCGCGTGCGCACCAAATGCGGCAGGGCGGCCTTGAGCGGGTAAACTGTGCCGTACACGTTGCTGTCGAGCACCTGCCGAAACACCTCCGGGGCCATGTCGGCGAAGTAGGCCCGCATCGAAATACTGGCGTTGGTTATCAGAATATCGAGCTGACCGAAGTGGTCGAGGGCCGTTTGCACGAGCTGCTCACAAGCGGCGTAGTCGGTTACATCGGCCACGCAGGTTGCTACGGTGTGGCCGGCGGCGGCCAGGTCCTGCCGGGTGTGCTCCAGCCACTCGCCGTTGCGGCCGTTGAGGACCACGGCGGCCCCGCTTTCGCACAATGCGCGGGCCGTTTCGCGGCCAATGCCCGATTCCGAGCCGGTAACAATGGCCACCTTGCCGGCCAGCGGCTCCGGGCGCCTGGCCGGGTTTGAATCAAACATAATGGTTGGTTTTGAACCAGTCGAGCGCCTCAGTTACGGCTTGCCCGATGGCAGTTTGGGGCAGGGCCAGCTCCTGGCGAGCCTTCTGCACGTTAAAATAATGGCCGTCGTTGGCCACGGCCGCCATGGCCGAATTCAGCTGCGCCGGCCGGCCGGTGAGCCACGCTTTCACGTCGCAAATATCACCGTAGAGTACCGCCAGGCCCGCCGGAATGGGCCAGCGCGGTGGCCGCACGCCCAGCACGCCCGCCATTAGTCCAAACGCCTCGCGGTAGCTCAGGTTTTCATTACCCAGAATATACGATTCGCCCACCCGGCCCTGCGTGAGGGCGTTGACGGTAGCCGTGGCCACATCGCGGACGTGCACATAGTTTTTGCCGCCCGGCGGGTAGCCCGGCAGCCGGCCCCGCAACAGCTCCAGCAGCAGGGCATTGGACGTCGGCTTGGCGTCCTGCGGGCCGAGCATGAAGGTGGGATGTACCAGCACGGCCGGCAGCTGCTCCTGCGCCACGGCGCGCAGCACGAGGTCGGTAGCCGCCCGCTTGCTGTCCATGTAGTCGAGGCCGTAGTGCTGGCCGGCGTAGGGCCGGGTTTCGTCGCCGGGGTTTGCTTTGGTACCAAAGCCGAAGACGTTGGCGGTGCCCACGCACACCAGCCGGCGCACGCACGCCTGCCGCGCCAGCCCCAGCACCGCCTCGGTGCCGCCCAGGTTGGCCGCCCACACGGCGGGATTGCGGGCAGGGTTCACCTGGGCCAGCGCCGCCGCGTGAATGATGGCCCCGCAGCCGTCGGCCGCGCCGGCCAGCGTGGCCGGCCGGGTAAGGTCGGCCTCGCGGTATTCGATGCCCCATTCGGCCGGAAACGGCGCGGGCGTGCCGGGCCGCAGCAGCGCCCGCACAGCATAGCCGCGCCGGCACAGCCCAGCCACGAGGTGCCGGCCCAGAAAGCCATTGGCACCGGTCACAAGCACGGTTTCGGCCATTAGTAGGTGTTTAGCATGGCCTTGTAGGTGCGGGCAATTCGCACCGGCGACACCTTGAGAAAATACAGCGAAAAAGCCGTCAGGTTCGCCGCCTGCACGCGCAGCCAGCTGTTGTTCTGGTACTTGCGGGCCGAAACCAGCACATCCTGCGGCACAATCAGAAACGAGGCCACCCGCCGGATGCGCTGGATAATCTCAAAGTCCTCCATCACCACAAAATGCTCGTTGAACCCACCCAGCTGCTGAAACAGCGCCCGCGTAACAAACAGGGTCTGGTCGCCACCCCGGCTCATAATTCCTTTAAAGCGAGTTCCGTAGCTATTAATGCGCAGCAGCGGACGGGTAGAATCGAACCGAAACCGGTAGCAGCCCGCCGCGTGACCCTGCGCCACAGCCTGCCCAAGGGTAGCCACGTAGTCGGGGTGAATGCTCACGTCGGCGTGCACGAAGTAGAGCACGTCGCCGGTGGCGTGGGCAGCCCCGTAGTTCATCTGGAAGGCGCGGCCGGACCGGGGCGGCAGCAGCACGGTGGCCCCGGCCTGGCGGGCCAGTTCGGCGGTGCCGTCGGGGCTGTGGGCATCTACTACCACTATTTCTACCGGGCGGTCGGCGGCGTGGCGGCGCAGCTCGCCCACCAGGCGGGCAATATTGGCAGCTTCGTTGAAGGTGGGAATAATAACACTCAGTTTCATAATCAGGGAAGGGACGAGGGTATAATTTCCTCATTTCGCCGCGCTCGCGCTACTGGCAGCTCTTTGTGCTTACGCAAAGGCCGTGGCCGGAAGTTTGCTACAGGCGAAATCTTTATCGTTACAGTGAACAATGCTGCGCCCCGCTAATCTCGTCAATCGGCACAGCTTTATTTCTCGTATGCTGTAAAATAACGAACCGAGCTGCGTCTATTGCCGCAGCTCGGGCCCACATTCGGGCATCCACGCGCTTTTCAGCCAGTATTTTCCCATGAAAACCACTCCATTTTTCACCATTGCCCTGCTCGGAGCCCTGTTCGTGGACTCATCCGCCTTTGCTTCGGCCCCGGCCCACTCCCTGGCCGGCATGGCTACGGCCAGCCCCGCCGCAGTAGACCATAGCAGCTACGACAAGCTCCTCAAGAAATACGTGAGCGCCAAAGGCCTGGTCAATTACAAGGGCCTGAAGGCGAACCAGCAGGAGCTCAACAGCTACCTCGACCTGCTCAGCAAGAGTGCGCCCGCCGCCTCGTGGAGCAAGGCCGACCAGATGGCCTTCTGGATTAACGCCTACAACGCGTACACCATCCGCCTGGTGCTCGACCACTACCCCGTTTCGAGCATCAAGGACATTGGCTCGAAAATCAAGATTCCCTTCGTGACAACGCCCTGGGCCATCAAGTTTTTCAGCATCGGCGGCGAAAAAATGAGCCTCGATAACATTGAGCACGGTATCCTGCGCAAAAAATACAACGACCCGCGCATTCACTTCGCGCTGGTGTGCGCCTCCATGTCGTGCCCCAGCCTGCGCCCCGAGGCCTATACCGCCGCCAAGCTGGAAAGCCAGCTCGACGACCAGGCCCGCGATTTCCTGAACAACCCCGCCAAGAACAAAATCAGCGTCGCCAGCGCCCAGCTTTCCAAGTATTTTGACTGGTACAAGGGCGACTGGGAGAAGAACGGCCAGTCGGTAGAGAAGTGGGTAAACAAGTATTCGACCACCAAAATCGACGCCAAAACCAAGGTTTCCTACCTCGACTACAACTGGAGCCTGAATGAGCAATAGGCCCTACCGGGTACCACTCCGCGCCGGCCAGCTGCTGGTGCTATTGTGGCTGGGGCCGGCCGGCGCCGCGCACGCCCAGGCCCTGCCGGGTACAACCCCGCGCCCGGCGGCCCCCACCGAAACCCGCCACTACGCCATTGAGGTGGCCGGCCTGCGCGTGGGCACCATGACGGCCACGCGCCAGCCCCAGCCCGGCACCACCGAAGTAGTTTCCACGCTCATCAGCGATGTGCAGGTTACGTTTCTGTTCTACCACCTGAAGATTTACTACAAGGTTACCAACCGCGTGCGGGGTGGCCAGCTACAGCTTTCCACGGTGGAGGCGCACACCAACCAGGGCGATTTTTCGTCCCGTGCCGAGTGGAAAGGCGACCATTACGACATTCGCGCCGACCAATACAAGCACCATTATCAGGCCACCGAAAAGCACCCCATCACCTACACCGTCACGGACATGTTTTTTGGTGAGCCCGGCGGCCATACCACCGCCTTTGCCGAATATTTCGGCGATTATTTCACCGTGGCCCATGCCCCCGATGGCACCTACCGCGCCCACCGCGACGGCCGCGAAGACGAGTACCGCTACGCCAACGGCCAGCTGGTAACGCTCATCAAGAAGAACCCGCTGAAAAACTTCGTTATCCGCCTGCTGCCGTAGCCCAAAAAAAACAGCCAACTGGTATTGCTACCAGGTGGCTGTTTTTCGGTGTGGGAAGTAAAGGATTCGAACCTTCGACCTCTGGCGTGTGAAGCAAGCGCTCTAAACCAACTGAGCTAACCTCCCAAATAATACTTGGCTAACAAGCAGCCAAGGGGTTGATTTAAACCAACGTTTAAATCAGAATAAAAACAGCCACCTAGTTTCTAACCTAAGTGGCTTTTTTTCAGTGTGGGGGATACTGGGTTCGAACCAGTGACCCTCTGCTTGTAAGGCAGATGCTCTGAACCAGCTGAGCTAATCCCCCGAGTAGTTGTTTCCGTTTGGGATTGCAAAGATGGGGGGACTTTTTGGAAACACAAAACCTGCTGCTGCATTTGGGCGCATATTTTTTTGTTTTTCGCCCAAATCCGGCAGCAACAAATTCATTTTCAGCGCAAGAAAATTTCGGATAATTTTAGAAAAAACTTGTTTTACCAGCCCTAATCACCGGAGGCAACGTATTCCGGGCCGCTTCGTTAACGAGTTAAAAAACCTTTCTCACTCAGTACTCGCTTCCCGATGGATACCAAACTCCTCCAGAATTATTCGGAACAGGAAAAAACTGCTTACCTGAGCGCCATTGCCAGCCTGGCTACTGCCGACCGGCAGGCCTCAGGAGCTGAAGGGCAATTCCTGCAGGCGCTGGCGCAGCAGGCCGGCCTCTCGGGCGGGGCCACCCAGCAGGTGATGGCCGCCGCCCAGGATGCTAATAACCAAAGCATCCAGCAGAATCTGGACGTGCTTAAGAACAGCGACTTGCGCTTCTCGCTCGTTACCGACCTCATCAGCTTCGCGCGTGCCGATGGCTCCTATGCCAACGACGAGGAAGCTATGATTAGCAAAATGGCCCAATACCTCGGCATCAACCCCGAGCAGAAGCAAACCCTCGAAACAGTCGTCGACCAGGCCGCCAGCGTGCCCCACGACCCGCAGGACCCAGCCAAAACCGGCTTCCTGAACGGTATTGGCGACAAACTTTCCAGCGTGGGCATTCCCAAAGGTGCCCTCATGGCTGGCCTGCTGGGGGTGGTAGCCCCCATGGTAATTTCAAAAGTAATGGGCGGCGGCAGCCAGAACGGCTACGGCAACCAAAGCAGCTCCGGCGGCGGCCTGCTCAGCAGCGGCATGGGTGGCCTGCTGGGTGGCGCGGCCCAGAGCGGCATGGGTGGCCTGCTGGGTGGCTTGCTCGGCGGCGGCATGCTGGGCGGGCTGCTGGGCGGGAGCAACTCCAACGAAACGGCCAATCTGCCACAGCAGGGCTCGGCCATCGGCAGCGGTGGGCTGGGCTCGATGATGTCTATTCTGGGCGGCCTGGGTGGCCGGCCCAACTCGCAGCCGGCCAGCGCGGGCGGCTCGGGTCTGGGTGGACTGCTGAACGGCGGCCTGGGCGGAATGCTCGGCGGCCTGTTTGGTGGCCGGTAGCATCCTCGCCGAATCAGCAAGAAACTAAAAAAGGCTTGCCAACCGGTAAGCCTTTTTTAGTAGGGTAGCCATCACTTCGGTTCGCCGTTGTGGAGCGGCGGCAGCCGGCCTTCCCGGCTCAGGCTTTGTCGGCGGAGGCCACCACCATGGGTGCGCCGGCGAAAGAGCCACCGTGCTGCTCCACCACTTCCACAATGCTGTAGTTGAGGTCTTCTTTCACGTTGAGGTATTCGTCGTAGCTCGTGGTTTGCACGAAGTATTGCACGGTCACTTCCTTGCCGGCAGGCGTGAGGGCACTAAACTTCATTTGGGCGTCGGGGGTCACGAGTGGGTGCGCCTGCATAGCCGCCACGGCGGCCGCGATGATGGCGTGGAGCTGGGCGCTGGTGGTTTTCTGGTCGAAGGTGAGGGTGAAGCCCACCCGGCGCGAGGTGCGCAGCGAGAGGTTATCGAGCGGCTTGTCAATCATGCTTTTGTTGGGCACGGTGACGTAGCTTTTCTCGGCCGTACGCAGGCGGGTGCTGCGGAAACCGATTTTTTCCACGGTACCGCTCACGCTGCCGGCAGTCACGAGGTCGCCCACGCCGAAGGGCTGGTCGAGGAAGATGGTGAACGAGGCGATGAGGTTTTCGAGGCTTTCCTTGGCCGCGAAAGCCACCGCCAGCCCGCCAATGCCCAGGCCGCCGATGAGGGCTGTGACATTCACCCCAAACACCTGCCCCAGCGCCACCAGCACCGCGATGATGATGAAAAACACTTTCAGCAAGTCTTTAGCGAAGGGTAGGAACTGGTTGTCGAGGCGCGTGGGGCCGTGGGCTGTCGTGCGTAGCGCCGCCCGGCGGGCCATCACTAGCAGGGCAAAATCGACGAGGCGCAGGGCCACCCGCGCCGCCGCTACGATGAAGGCCAGCGCCAGAATGCGCAGCAGCAGCACCTCGTGCCAGGGCAGCACGCCCGGGCCGGCCGTGGGGCTGTGCGGATACATCAGCGTGGCTCCGGCCAGCTGCAGCGTCACCACCAGCAGCAGCGTAGACAGCGGCTGGATGAGCAGCTCGTGCAGCTCGTCTTCCGTTACGCCGGCGGTGTAGCGTTTGGTGAGGGAAAACAGCAGCTTGCTCAGTAACCGCGAAAAAAGGCGTCGGAACGCGCTGCCTACCAGCAGGATGAGCGTCGCGATGAGGTATTGCCCGAGCGTGTTGCCCAGTATTTCATAGCTCAGAAAGGGAGGTAGCGTCATGTATGGGTTTGCTGAATTCAGAACGCGATGCTGAGCGTAGTCGAAGCATCGCCACCATGCGAGTAATTACTACTGCGGTAGCGATGCTTCGACTGCGCTCAGCATCGCGTTCTTTTTGCTTTATGACGTTCGTTTGGGGCAGCCGGTTACGAGACGGGGGCCTTCCCTACTTGGCCCGGATGGCAATTACCGGGTCCAGATTAGCAGCCAGCACGGCGGGCACAATGCCGGCGATGATGCCGATGGCCACCGAAATAAGCAGCCCCAGCATCACCCGGGCCGCCGACATGGTGAGCGGCAGGGCATCCTGCGGAATCAGGGTCACGAGCCACACCAGCGCAATGCCCGCCGCGCCCCCAATCAGGCACAGAAATACGGCTTCGAACAGAAATTGAAACAGGATAAAGAAGTTCTTGGCCCCCAGCGACTTCTGAATTCCGATGATGTTGGTGCGCTCGCGCACGCTCACAAACATGATGTTGGCAATGCCGAAGCCGCCCACCAGAATGGCGAATGAGCCGATAACGCCCCCCACCAACCCAATGACGCTGAAGAGCTTGCCCACGGCCGAGGCAATCATTTCGGGCCGGTTCAGGGCGAAGTTGTCATCTTCGCGGGGCTTCAGGCCGCGGATGTTGCGCATAACGCCGCGCATTTCGTACTCCAAATCGAGCAGTCCCTCGTCCTGGTCGCGGCCTTTCACGGCAATGCTGGCGCTGGGACCACCGCCGAAGCCGGTGGTGCTGAGCGCAAACATTTTCATGAACATCGGGAACGGAATGATGCAGTTGGCGTCGTTGCTGGAAATGGTGATGAGTTTTTTGCCTTCCTTTTCCATCACGCCAATCACCGTGAAGTTCTGGCCGCGTGCCTTGAACTGCCGGCCCAGCGCATTGCCGTTCGGAAACAGGTTTTCGGCAATGGTGGCCCCGATGATGGCTACGGGCCGGGCGGCGTCCATTTCCTGGTTGGTGAAGTAGCGGCCTTCCTTGATGGGCACGTTGCTCACCACGCGAAAATCGTAGCTCACGCCCTGCAGTACGCAGTCGGACACCGAGTTAGATCCGGATTTCAGGGTGTTGCCGCTATTGGCGGCGAAGATGGCAATGCCTTTGTTATTGGGGCCCAGCTGCTGGCGCAGCTGCTGGTATTCGCGCGGCGTGGGCACGGGCCGCTGGAAATACTTCCACCATGGAAAATCGGAACTAAACTCAAAGGGCCATTTCTGCACGTAGATAATCTTGTCGCCCACAAAGTCGAGGCTACTGCGCACGTTGGCCTCCAGCGAATCGACGATGGTGAAGACGGCAATGATGGCAAAGATGCCGACCGTGACGCCCAGCAGCGACAGAATGGTACGCAACAGGTTGGATTTCAAAGCATCCCAGGCAAACAGAAAGCTTTCGAGGGTGAGGCGCAGGTTCAGCATAAGGGAGGGCGGACACGGATAAAGCTGCTTCCGAGCTCAAAAGACGGAAACCTACGGGGAAGTTGCGCCGACGAGGGCTTGCGGCTATCGTCCATCTGTCATCCTGAGCTTGCGAAGGACCTTATCACGTTTGAGCAGTTTGGATTAATTCAGGCCGAGCAAACCTACCAAGGTCCTTCGCTGCGCGGAGGCCAGATTAAAGGATGACAGATGGATAAGGAACGAACCGTTTTCACCAAAAAAACAATATCCAAATAAAAGCCGTACTTTTGCCTCCCCAAATTTCCGTATATTCCCCCAAATACTGCCCTATGGCGATGAAATTGCACGAGTTCAAATTTGAACTCCCTGAGGAGCTGGTGGCATTGCACCCCGCCCGCAACCGTGACGAGAGCCGCCTGATGGTGGTGCACCGCGCCACTGGCCAAATTGAGCACCGTAACTTTAAGGATATTCTCGACTATTTCAGCGAGGGCGATGTAATGGTGTTCAACGACACCAAGGTTTTCCCGGCCCGCCTCTACGGCAATAAGGAAAAAACCGGTGCCAAAATCGAGGTTTTCCTGTTGCGCGAGCTGAACAAGGAGCTCCGCCTGTGGGACGTGCTGGTGGACCCCGCCCGCAAAATCCGCGTCGGCAACAAGCTGTACTTCGGCGAGTCGGACATGGTTGCCGAAGTAATTGACAATACGACTTCGCGCGGCCGCACCATCAAATTTTTGTTTGATGGCACCGACGAGGAGTTCCGTAAGGCGCTGTACGAGCTGGGCGAAACCCCGATTCCGAAAGAGGTTATCAACCGCGAAACCGAGCCCGCCGACAAGGAGCGCTACCAGACCATCTACGCCGAGAACATTGGCGCCGTGGCGGCTCCTTCGGCCGGCCTGCACTTCACCCGCGAGGTGATGAAGCGCATGGAAATCAAGGGCATCGAGCCGGCGTTTGTGACGCTGCACGTGGGCCTGGGCACGTTCCGCACGGTAGATGTGGAAGACCTGACCAAGCACAAAATGGACTCGGAGAACTTCATCGTGACGGCTCCGGCCTGCGAGATAGTGAACAAGGCCCTCGATACCAAGAAGAAAGTGTGCGCCGTGGGCACCACCACCGTACGCGCCATGGAAGCCTCGGTGTCGGCAAATGCCCGCATGAAGCCCACGCAGGGCTGGATTGACCGGTTCATCTTCCCGCCCCACGATTTCAAAATCGCGAACTGCATGCTTACCAACTTCCACATGCCGGAGAGCACGCTCATCATGCTGGCGGCGGCCTTCGCCGGCTACCCCCTGATGATGGAAGCCTACAAGCAGGCCATCAAGGAGAAGTACCGCTTCTTCAGCTACGGCGACGCGATGCTGATTCTGTAGTTTTTGGGGACTTAGAGGCTTCGGGACTTGGTTTTTTTCCGGCCCGTCTTTCCTATTGACTGACTACTGACTTTTTTGAGCGCCGCTTTTTTTGAGCGCCGATGTTCTTTCCGGAACGTCGGCGCTTTTCTTTTGTCAGAACTTCGCACCAATGAAACCCAAGTCCCCAAGTTCCCAAGACCCTAAGTCCCTTTACAACCAAGTCCCCAGGTTTGCCATTCTGGTGGCGGGCGGCAGCGGCACCCGCATGGGGGCCGACCGGCCCAAGCAGTTTTTGCTGCTGCGCGGCGAGCCCGTACTGCTGCACACACTGCGCCGCTTTGCCGAGCCAGCCCTGGGCGTGGCGGACATTGTGGTGGTGCTGCCCGCCGACCAGCTTGATATCTGGCAGGCGCTATGCGCGCAGTTCAGCATTGCTGTTCCGCACCGGCTGGTGGCGGGCGGGGCCACGCGCTGGGCCTCGGTGAAGGCGGGCCTGGCGGCGCTACAAGGGCACCCCGAAGGCTTGGTGGCGGTGCACGATGGCGTGCGGCCGCTAGTGTCGCGCCTGGTGGTGGAACGTACCTACGCCGCCGCCGCCACCCACGCCGCCGCCGCTGCCGCCGTGATGCCCAAGGACTCGGTCCGACTGGTGTCGCAGCACGACTCGGCGGCCCAGAACCGCAGCCGCCTGCGCCTGATGCAAACGCCTCAAACCTTCGAAATCGACCTGCTGCGCCGCGCCTACGCCATGCCCGAACTGGCCACCTTCACCGACGACGCGACGGTGGTAGACGACCTGTGCCGCGTGCAGCTGGTAGAAGGCGACTATCGCAACCTGAAAATAACGACGCCCGATGACCTAGTGGTGGCCGAAGCCCTGCTGGCAGCGGGCATTTAAACGCAAAAAAGCCGCCCTCATCGGGGCGGCTTTTTTGTTTCGCGCGAAACTCAACCCCGCAACTAGCGCAGGGCAATGGTGCGGGTATGGCCGTTCACGGTGACGGTGGCCACGTTGTCGCAGGTGCCGGTGCCATAGTCCAGCGTCATCGACTTGCTGCTGGTGTTGGTGATGACCGTGGTGCCCTGCACGAAGTATTTGGGGCAGTCGGCGCGCTTGATGAGGGGGTTCTGGATGGTGGCGGTGTAGCCTACATTTTTGCGGTTGGTGCCGGTGGCCGAGCCGGTTACGCTGTACACGTCGTCGGAAACCTGCGGGGTGCCGAAGCCGGCGGTGCGGGTAAAGGTCCAGTTGGCGGTCCAGGAATGGGTGCCGCCATTGTTGGCGCGGATGATGCTGGCGTTGGTCACATCAACGGTGAACGAGCCGCTGCCCATGTCGGTGAAGATACGGGTGGCAGTATGCTGGTTATCGTTCACGAAGTAATCGACGCGGGTAACCACGGCGCCGGCCGTGCGGCGGTTTATGTCGGTGGTGAAGCGCACCAGGATTTTACCGCGGCGGTAGCGGCCATCGGCGCACAGGCAGTTGGTAGTGCCGAAATCGATGGTGAGGGTTTTGGTGTTAAAATCATAGCTGCGGGTGGCGCAGCTGCCGAAGCGGGCGCGGAAATCGGCATCGCCGATGATGTTGGTTGAGCCCTGCACCTGCGGGTCGGTGGGGCCGGCCATCTGGGCGGCTTCGGAGCTCATGCCGGTTTCGGAGTTGTCGTCGGTGCGGTCTTCGGCCGTGGTGATGTCGTCAGTGGGCGTAGCGTCGTTGTTGCGGTTGCAGCCAGTGGTGAGCAGGGCAGCGCTGGCCAGGCAGGCCAGGGCGAAGGAACGGAGAGTTGCGGTACGCATAACGAAGGTGAAAAACGGGTTGGGAATAAAGTGAGAAACAGGACGAAGCACTGCGTTTGTGGTCGGTTGGAAGCGGAAGATACCGCCGGGTTTAAGCGGTCGAAATAAATATTGCGATGCTTTCGGTCAAACCCCATTTTCAGCCGGCCGTATAGCCTGCACGCCCGGCCAAAATAGTCGCGCGCTTTTCGGCCCCCTCATGCATCATTTCCTCCATTCTACTTTCCTGCCGCGCCGGTTTTTCTGGCAGCTGGCGGTTGCACTGCCGTTACTCGGCAGCTGCTCGGGCAACGGCAGCAACGCCGATGCCGT
Organism: Hymenobacter siberiensis; assembly: GCF_018967865.2. NCBI lineage: Bacteria > Pseudomonadati > Bacteroidota > Cytophagia > Cytophagales > Hymenobacteraceae > Hymenobacter > Hymenobacter siberiensis. The sequence continues at coordinate 4,131,677 of NZ_JAHLZY020000001.1, forward strand.
GGACAATGCCATGGCGCAGAACGAGAAAAAAATTGACACCGCCGACATCACCAAGAAGCAGCAGGCCGATGCTGAATTTCTCGTTAAGAGCACCAGCAATGCCTTGCTCGAAGTAGAGCTGGGCAAGCTGGCCCAGGCCCGCGCCACCTCCCCCGCCGTGCGCAGCTACGGGGCCCGCCTGGTACCGCAGCGCCTGGAGCTGCTGGGCACCTTGCGCACCCTGGCCGCCGCCAAGGGACTGACCGTGCCCGCCGCCCTCGGCGGCGATGAGCAGCAGGCCTACCACGAAGCCAGCACCCAACCCGGTACGCAGCTCGATAAATACCTGATGGCCCTGCTGGTGAAAGCCCAGAAGCAGGACGAAGACGCCTTCGACGACATGAGCGATGATGGGTATGACGGCGACATTCGCGGCTTCGCGGCCAAGTTCCACGGGCCGGTGCAGGAACAGCTTGATGCGGCGAAGGATGCGGCCGATGTGGCCGACAAGCTACCATAATCAAACCGATGGGTTTTGAGCCACCGAAACAGATAAAAAAAGCCGCTCCAAGAGCGGCTTTTTTTATCTGTTTCGGCTTGAGCGCGTAAAGAACAAGGATATGATTCCGAGACGGACCCAAAATGGCCCGACTCCTCACACCCAATAGTTCCTCCATGAAAAAGCAATTCAACGTTCTCCTCCTTTCCTTCACCGTCGCGGGCCTTGCCTCCTGCACCGGCTCGCAGGATGCCGTGCAGCAGGCCAACAAAGCCAACGAGCGCCGCAACGAAACCGTGGCCGCCGCCATCGAAACGCCCGAGCAAGTGAAGAAAAGACTTGACTACGATGCCGATTTCGCGGTGGCCGCTTCCAGTAGCAACCAGCTCGAAGTAGCCATCAGCAAGCTGGCCCAGCAGAAGGCCATTGCGCTGGAGGTGAAGGAATGGGCCAAAACCATTGAAACCGAGCACACCAAGATGGACCAGGAGCTGGAAGCCATTGCCGGCCGCGCCAACATTACCCTGCCCCGGATGATGAGCGATGACGACCGCGACCACTACAACGACGTGGACGACCGCAAATACTTCGGCTTCGACAAGAAGTACCTGCGCAGCCTGAAAGATGCCCACGAGCGCGACGTGCAGCGCTATGCCGCCGCCGCCACGCAGCTCAGCAACGCCGAGCTGCGCGCCTTTGCGGCCCAGGCCCTGCCCAACCTGCGCGCCCACCTGCAACAAATCGAAGAGCTGTACAAGCGCGCCGACGAGCGGAAGTAAGCCCCCCTTTCTAACGCTAAAAAGCCAGAGCGCAGCGGCCTTATCGATATCCGATAGGGCCGCTGCGCTCTGGCTTTTTAGCGTTAGAAAGGGGGGCTTACGCCGTAGCGTACTTGCTGGTTTTCAACTCCTCGGCCAGAAAGCGGGCGGTGTGGCCCTTGCCGGACTTGGCCACCTGCTCGGGTGTGCCCTGGGCGACAATCATGCCGCCGGCCGCGCCGCCTTCGGGGCCGATGTCGATGACGTAGTCGGCCACTTTAATCAGGTCGAGATTGTGCTCGATGATGAGGACGGTATTGCCTTTGTCGGCCAGCTTCTGGAGCACGTCCGCCAGGTGACTAATATCCTCAAAGTGCAGGCCGGTGGTGGGCTCGTCGAGGATGTAGAAGGTTTTACCAGTGTCCTTTTTGCTGAGCTCGGTGGCGAGCTTCACGCGCTGGGCCTCGCCGCCGCTTAGCGTGGTGGCCTGCTGGCCCAGCGTGAGGTAGCCGAGACCTACTTCGTTCAGGGTCTTGATTTTACGCAGGATGCGGGGCTGGTATTCGAAGAACTCCACGGCCTTCTCCACAGTCATGTCGAGAATGTCGGTGATGGACTTGCCCTTGAAGCGTACTTCCAGGGTTTCGCGGTTGTAGCGGCGGCCTTTGCAGGTTTCGCAGGGCACGTGCACGTCGGGCAGGAAGTTCATCTCGATGGTGCGGATACCCGCGCCCTCGCAGGTTTCGCAACGCCCGCCCTTCACGTTGAAGGAGAAGCGGCCGGGGCCGTAGCCGCGGATTTTGGCCTCCGCCATCTCGCCAAACAGCTGGCGGATTTCGGTGAATACGCCCGTGTAGGTGGCCGGGTTTGAGCGCGGCGTACGGCCAATAGGCGACTGGTCCACCTCAATCACCTTATCAATAAACTCCAGCCCTTCGATGCCGCTATAAGCCAGCGGCTCGCGCTTGGCGTTGAAGAAATGCTGGTTGAGAATGGGGTACAGCGTGTCGTGGATGAGCGTGGATTTGCCCGAGCCCGATACGCCCGTTACAGCCACCAGCTTGCCCAGCGGCACCTTCAGGGTCACGTTTTTGAGATTGTTGCCCTTCGCACCCTTCAGCACCAAATCCACGCCTTCGCCCTTGCGCTTCTTCTTTTGCATCTCAATGTGCTTCTGGCCACTGAGGTACTGCGAGGTAAGCGAGCCGGAGTTGAAAATCTCCTGCGGTGTGCCCTGGGCCACGATGTGGCCGCCGTGGATGCCCGCGCCGGGGCCAATGTCCAGCACGTGGTCGGCGTGCAGAATCATGTCCTTGTCGTGCTCCACCACAATCACCGAGTTGCCGATGTCGCGCAGGTGCTGCAGGGCCTTGATGAGCCGCTCGTTGTCGCGCTGGTGCAGGCCAATGCTGGGCTCGTCCATGATGTAGAGCACGCCCACGAGCTGGGTGCCAATCTGGGTGGCGAGGCGAATGCGCTGGCTTTCGCCGCCGCTCAGCGTGCGTACCGGACGGTGCAGGTTCAGGTAGTCGAGGCCCACTTCGAGCAGGAAGCCGATGCGCTTGCGGATTTCCTTGAGCAGCTCGCGGGCAATCACGTTCTGGCGGTCGGTCAGGCGGCTTTCCAGCCCCTCAAACCAGGCGGCCAGGTCGTTGAGGTCCATCACCGACAGCTCGCCGATGTGCTTGCCATCCATTTTAAAGTGCAGGCTTTCCTTTTTGAGGCGGTAGCCGTGGCACTCGGGGCAGGGCTGGGCCTGCGCGTACTGCGCAATCCACTCCCGAATGTTGTCAGATTCCGAGTCCATCTGCCGGCGCAGGAAGGGAATAATGCCCTCGAACACCTCATTATACAGGCCCTTGCCGCTGTCGGCCTCGTCCTCCGAAATGCCGTGGAGCAGGGCATGGAGCAGGTCTTCCGATATCTTCTCAATCGGCGTGTTCAGCGTGGCTTTGTTCTTCTTGAGAATGAGCTGGAGCTGCTGAAAAATCCAGATGTCGCGGTACTCGCCCAGCGGCGCGATGCCGCCCCGGCTGATGCTCAGCTTGCGGTCGGGCAGCACAGCTTCTTCCGTAATTTCCTGCACCTCGCCCAGGCCGTTGCAGGTCGGGCACGCGCCGTAGGGCGAGTTGAATGAGAAGGTATTGGGTGCCGGGTCGTCGTAGGCGATGCCGGTGGCCGGGTCCATCAAAAAGCGCGAGAAGAACTGCGGCGTGGCCTTTTTGGCATCGGGGTCGAGCACCAGCATGGTGCCTTTGCCGTGCGTGAGGGCATTCTGCACCGAGCCCGAGAGACGGAACCGGTCCTCCTCCTTCACCAGCAGCCGGTCAATCACGATTTCGATGTCGTGAATCTTGTAGCGGTCCACCTGCATCTTGGGCGTGATGTCGAGGATTTCGCCATCGACGCGCACCTTGGTGAAGCCCAGCTTGGCAATCTTCTGGAAATCTTCGCGGTAGTGGCCCTTGCGGCCCTTCACCACGGGGGCCAGCACCACCAGCTTTTTGCCGTCGAAGTGCTTGAGGAGAAAGTTGATAATCTGGTCGTCGCTCTGCCGAATCATCTTCTCGCCGGTAGCGTAGCTGAAGGCTTCGGCCGTGCGGGCATACAGCAGGCGCAGGAAATCATAGATTTCGGTGATGGTGCCCACCGTGGAGCGCGGGTTGCGCGAGGTGGTTTTCTGCTCGATGCTGATAACCGGCGACAGGCCCTCAATCTTGTCCACGTCGGGCCGCTCCAGCCCGCCCATGAAGCTGCGGGCATAGGCCGAAAACGTCTCCATGTACCGCCGCTGCCCCTCGGCATAAATGGTATCGAACGCCAGGCTGCTCTTACCCGAGCCCGAAATGCCCGTGAACACCACCAGCCGATTGCGCGGAATTTTAACCGTTACGTTCTTCAAGTTGTGCTCGCGCGCGCCGTACACCTCAATGTACTGGGCTTCCAGGTACTGCGAGGCGGGGCTATGGCCGTTAAGCTGACCGTGGACGTGCCCGGTAACGGGGCCGGCCGCCGGGATTTCGGCAATATCACGCACGGCAGCTGCCATTTCGGCCGCCACGGCTACGCCATTAGCAACCGGTTTTTTCTTAGCGGCGGCCGGGGCTTTAGGAGCTTTGGCAACCGGGGTAGCAGTGGATTTTTTGGCCATTCAGAAACGCAGCGAATAAGTTCGCAAAAGTACGGAAAGCGCCGCCCGATAGCTAGCCCGGGCAACGAGATAAGACGAGGACTGACGCCGCCGGGCGTCGGGGTACAACCCCAAACGGGGGGTATTTGTCCCCAGCAATCCCACGGAAAATAAATAGGCGTTGATTTTGGGCAATTGGGCGAATGTTTTGGCCCAACCACCGGCTGGCCGGGCACTCTGGCACTTGCCTTGCATCTATTAAAGTGGCAGCACCGTTATGGGCCAGCTTACTTTTATAGGACTTACGCACTTCAAAAGCTGTGTAACCTGAAAATCAACGACTTACATTCAAGACGCATGTTTGTTATATTGCTGTTTTTCAGTTAGTTAGTGCTTCAAATGCGTAAGTCCTATTTTATCAATCTCTTACCATGAAACCCCTCGCAAAATTTATTGGCGCGGCCCTGGTGGGCGCGTTTGCGCTGTTTACGGCCCCGGCCGCTCAGGCCCAGGTGGGGGTAAATATTAATATTGGCACCCCGGCCTGGGGGCCGCAGGTTCCCTACGGCACGCAGTATTACTACATCCCCGAAATCGACGGCTACTACGACCTCTACAACCAGCAGTACATTGTGTTTCAGGACGGCTACTGGGTGCCGCTGCCGCAGCTTTATGGCTACGACCCCTACCAGTTCCACCCCGTTATTGTGGACTATCGCGGGGCCCAGCCCTGGCTGCGGGTTGATTACTACCGCCAGCGCTACGCCTACCGGCCCTACCGTAACTACGGCCCTAGCCCGGGCTACTACAACCGTGGTTACGGCAATAGCTACGGCCGCCCCCGCTACGACACCCGCGGTGGCTACTCCAACGGCCGCAACTACGGCGACCACGACCGCGACGACCGGGGCGGCTACCGGGGCAACAACAATCGGGGCAATGACCACGATGACCGAGGCGGCCGTTGGGGCAACGACAATCGGGGCAACGACCGTGACAACCGCGGCCATTACTCCGGCGGCAACAATACTCCGCGCAGCAATCCGATGCCCCAGCAGCCCACGCAACAGCCCCAGCAAGGGGACGGGGGCTACAATCCCGGCCAAGGCGGCGGTAACAACGGCGGCGGACGCGGCAACGACGGCGGCGGACGCGGCAACGACGGCGGCGGACGCGGCAACGACGGCAACCAAGGTGGCGGCCGGGGCCACGGCCGAGATTAAACTTCAAATTCAGCCCGTACCAACCCACTTGGGTTAAACCCAGTATAGGGCCATCCGGCATTGCCTGTACGGCACCGAATACTCTTATTTTCAACCAACCCAACACACTCATGAAATTGCTTCCCACCCTATTGTGCGCCGTACTGCTTGGCGGGGCTGCCCTCGCGGTCACCCCAGAGGCGCATGCCCAGATTAATATCAATATCACGCCGCCCAACTGGGGCCCGGCCGTGCCGCAGGGCGCCCAGTATTACTACATCCCCGAAACTAATGGTTTCTACGATGTACCGGCCCGCCAGTACGTGGTATCACGCAATGGCAAATGGGTTCGGACGGCCACGCTGAGCGGCTATAACACCGGCAACTTTCACCCCGTAGTGGTCGATTACGTGGGTGCGCAGCCCTGGGTGCGCTACGAAGAGTATAAGGTGAAGTACCCCAAGCACGGCAACCCCTACGGCCACGCCAAGAAGCTCAAAAAAGGCACCGTACTGGTGCCCGTCGGCGGCACCTATTACGTGGAAGAACACGGCAAAAAAGACAAGCAGGACAAACACGAATACGAGCACGACAAACACGAATACGAGCACGACAAACACGAATACGAGCACGACAAACACGAGTATGAGCACGAAGGCAAAGGCCACGGCAAAGGCAAAGGCAACCACTAGCCCTGCCGGCCCTTTGACACTGGCCAGCGCACTTTTCTGACCATAAAAGAAGCGCTTCTCTTATGGTCAGAAAAGAGGCTCTTTTATGTTTTGAGTCTGGTTTGCATTAGGAAGACTATCTGGCTAACCCCGGACAATCTTTTCCGTTTTTTCCATTTTTCCGCTATGAAATACCATCAGCCGCTCCTCGCCCTTGCTTTCGGTGCTTTTGCCGTTTTCGCAACTCCCGCCCCTGCTCAGGCCCAGGTAAATGTTGATGTGAACGTGGGGCGCCCCGCCTGGGGTCCGGCCGTGCCGCAAGGCACCCAGTTCTACTACATCCCCGAAATTGACGGGTACTACGACCTCTACGCCCAGCAGTACATCGTGTACCGCAATGGCCAGTGGCTGCCCGTGGCCGTGGTGGACGGCTACGACCCCTACCAGTTCCACCCCATGGTGCTCGACTACCGGGGCCGCCAGCCCTGGGTGTACGTGGGCGCGCACCGCGACCGCTACCCCCGCCGCGTAGTGGTGGTGCAGCCCCGCCCCGTGATAGTACGCCAGCGCGGCCTTCCCCCCGGCCAGGCCAAAAAGCTTTACCGGGAAGGCTACCGCGAAGGCCGTGAGGATGACCGCGGCCGCGGAAACGGCCGTGGCAACGGCAACGGTCATGGCAGGGGCCACGACCGCGACTAAGCGAATGTGATGCCATCAGAAGCGAAGAAAGCTGCCCATGTGGCTTGTCCTTGCCCGGATTTATTTAACGGCTATCGAACAGTAGACAGTTGCTCCGGTCCGACCGCCTAGGCGGTCGGACCGGAGCAACGGCTCCAGATTTAGAAAAGGCTGCCCATATGGGCAGCCTTTTTTGTTGAGGGCCCGGGTTTATTCCGCGTTTTCGTCCAACGTGGCCCAGTCGGTTTCGGGGCTGATGCTGGCCGGATTGGGCATTGCATTCCGGCCCAATAGCTCGGTGATGTAGAGCATCGCCGTGTCGCGGCCCATGCCGGCCACGGCCACGATGCGGCCCGCCTGCACGTAAAACGCCAGGAAATTCTGCTGCGCTACTACACCATGATATATGATTTCGTCCCACTGCTCGGCGTGGCCGGCGTAGCGCAGGCTCTTGCCAAACTGCTGCGTCCAGAAAAACGGAGCGGCGGTGAATGCTTCCTGCCGGCCCAGCATGTTGCGGGCGGCAGTATGGCCGTGCTGCTGGGCCAGCCGCCAGTGCTCGATGCGGGTGGGCGCGCCACCGGGCGCCAACGGGAAGCGGGCGATATCACCGGCGGCATACACGTTTTCGGCGGCCCGCAGCTGCGCATCAACCGGCACGCTACCGTCTTTTCCAAGGTCGAAAACATCTTTCAGAAACCCGGTGGCCGGGCGCACGCCCACGCCCAGCACCACGGCCTCGGCGGGCAGAATTTTGCCCGATTTCAGCTGCACGCCGCTTACGTGGCCGCCTTCGCCCAGGAGGGCCGTTACCTCGGCTTCGGTTTCAAACCGCACGCTTTTCTCTTCGTGCAGCTGGCGGAACATCTGCCCGATTTCCGGCCCCAGTACCCGCTCAAACGGCACTTTTTCCTGCGCCACCACGGTCACCTGCCGCGTTTCGCTGACGAGACTGCTCGCGGCTTCCATGCCAATAAAGCTGGAGCCGATGACGACCACCTGCTTTGCCTCCTTGGTGGCTTCCAGAATGGCATCTGCATCGGCCTGGGTGCGGAGGGTGTGCACGCCGGGCAGGTCGTGGCCCGGCAGCTTGGGCAGCGTGTTGGGCGTGCCGCCGAGGGCCAGCAGCAGCTGGTCGTAGCGCAGCGGCGGGTGGTTTTCAAAGTGGATTTCCTGCTTTTTCAGGTCTAAGCCGGTGGCCTGGGTGTTGGTCAGGAGCTCAATGCGCTGCTGCTGGTAGAACTCGGGCTGGCGCAGCGGCAGCGCGGCAGGTTTCGCCTTGCCGGCCAGGTAGGCTTTGCTGAGCTTGGTGCGGTCGTAGGGTGCGGCTTCATCAGCCGACACCATGACTAGGCGTCCTTTAAATCCTTCGCGGCGCAGCGTCTGGGCGGCGTATTGGCCCGCCGCCCCGCCGCCGATGATGACCAAGGTGCGGGCATCGACGGGCGCTTGGGCTAGGGCGGCGGGAGGGGTGCCACCTACTTCGGCAGTGGGAGTAGCGGCGGGCTTCTCGGTGCTGGCGGGTGGGCTGTCGGGCAGCTGCACCCAGATGCGGCCGTCGGCCTCGCGCACGGCGAAGGCGGGCAGGTCGTCGAGAGCGGGCGGCTCGCAGAGGTGGCCGCTCTCGAGTTTGAAACAGGCGTGGTGCCAAGGGCAAATCAGCTTCCCTCCCACTACCCGGCCCTTCTCGAGCGGCGCGCCGTAGTGCGGACAGTGCGCGGCAAAGGCGTGGACGCGGCCCTGCTGACGGGTGAGCAGTACCTGGGGGCCGTCATTGGGCGTGGGAAAGGATTTGAGGCCGCCTTCGGGCAGACTGGCGGAGTCGGTGAGGTCGATTTCGGGAAGCATAGGGGCAAGAGGTTGGTGCTAAGTAGCAACGGACAGCGGGCCGGCAAGGTTAAGCACGCACAAAAAAAGCGCCCCCGGCGGAGGCGCTTTTCTGCAATCGAATAGTGGAGCGTGGAGGTTAAAACGCCGCGTTCTTGGGGTAGCGCGGGAAGGGAATCACGTCGCGGATGTTGCTCATGCCTGTCACGAACAGCACCAGGCGCTCGAAGCCCAGGCCGAAGCCGGCGTGCGGCGCGGTGCCGAAGCGGCGGGTATCGAGGTACCAGTCCAGGTCTTCGGTGGGTACGTGCATCTCAGCCATGCGGGTGGTGAGCTTGGTGTAGTCCTCCTCGCGCTGCGAGCCGCCGATGATTTCGCCGATGCCGGGAAACAGCACGTCCATGGCGCGCACGGTGCGGCCATCGTCGTCCAGCTTCATGTAGAAGGCCTTGATTTCCTTCGGATAATTGGTCAGGATGACGGGCTTCTTGAAGTGCTTCTCGACGAGGTAACGCTCGTGCTCCGACTGCAAATCGGTGCCCCAATCCACGGGAAACTCGAACTTCTGCTTGGCTGATTTCAGGATTTCGACGGCCTCGGTGTAGGTGAGGCGCTGGAAGGCATTATCCACCACGAAGTTGAGGCGGGTGAGCAGCTCCTTATCGTACTGCTCGTTGAGGAAGGCGAGGTCGTCGGCGCAGTTGGCCAGCGCGTACTTCACCAGGCTCTGGAGGAAATCCTCGGCCAGGTCCATGTTTTCTTCGAGCTCGTTGAAGGCCACTTCGGGCTCAATCATCCAGAACTCGGCCAGGTGGCGGGCGGTGTTGGAGTTCTCGGCCCGGAAGGTAGGGCCGAATGTGTAGATGCTGCCCAGCGCCATGGCGGCCAGCTCGCCTTCGAGCTGGCCCGATACGGTGAGGTTGGTCTGCTTGCCGAAGAAGTCCTGGGTGTAGTCTACCGAGCCGTCCTCGGCCAGCGGCGGCTTATCGGCCGGCAGCGTGGTCACGCGGAACATCTGCCCCGCGCCCTCGGCATCGGAGCCGGTGATGATGGGCGTGTGGACGTAGTAGAAGCCGTGGTCGTTGAAATACTGGTGCACAGCGAAGGCCAGCGCGTGCCGGATGCGCAGCACCGCGCCAAACGTGTTGGTGCGGGGGCGCAAATGGGCGATATCGCGCAGGTGTTCCAGCGAGGTGGCTTTCTTCTGCAGCGGGTAGGCTTCGGCATCGGCCGCGCCCAGCACCGTGATTTCGGTGGCCTGAATCTCCACCGCCTGGCCCTTGCCCTGCGAGGCCACCAGCGTGCCGCGAATGGCCACGGCCGCGCCGTTGCCCACGTCCTTGAGGGTTTCCTCGGGGAAATTCTCGGCGGCGGCCACGGCCTGAATGGTGTGGATGGTGGAGCCGTCGTTCACGATGATGAACTGCACGTATTTGTTGCCGCGGCGGGAGCGAACCCAGCCTTTAACCAGGACTTCGCGGTCGAGGTCCTGGCTGGCCAGGAGTTCTTTGACGGTGGACCGTTTGAGGGACATAACTTGCGGGGAAGCGGAGTGTAAGACGTCAAAGGTAGGAATGTACCGCAAGCTTTAGTGGAATTATCGCAAGCTTTGGCCGAAGTACCGTAAGCTTTCGCTTGCGACGAGCGTAGCGAGTAAAATCGTTGAACGGTGCGGCCGTCCTTATTCGCTGCGCTCATCGCCAGCTAAAGCTTACGGTACTTCGGCTAAAGCTCACGGCCCACCAACTTTTCATGCCAAAGTTTAGTAGAACTCACCTCCGCCCCCGCCTTTCCGTACTTTCGTAATTATGCAACGCCTCGACCTCAAACAGCTCCTTTCGCAAAAGCTTAGCCCGCAGCAGATTCAGTTTATCAAGCTGCTGCAGATTCCTACGGCGGAGCTGGAGACGCGCATCAAGGAGGAAATGGAGGTGAACCCGGCCCTGGAAGAAGACGAGCCCGACGACACCGAAGAAATGGAGCGCGACGATGACGACAGCGACGATTCGGACGACCCGGACGCCAGCCTCGACAACGACGAGAATACGCTGGATGAAGACTTTGATGACCGCAGCGGCAGCGAATCGGAGATGGCCAACGAAATGCCCGAGCCCGAAATAATGCCCAAGGACGAAGGCCCGGTGGACAGCGAAGCCGCCCCCGACAACACCGACCTCGACCTGAGCGACTACCTCAACGACGACGAAATAGCGGGCTACAAGATGCAGGGCGATGGCCCCGGCGAGGAAGAGGAGCGCGACACCCCCCTGGCCGACACCAGCGGCTCGCTCCTGGATTCGCTGCTTGACCAACTGCACTTTGCCGATTTGGATGAGCGCCAGGAGGCCATTGGCCAGCAGCTCATCGGCTCGATTGACGGCGACGGCTACATCCGGCGCGACCTTTCGGCCATTGCCAACGACCTGGCTTTTTCGCAGAACCTGGAGGTGACCGTGGCCGAGATTGAGGCCGTGCTGCGCGTGGTGCACGGCTTCGACCCGCCCGGTATTGCGGCCCGCGACCTGCCCGAGTGCCTGCTGCTGCAGCTGGAGCGCCGCCCGCAGGACGAGAACACGGTGAACGCCGAGCGGATATTGACCGATACGTTTGAGGAGTTCAGCAAGAAGCACTACGCCCGTATTCAGCAAAAGCTGGACCTGGAGGAGGACGAGCTGAAGGAGGCCATCAACGTGATTCTGAAGCTGAACCCCAAGCCGGGCGGCAGTGGCCCCAGCGGCCTGGGCAAGACGCAGTACCTGATGCCGGACTTCATCCTGACCAACGATAACGGCGTGTTCAACCTGACCCTGAACGCCCGCAACGCTCCCGAGCTGCGCGTGAGCCCGACCTACACCGAGATGTTCCGGACCTACGACAAGGCGGCCAAGAAGGACACCAAGATGAAGGAGGCCGTTACCTTCGTGAAGCAGAAGCTGGACTCGGCCAAGTGGTTTATCGACGCCATCCGGCAGCGGCAGAACACGTTGCTGCGCACCATGAACGCCATTGTGGAGCTGCAGCGCGAGTTCTTCGTGGAAGGCGACGAGAGCAAGCTCAAGCCCATGATTCTGAAGGATATTGCCCAGATGATTAGCATGGATATTTCGACGGTGAGCCGGGTGGCGAACTCGAAATCCATCCAGACGGAGTTCGGCATTTATCCGTTGAAATACTTCTTCTCCGAGGGCATTGCCACCGACTCGGGCGAGGACGCCAGCAGCCGCGAGGTGAAGAGCATCCTGAAAGACCTCATCGGCAAGGAGAGCAAGGAGCGCCCGCTGAGCGACGACAAGCTGGAAAAAATGCTCAACGCCAGGGGCTACAACATTGCCCGCCGAACGGTGGCCAAGTACCGCGAGCAGTTGAACATTCCGGTGGCCCGGCTGCGCAAAGAACTGTAAATCAGAAAACAGAGCAGTTTCGGAGTTGCTGTACAGTAGCGCGGACTTTTAGTCCGCGAGTGAAACAAGCTCAGCAGCTCGCGGACTAAAAGTCCACGCTACGGCTCGGCTGTACATTTGACTGCGAAACTGCTCTAATCAACTTCGGAGCAGCCAATCAGAAGCACGAAACAAGTGGCCTGACGCAACTTTCCAGTCAGGATTGGGCTTCCCTGTCCGGGCGACAGTACATTGCCAGATGTCGCCGCTTCGCTTCTGCTAATGAAAACCGAACTTCCCACCGACCCCGCCGAACTCCGGGAGCTGCTGATGGCCGAGCGCGCCCGCCGCGAGCAGGCCGAAGCGAAGCTGCCGGCCTTGCTCGCGCTAAGCCACATCCCCGAGCTTAACCCCAACCCCATTCTGCGGGTGAGTGCCATGGGTCAGCTGCTGTATGCCAACCCGGCCGCCGGCTTCATGGCCCGCGAACTGGAAACCACCGGGCCGTCGCGGCTGCGGCCGTTGCTGGTGCAGGCCACCACCAGCGCCCTGCACACCGGAGCTGTGCAGCAGCGCGAAATCATGGCTAACGACCAGCATTTCCTGCTGTCGGCCGTGCCCGTGGTAGAATATCACTACGCGATGCTCTACCTCACCGACATCACGGCGCAACGGCAGGCCGAGGAAAGCCTGCGGGAGCAATACTCATTCTACGAATCGGTGATGACCCACCTGCCGGCCGTGGTGACGGTGCTTGACCCCAACCAGCGCTACCGCTATGTGAATGCCTACGCCGAGCCCGACCCCGCCCAGCGCCAGGCCCGCATCGGCAGCACTTTTGCCGACCACTGCGCCCGAAAAGGCCTGCCCGGAGAGTTGGCCGTGCGCCGCCGCCGCCTGTTTGAGCGGGCCGTGAATACCAGTGCCCTCGTGAGCTGGGAAGAACGCTGGCCCGACACCAACACCACCGCCCACCATCACTGGCTATGCTACTACCAGCCCGTATTCGGGGCCGATGAGGTGCTGCGCCAAGTGATGTGCTACGGCCTGGACATTACCACTTTGCGGGAGGCCGAGGCCCGCACCCGCGAGAGTGAGGCGGCCGCACTGGCCCAGCAGTCGTTCACCAACCTGGTGCTCGACCTCAACCCCAACCTCATCTGGGTGCGCGATGCGGAGGGCCACACCGTGTTCGAGAACGCCGAAATGAAGTTCTGGCGCCGCCACATGACGGAGCTTGCCGGCGCGTCCAGCATGGAGGCGGGTATGAGTAAGGAAGAAATCCAGACCTCGGTAATGGCCGACCAGGCAGTGCTGCGCACCGGCCAGCCACTGACCACTCAGGTATCCATTACCTTGGCCAACGGCGAAGTACGCTGGCTGCAAACTGTGCGCTGCCCGCTGGTAATGGCCGACGGCACGGCCCAGGTATTGGGCGTGAGCACCGACATATCGGCCCTGAAAAACGCCCAGCACGCGGCCGAAGCGGCCGCCACGGCCCGCGAAAACTTCCTGGCCAACATGAGCCACGAAATCCGCACGCCCCTCAACGGCGTGCTGGGCATGACCAGCCTGCTGGCCAAAACCGGCCTCAACGAGCAGCAGCGCAACTACACCGCCGTTATTCAGCACTCGGGCCGGCACTTGCTGAACGTGGTGAACGACGTGCTCGACATGGCCAAAATCACCTCCGACAACCTGGAGCTGGAGCAAATGGCCTTCAACCTTTGCGACTCGATGGCCAGTGCCTGCCAGCCGCTGACCATTCAGGCCCAGGAGAAGGGCATTCGAGTGCTGGGCACGCGCCTGCAGGACTCCTGCCTCCATCCTTGGGTGCTCGGCGACTCCTACCGCCTCAACCAAGTACTCATCAACCTCGTTTCCAACGCCATCAAGTTTACGCCGGCGGGCGGCACCGTGACAATAGGCGGCTACTATGTGAGCGAAACCGAGGACACCCTCACCACCGAGTTTCGGGTGACGGATACCGGCATCGGCATTGCCCCGGATAAGCTGGACAGCATTTTTCAGGAATTCACCCAGGCTTATGCCGATACCACCCGGCAGTTTGGCGGAACGGGCCTTGGCCTGAGCATCAGCCGGGCCCTGGTGGCCCAGATGGGCGGGCAGCTCACGGTGCAAAGCGAGTCCGGCAAGGGCAGCTCCTTCGCCTTCCGCATCACGCTGCCCAAGGCCAACGCCGAAGCCCGGCAGATGGCCCTGCCCACCCTGACCCCGATGCAGGAAGCAGCCGTGCGCGGTGCCCGCGTGCTGCTGGTGGAAGACAATGCCGTGAACCGCGAAGTAGCCCAGCTGCTGCTGGAAGCCCACGGCGTGGCAGTAGATGAAGCCGCCAGTGGCATTGAAGCCCTAGAGCTATTTGAGCTGAACTACTACGACGTCATCCTTATGGACATTCAGATGCCCGGCATGAACGGCCTCGAGGCCACCGCCCGCATCCGGGCGCACGCCGATACCCGGCGGGCGGCTACGCCCATCCTGGCCCTCACGGCCAACGCCTTCCGGGCCGATGCCGAGAAATACTCCGCCGCCGGCATGAACGACACCCTGCCCAAGCCCTTCGACGAAGCCGAGCTGCTGAGCAAGCTGGCCTCGCTCATTGCCGGGGTGCCCGCCCCGCTGGTAGACGTGAAGCCTGCGGCGGCTGCCCCGACGGCCGCCCCACTCCCACTCCCACTCCCACCCACAGCCGCGCCCACATCGCTATTCGACCTGGCCCTGCTGCACCAGACAGCCCACAGCAACACCACGTTCATCAACCGGATTCTAGCCTCCTTCCACACCAATACCCCCGGCAGCGTGGCCGACCTGCACGCCGCCCTGGCCGCCTCCGACTGGCATTACGCCGCCGCCGTGGCCCACAAGCTGCGGCCGTCGCTCAAGCTAATCGGGGCCAACACACTGGTGCCCTGGATGGAAATTCTGGAGAGCAAAACCGGCCCCGATGCCGCCCGACGGGAAGCCACCCTGGCCCTGGCCACCGGCCTTACCGAAGTGCTGGCCGCCCTGCCCAAAGTGTAGTTGCGAAGCGGTGCTTCGCAATGCCGGGCGGCGGGGTACCGCTTCGCAACTACACTATCAGCCTCAGCGAGTTGCTGGCGGCCCTGCCCAAGTGTAGTTGCAAAACGATGCTTCGCAATGCCGGGCGGCGGGGTACCGCTTCGCAATGCCGGGATGCGAAGCGCCGCTTCGCAACTACACCAACTACTGATGGTCGGGGTTCCAGTAGGTGTGGGGCCACTGGTCCCAGCTCGTGACCCAACCGGCTTTCACGGGGTTGTTCAGCACGTAGGCCACGATGCGGCGGCCCTCTTCGGCACTGCGCACGATGTGGTCGCAGGTTTTACGCTGCTAAAATGGCCCCGTGCGCTGCAAATGGCGGTTGGCGAGAATAGCAGTATTGGCTTTCAATGATTGCAGGGTGCGCAACAGCGGAGGCGCATCGTCGGGCAGCGCCACTACCGCGTGCACATGATTGGGCATAATGCAATAGGCCACCAGTTCATAGCCCGTACCGTGCCGGTGGTGCAGGGCCTCGGCCACCAGGGCTGCTATGGCTGGCACCCGCAGCCAGGTGGGGCCGGTAGTAGCTTGGTCGAGAAAGGCATCAAAGCGGCCGAAGTACCGCCTTTGCGCCGCGTAGTCAGCTGGTATATCGGGAGGTGCGGCGGCTTCGGCCTTCAACCGCGCTATCAGCGGCAACGAGCCCGCCAGCCGAAACGTGAGAAATAACGTGCTGCCCAGCGCCAGCCGATGAGGCAGGTTACGCTCATAATACTCCGGCACATTCATGCCCGAATGTAGTGCGAAGCGGCGCTTCGCACCAAAGTAATATAATGCCGAATTGGCTTACCCGCTGTAGTGCGAAGCGCCGCTTCGCACCTACAAACCAATAAAACTCACTGGCCGGCCGGACGTAGTGCGAAGCGCCGCTTCGCACCTACCCGCCACTCCGCCGCCAGCTCGAAATACGGCAGCACCCGACGCGCTTCCTGAGCCAAATCCACGGCCGTGTAGCTGCTGCCCGAGTATGCCCCCTTACCCACCGAATACGCCGAGTACGTGCGCAGCCATTGCAGCCAAATGCTGGCCGTGAGGTTGAAGCCGGCCGTGGCGCGGCGCTCCACGGCCACCTCCGGGCCCTGCTGCCGCGTGATGCTGTGCAGGTAAATAAGCTGCGAAGCAGGCCCGGTGGGGTTGTCGAGCTGGAGGGCGGCGCGGCCATAGTTGCGCTGCTCCAGCAGGCGGTAACCCAGGCGCAGGCTGGTGCTGCCCCGGCGGCCCACCCAGCTTTGCCGCCCGCCGATGGACAGGTCGTGCGTCACGCTGGTATCGAGCGGGCTCTCGCGGAAGCGCGTCCAGTCGAGCTGGCCCACGCGGTTTTCGCGGCGCTGGTAGTCGGCCAGCAGCAGCAGGCGGGGCCGCAGCTGGTAGGTGAGGCTCTGGGTTTGCTCCAGCACGCGGCTGGCGCGGTTGCGGGCCTGCTCGGTGGTCTGGTCGCGCACCTGGTAGCTCACCCACAGGTGGTAGCTGGAGCGAATGCTCCAGCGGCCGGGGGCCCAGGTGAAACCCGGCTCCCAGTGCAGCAGGTGGTCCACGTAGTTCTCGGCACTTTGGCTGGCCCTGATGAAAACTGTTTGGCGGTACTCACCGGCCACGCCCAGCGTGGTGCGGAAGGCCCCGGCCCAGCGGCCCGTCCAGGTGAGGCGCAGCAGGTGCTGGGCCTCGTCGCGGGTTTGCTGGTTGTCTTTGCTGGGAGCATCTACGCGCAGCAGCTGGGCCGAGCCCAGTAGGGCCAGCGCGTGGCGCGGGCTGGGCAGCCAGGTGAGGTTGCCCAGCCACAATATGGTTTGCTCCTTAATGTCCTTCACCTGCTCGCGGGCCAGGGTGGTGGCCAGACGCGGCACGCTCAGGAATCGGGAGTTGTCGAGGTAATACGACCGGGTGCGCTCCCGATAGCCGAAACTGATGGACGTTTGCAGCCGGGGTCGGGCAAAGCGCAGCTCCTGGCGGGTATCGAGCTCGCGCTGCCGGTAGCCCACGTCCTGCAAAGTATCGGCCCGCTCGCCCAGCCGCCGGTACCGGAACGCCCGGCTGGGTAGCAGCAGGCTATTATCCGAGCGCAGCGTGGCAAACTCATTGATGCGGTACGAAGCCCCCGCCTGCATCGCCACCGTATCGGACTGAATGCGCTGCACGGAGCCCAGCAGGTAGTCCTCGGCGCGGTTGGTGCGGTAGCCCACGCGGCCCTGCACCACCAGCGGCGCCCCCTCCAGAAAGGCCTGCTCGCCGACCGCCTCGGCCACCAGCCGCTGCATGGTGCGCGGCCCCAGGCGGGCGCGGGTGCCCAGCACGCGCAGCGCCAGCGGCGCGGCCAGCGGCCCGTTGAGAAAGTACAGCGCCGCCGCGTCGAAGCCGAAGGCGAAGCCCGCGTCTTCGCGGCCGTTGCGGCGGTCGGTGGCCAGGCCGCCCAGCACCGTGAAGCGCATCTGGCTTAGCGTATCGGTGGGCGAGGCGGCCCGTAGGCGGCGCTGGTAGCCCAGGCGGCCCAACCAAAGGCCGGTGCGGGTGGCATTGGCCCGGCTTTGGTCGTAGTGCAGCTGCTGGCCCAGCTGCCAGTGGTTGGCCGCGTCCAGGGTAAATACGTCGGCCACATCGGCCCCGTAGTCTTCCCGCACGAAGGGCGGCGTGCCCCGCGAGTCGTAAATCATGTCGGTACCCACACGGTAGCGCAGTTGCTGGCGCGGCCCCAGGCGCAGGTAGCCCCGCGCCCCGCTGGTTTGCACGAAGGTGCTCACACCCACCCGCCGCGCCCGGGCCACCAGCAGCAGCGCCGTATCGGCCCCGGCGGGCCGCAAGCCCCGAAATACCGGCCCAAACGCGGTAGCGCCCACCAGCACCTGCGCGCGGCCGGCCAGCGGCAGCAGCGCCGCCAGCAGCAGCAGCGCGGCCATGCGCCGGCCTATCGCCACGCTCAGCGCTACGGTGCTCTTACCCACCGAAAACCACCGGATTACCACGTTTGCCCGGCCCCCGACTTACTCCCTTCGGCGGGCCGTAGCGGGAAGGTAGCACATTGCGCGGGGAGGCTCCGAAAATAGTTTTTCGTTAGGTTAGCTGTCGAAACCGCGGCCCATCCCCGGCCGCGCTGGTGTAAATTTGCCCGGGGCCCTAGTGCCACTTCTCTTTTCTGCTATTGTTACCATGAATAATTATCTTATCAAACGCCTGCTCACGACTGCGCCGCTTGCGCTGGGGCTGCTGGCCGCTACTTCGGCCCAGGCCCAGCACGTGCAATGGGCCGCCCGGCTGGTGGCCGTGTCGTCGCAGAAAGCCGATGGCAAAGACCCGTTTGCCCCCTCGCAGGTGCTGGGCGTGCCCAACGCCCTGCCGCTGGGCCAAATCAGCAACGAGGCCTGGATTCCGCGCAAGGAAGGCCCCAACGAGTTCATCGAGGTGCGCTTTGCGCGCTCGGTAGCGGCCCAGCAGGTCACCATCATCGAGAACTTCAACCCCGGCTCCATCACCAAAGTCGAGCTGGTGGATACCAAGGGCGTGCACCACGAAGTGTATGCCAACGCCAACCCCGGCCCCCTGCCCGAGCCCTCGCGCACGCTGGAAGTGAAGTTTCCGGCCGCCGAGTACCGCACCCTGGGCGTGAAAGTGTACATGAACACGGCCAAGGTGGAGGGCATCAACCAGCTTGATGCCATTGGCATTGCCGACGTGGTGTCGACCATGGTGAAGCAGGCCTTCACCGGCGAGAAGGGTCCCGAAGCCGTGAAATCGAGCCAGTTCGACTCCTCCCTGGTGAACCTGGGCCCGAACGTGAACTCGCGCTACGTGGACACCCACCCCGTGATTTCGCCTAACGGCCGCACGCTCTACTTCGCCCGCGAAGGCAACCCCGGCAACGTGGGTGGCAACCGCGACCCGCAGGACGTGTGGTACTCCACCCTGATAAGCGGCAAAAACAAGACCTGGAGCCTGGCCAAGAACATGGGTGGCCCCATAAACACCCCCGACGACCCCAACGGCCTGGCCTCGGTATCGGCCAACGGCCAAAGCGCCATCCTCATCAACATCTATAACCGCGACGGCACCATCGACCCGCAAGGCTGTAGCCTCAGCAAGCGCACCCGCATGGGCTGGACGCAGCCGGTGAAGCAGGAAATAAAGGACTTCGTGAACCTGGATAAGGAGCACGTCGACTTCTTCCTGGCCACCTCGGGCCGCGCCCTGCTCATGGCCGTGGAGCGCCCCGAAGGCCGGGGCGGGCAGGACCTGTTCGTGAGTTTCCCGGTGCCCGAAACCACCAACACCTGGAGCAAGCCCCTCAGCCTGGGGCCGAACGTGAACACCGACAAATCGGACTTCGCGCCCTTTTTGGCGGCCGATAACAAGACGCTGTATTTCGCCAGCGACGGGCGCGGCGGCTACGGCAAGTCCGATATTTTTTACACCAAGCGCCTCGACGACAGCTGGACCAACTGGAGCCCGCCCCGCAACCTGGGCCCGGTGGTGAACTCGCCCGATTTCGACGCCTACTACACCATCTCGGCCGCCGGCCAGGATGCTTACCTCGTATCGTCGCGCAACGGCATTGAGGGCTCGCGCGATATTTTCCGCATCTCGCTGGCCCCCGCCTTCCAGCCCGAAGTGGTGACGCTGGTGACCGGCAAAGTGCTCGACGTGAACACCGGCAAGCCCATCCGGGCCATCATTCACTACGAAAACCTGCTCACGGGTGAGGAAATCGGCGTGGCCGAAACCGACCCCGTGGACGGCTCCTACACCATTGTGCTGCCCAGCGGCGTGCAGTACGGCTACCGTGCCGAGGCCAAAGGCTACATCGCCGAAAACGCCAACCTCGACGTGACGGCCAAGGACAAATACTCCGAGCAGAAGCAGGACCTGTTCCTCGTGCCCTTCAACGTGGGCCAGACCGTGAAGCTGAACAACATCTTCTTCCAGCAAAGCAAGTACTACCTCACCACCAGTTCCTACCCCGAATTGCTGCGCCTCATCCGCATCATGAAGGACTACCCGACGGTGGAAATCAAGCTCTCGGGCCACACCGACAACCAGGGCGACCCCGCCCTGAACCTCAAGCTGAGCCAGGACCGCGTGAACGAGGTGAAGAAGTACCTCGGCAGCCACGGCATCAAGGGCGAGCGGGTGACCACCGAAGGCTTCGGCGACACCAAGCCCCTGGCCAGCAACGACCAGGAAGACACCCGCATGAAAAACCGCCGCGTAGAGTTCACCATCACCAAGAAGTAGCCCCGGCCCAGCGCCGGAAAGCTAATCGGGCCCCGGTCCTGCTGACGTCAGCAGGACCGGGGCCCGATTGCGTGGGGATGGCTCCGGCCGGTTACTTCGTTCCCGGGCCTTCGACGAAGGCCATGAGCCGGCCCTCGGAGCTTTCGAGCCCAACGATGTCGAGCAGGTCCTGAAAGTATTCGGCTACCTGCTCGCGGTCTTCCTGCTTGGGGGTGAGGGACTGGAGGCGCGCCAGGCCTGCTTCCAAGCTCTTGTAGTAGGCCTCCTTGGTAGGCTGGCCGTGCGTGATGGCGAGGAAATCGTTGGCCGACTGCACCAGAATACGGTTGAGCATCGGGCGCACTTCGGCCGGCAGGGTCGATTTCCGTCGGCCTATTACTACCTCTACCTGGGTCTGGCGGAGCATTTTTTCCAGCTGCGTCACGGCTTTTTCGGGCACGGAGTGAGGCGCGGGAGTCACACTCTGGGCGTGGCCGACCAGAGCAGTAAGGGTGAACAGCGTGAGTAGCAGCTTTTTCATGGAATTTGGTAGGAGTGGATGTTTTTTCATGACAAAGCTAAGATTTAAATGAAATTATTTTATATAAATCATGAAAAATAAATGAATTTTTATTAACCTCATCCTTATTACTCATTGAAGCTGTTTAGAAAGTCGGCTTTTGATTAATTTTTCGCAAAAAGATGACGACGAAGGCGAGCCAGTGCCAGGCCAGCCAATTGCCGACGCTGGTTTCGTAGCGCACGAGCAAGGTTTTAAAGCCGTCGAGCCAGGCGTTGGCGTGTTCGACCACGACGCGGCGGCGGTAGAGTTCGGGGTCGAAAAAGGTGTCGTCGTCGGTCTGCCAGTCGGCGGCGCGGCGGTTGCGGGGAATGTTGGCCTCGATGTCGCGCCGGGCGCATTCCTGACGAAAGCCTTGGGTGTCAAAGGCTTTGTCGGCGTTCAGAAACAGCCCGGCGACGGGAATATTGGCCGCTTCGAGCGAGGCGCAGATTTCCCCGAACAAGGCGTTGAGCTGGTGGGTGTCGTGGTGGTTGCCCGCCTGCGGGCTGGCGCAGGCCAGCGGTTGTCCCCGGTTATCGGCCAAGAAGAGGGCTGTGGTGGTACGGGCTTTCTTGCGGCCCTGATAGCCGACGGCCTCCCCGCCGTTCTTGGCGGGCGTGTGGCTGCCGTCGAGTTGGACGCTGGAACAGTCCAGATGGGCCCCGTTTTCGCGCAACAAGCGGAGCCATACCCCTTGCCAGGACCCGTCCTTGCGCCACGCATTAAAGCGGGCGTACACGCCCTGCCAGGTCAGCGATGCGCCCGTAAAAAACTGTTTAACAGGCAATAATCGCCATTGACAGCCGCTTTTGAGTTTGTAGAGAATGGCTTCCACCAACTCGGCCGGCTCCACGACCGAGGGGCGGCCATGGGCGGAGAAGGTGAGCGCGGGCAGAATCCATTGGCGAATCATATCTTTGGACAGGACTTCCATTAAAATGCGAAAAAAGGAGTGTTACACCTCAAATTTCGCGCTTTTTTGGGAGTCCTTTGACTTTCTAAACAGCTTCATTATCGTCATAATAAACATCTTATTGCATTGCATCTTGCACAAAAAAGCCCGGCCCGCCGCTACCACCTGCCCACATCAGTAGGCTAGGTGGTAGCGGCGGGCCGGGCGCGGGTGCTTAGCAGGCCGCCCAAAAGCAGTCAGACCGGAATCCGGGGCAGTGCGGGTTTATTACCGCGCCTTGTCGGCCGAGCCCACGAAGGCATCGAGGCAGATGAAGTAAGCCTCTTTGGTAGGCTGCGCCTTCGTAACGCGCAGAAAATCATCGGCTGAGATAACGAGGTAGCGGTTGAGGTCGGGGCGCACTTCGGCGTGGGCTTTCGTGGCTTTACCGGCCTTTGTCACTTCGGCTTTGGTGAGCTCTTTCAGGTCTTCGAGCTGAGTGATGGCCCGGGCTGGCACCTGGATTCTGGTACCCGTCTGGGCATTGGCAGCCAGGGCACCCAGCGTCAGCAGACTGGCTAGTATGGTGTGTTTCATAGTCATGAGGCAAAAGTTATGGTAAGATGATGAAATGCTAAAGCGAGTCCGGCGGGCATTACTACTCTCCCCTCCGAAGGCACTAGCAATCAGGCATAATACCCCTCTCACGGCCGTAGTATTGGGATAAATATTCTATACCAGTACACGGCAAGACCGTCAGCAAAGAGGCCGCCAACCAATGTGGTCAGCGGCCTCGGAGAATGATTTGCGGCACCGCAATCAGCGGCCAGCGGTAGCCCTAGTAGGCGCGGGCGAAGTAGACGCGGCGCGGGCTGGGCTTGCCCGTTACCATGCAAATGCCTTCTTCGTCGGCTTCATTTAGTGGAATGCAGCGCACGGTGGCTTTGGTTTCCTCCTTAATACGCTCCTCGGTTTCGGAGGTGCCGTCGTAGTGGGCCAGCAGGAAGCCAGGCTCCTCGTCCAGCATCCGCTTGAACTCGTCGTAGCTATCCACGCGGGTGGTGTGGGTGGCGCGGAAATTTTTGGCGCGCTCGTAGATGTTGGTCTGAATGTCGGTGAGCAGCTGGTCTACGCTGGCCACGATGTCGGCCAGGGGCAGGCTCATTTTCTCCTTGGTGTCGCGGCGCACCACTTCCACCATGCCGGCGTCGAGGTCGCGCGCGCCGATGGCCAGGCGCACGGGCACGCCCTTCAGTTCCCACTCGGCAAACTTGAAGCCGGGGCGCTCGGTGTCGCGCGCGTCCAGCTTCACCGAAATTCCCCGGGCAATCAGGCCCATCTGAATGGGTTTGATGCGCTCCAGCAGGGCATCAAGCTCGCCGGTTTTGTAGATGGGAATGATGACCACCTGAATGGGGGCCAGCTTGGGCGGCAGCACCAGGCCTTCATCGTCGGAGTGAGCCATTACGAGGGCACCCATCAGGCGGGTGCTCACGCCCCAACTGGTACCCCACACGTATTCGCGCACACCTTCCTTGTTGGCAAACTGCACGTCGAACGCCTTGGCGAAGTTCTGGCCCAGGAAGTGGCTGGTGCCGGCCTGCAGGGCTTTGCCGTCCTGCATCAGCGCCTCGATGCAATAAGTGTCCTCGGCGCCGGCGAACCGCTCGTTGGGGGTTTTCACGCCCTTCACCACGGGCAGGGCCATATGCTCCTCGGCAAACTCGGCGTACACGTCGAGCATCTGGCGGGTTTCGGCCACGGCTTCCTCGGCGGTGGCGTGGGCGGTGTGCCCTTCCTGCCACAGGAACTCGGCGGTGCGCAGGAACAGGCGGGTACGCATTTCCCAGCGCACCACGTTGGCCCACTGGTTGATGAGCAGCGGCAGGTCGCGGTAGCTCTGCACCCAGTTCTTATACGTGCTCCAGATGATGGCCTCCGAAGTGGGGCGCACCACCAACTCTTCTTCGAGCTTGGCGTTGGGGTCGACGCGCAGCTTGCCGGGGCGGTCGGGGTCGGTCTGTAGGCGGTAGTGGGTTACCACAGCGCACTCTTTGGCGAAGCCTTCGGCGTTTTTTTCTTCGGCCTCAAACAGGCTTTTGGGTACGAAGAGCGGGAAGTAGGCATTTTCGTGGCCGGTGCGCTTGAACATATCGTCCAATTGGCGCTGCATTTTTTCCCAAATGGCGTAGCCATAGGGCTTAATGACCATGCAGCCGCGCACGGCGGAGTTTTCGGCCAGGCCGGCGCGCTTCACTAACTCGTTATACCAGAGTGAATAATCTTCCTGGCGGGTAGGCAACTTTTTGCTCATGGGAGGCATCTTAGGGGTAATTGAAAAAGTTCCCGGTTTTGGTACAAGATTTGAGTTGACCTTGGGGCACCGTTTCGGGGTCAAATTACGTTATTAAAGTGCGGACCTCCTGCGGAAGCTCTTTGTGCGGGCAGGGGCAGCAGCCAGCTTAAATCTCCCTTATTTAAGCCGGCTGGGCCCTGATTTCTAGTCGCTTCATCCTGCTTCCATCTGTAGGTCGTTTTTTTACGTAAAGCTTTCCCATCCTTATCTTTTTTCAATCATGAGAAATCTGCTCACCGCCTGTTTGCCCGCCTTGGCCCTGTTTGCGCTGGGCGGCTGTGCAGGTACTTCGGCCCTCACGTCGTCGGAAGATGATGGGGTCTATTATTCGTCGAAGGACCATACTACGGCCGTCGTCAGCACTGCCCCGGCCCAGGCCGCCAACAGTGAGGAGGCGAACCCGGACTACAACGGCGGCTCTACCAATTCGCCGTCGGCCCGGCAGAATTCCGGCTCCGACCAGTATTACGACAACACCTATACCTCCATGCGTGGCGCGCCCGGCTACGGGGGCTCATCGAGCTACTATGGCCCGGGCCTGAACGCCTATTCTCCCTATAGCCCCTACACCAGCCTGAGCTACGGCGGCGGCTACGGCGGCGGCTACGGCGGCGGCTACGGCGGCGGCTACGGCGGCGGCTACGGCGGCGGCTACGGCGGCGGCTACGGCGGCGGCTACGGCTTTTCGCCCTATGGCTACGGCGGCTACGACCCTTTTTATAGTTCCTTCGGCAGCCCGTTTGGCTACAGTCCTTACGGCTATGGCTCGGGCCTGAGCATCAGCTTTGGCTTTGGCCGCTCGTTTGGCTATGGCTACGGCGGCTTTGGCGGCTACGACCCCTTCTACTATAGCAGCCCATTCTATGGTGGCTACTATGGCCGGAACTACTATGGCGGCGGGGGCTACTATGGCAACAACTACAACAGCGGCTATTATGGCAACGGCGGCGACCGGGGCACCCGCAGCTACGGCAGCCACCGCACCGACCGGGCTTCGGATGGCCGGCATTCGTCGGGCATCGTGGGCAGCACGCCGGACAACCCCAATCCCGGCGCGCCGAATGGTAGCGGCCGCGTTCGCAGTGAGCGGGTTACGTCGAATACGCCCGAGTCGATGCCCATGGGCACGGCTGACGCTGTGGGCCGCACCCGAAGCGAAGCCGCTTCGCAACCCATGCGGGCCAACGACTCTTACAACCAGCCCCGCAACATGGACGGCCAGCCGCGCTACCGCAATATGGACCCGGCCACGAACATGCAGCCAGCAATTGGCGATGCTTCGGGGCAGGGTCGGTTAATGCGTGACGACGGCCGGTACCGGCCGCGCAACATGGAGGCCCAACCGCAGAATAGCGGCCAGATGCAGCCCGCCGCAGTGCCACAGGAAGGCCAGCGCCGGCGCGGAGGCTTCTTCCAGAACGTATTTGGCGAGCCCACCAATAACAACAGCAATGGCCAGGCGGCCGAGCAGCCCCGCCAACGCTATGAGCAGCCCCGGCAGCAGCGGACGTATGAGCAACCTCAGCAACGCACCTACGAGCAACCCCAGCAACGCTCTTATGAGCAGCCTCAGCAGCGCTCCTATAGCCAGCCTTCCTATTCCTCCCCATCGCAGAGCGGCGGCGGTGGTGGCGGCCGGGGTCGTGGCCGGGGTGAGTAATTTTCCGCCCGTGGTTTCTGCATAAAGAATTTCCAGCGAGCCGGCCGAACGGCCGGCTCCTTTTCTTCCTACACTATGAAAAAACGGATTATCTGGCTTAGCCTGGCCCTCGTAGCAGGGCAGGCAGGCCACGCCTTTGCCCAGGATGCCAGCGATGCCCTGCGCTATTCCCGCCTGCAATTTGGCGGCACGGCCCGCACGCAGGCCATTGGGGGGGCCAATGTGGCCCTGGGGGCCGACTTTGGTAACCTCACCAGCAACCCGGCCGGGCTGGGCCTGTTTCAGAAATCGGAAGTGCATCTGACGCCCGGCATCGGCATTGGCCAGAGCGACAGCCGCGTTGATGGCGGCACGGGAGCCGCCCAGAACGAAGCAAGGAACAGCTTCCACATTGGCAGCGCCGGCGCGGTGTTTGCCACCCGCCGGCCCGATAATGACCAGACCAGCAACTGGCGGGGAGGGGCTTTTGCCCTGGGCTTCACCCGGCTGGCCGACTTCAACACGGGCTTCCGCTACGGCAACACCCTCAGCAACCGCACGGTGAACGGCTACAACCTGACCGGCGACGACCAATCGTACCTGGCTTCGCTGCGCCGCACAGTGGGTTTCGATGGCTACACGCAGGCCAGCATCGACAGGCTGCGGTCCCAGGGGCAGTCCGGCGAATACTCCTCCCTCAACGGGCTGGCCTACGGGGCCTACCTGACCAGCATTGCCAAAGACCGCAACGGCAACGACCTGGGCGTGGCCTCGACTACGCGCAAGGGACCAATCGGGCAGGCGGGCAGTGTGATTTCGCGGGGCTCGGTTTCGCAGTTTGATTTGGGCTACGGCGCCAACTACCGCGACCGGCTTTACCTGGGCCTGGGCGTGGGCATTGTGAGCTCGAACTTTACCCAGACCCGGAATTATACCGAGACGGAAACCGATGCCACCACTCACCTCAGCGACTACACGCTGCATGATGAGCTGAAAACCACCGGCACCGGCCTCAACGCCCGCATCGGGGCCATTTACCGGGCTACGGATGCGCTGCGCTTTGGGGCTTCTATCCAAACGCCCACGTTCATGCGCCTCACCGACAATTACAGTGCGGCCTTTACCACGACGTTTACGGCGCAGGGCAACGATGTGGTGGCGACTTCGCTCCCCACGGGCCCGGTGGGCGTGAAAGTGCTCGACCAGGCGTTTCCGCTCTACGCCTACACCATCACCACCCCTTTCCGAGCCAATGGCGGTGTGGCCTACACCCTAGGCAAGCTCGGGTTTATTTCGGGCGATGTGGAGTATGTGGGCTACAGCCAGGCGCGGCTGCACAACGACTCGCAGGATGGCAACGGCGACAACTATTCCTTCGCCGCCGAAAACAGCGACATTCAGGCCAGCTACAAGAATACGGTCAATATCCGCGTTGGGGCCGAGGGCCGCTTCGATGTATTCCGGGTGCGCGCCGGCTATGCCCGCTACGGCGACCCGTATCAGATTGACAGCAACAACGAGCGGGCGCAGAACTTCTACACCCTGGGGGCCGGGCTGCGGCAAGGCAATTTCTTCCTGGACCTGGCCGGCGTCTACACCCAGCTCAACCAGTACTACACCCCCTACGACCTGGGCGGCTACGAGCCGTTGGTGAAAGTGAACAACACCCGCTTCACCACCAGTATCACGGCCGGCATCACGTTCTAAGCAAGCTGCCGAACACGCCAATAAAAAGGGCTGCTCCACATCGGAGCAGCCCTTTTTATTGGCGTGCGGCGATGCTACTTCTGCACCCGCACGGAGCAGGTCATCACCGGGGCCGAACCCGGCACGAGGTCGGAAACAAGCAGCAGGCCGTAGCGCTCGGTGGTGCCCTCGGTGATTTTGAAAGCCAGCACCTGTCCTTTGCTCAGCGCACCGGTGTAGAAGGGGTTGGGCGAGTAGGCGGTGCTATTGGTGGTGTAGCTGGTGGTGAAGTCGGCGGCGACGGTCTTGCTGAACTGGTCGCTGCTGATTGTAGTGAGGCGCAGACCGGTGGCGCGGCGGGTGGTCCAGGCGACGGGCAGCGTGCACACGGTATCGGCGGTGTTGGCGGGCGCTACCAGGCCCACCGTGGTGCCCGTACCGCCCGACACGCAAATCAGGTCCACCAAATCCTGGTTGGCCGCCACGGAGCGCTCCTGGTTCAGCACCGCGTACTTGGGAAACCGCAGGCCGTATTGCAGGTTGAGGAATACGCGGCTGCGGTCGCGCACGCCCTTGGCTACCACCGCCCGGCGCGGCACCGGCCGCAGCACCATGGTGTAGCTATGAAACAGGGCCGCCGAGTCGGCTTTGCGCACCGTGAGGCGGTAGGCGCGGGTGGCCGAGGCCCCGGCCACATCGGTAGCCGTGTACTGCCACAGCTCGGTGCCGGAAGTGGCGCGGGCCGAAAACTGATTAACGAAAAGCGTTTCGCTGATAGAGTGGCCGTTGGTATTGCCTACCTGCGGCGTAATCAGTGAGTCGAGGTAGGTAATTTCCTGCTTAGCAGGCGCGTTTTTGGGGTCAAAGGACGACAGGGGCACCGGGTAGGTGATGGGCTTAAGGCCGGGGTCATAAGTCACCTTGATGGTCAGACGCTTGAGCATATTGTCGTTGCCCACGGCATAGGCCCGGGTCGTGAGCGTGTCGTTCGGCTGCACGGTCTTGTTGCTGGAGGTCAGCGTGGAAATACCAACAAAATCGAGCTGGACCGGGCGAGCGGTTTTGGAGCAGGAGGCCAGCAGCACGGGCAGGCAAAGCAACAGGAGGCGAAAACGCATAATGCAAAGGTAACGGGGGCTACGGCCTGCAACCGTGCTGCCGCCGAATGTTACCTTTAACGCTCAGTTCCCATCCTTTATTTCGATTTTGTCCTTATTTCCTATGCGTTTACGCTTTTTAGCCCTGGCGGCCTTGCTGGCCGCCAATGGCCCGGCCCTGGTGCCGGGCCTCACCCTCCCCCTCGCCCACGCGCAGCAGAAGCTGCCCCTGACCTTAGAAGATATCTGGGCCAAGCCCACGTTTCGCTCGGCCTCGGTGCCGGGCTTCAACTGGATGAACGACGGCCGCTACTACTCGGCGCTGGACAACGGCAGCCTGGTGCAGTACGAAGTGACCACCGGCAAAGCCGTGCAAACCCTGGTAACCGCCGCCGAGCTGGAGCTGGGCGGCGCGGCGCTCAAGGTTGATGGCTACTCCTTCAATGCCAACGAGCAGAAAATCCTGTTCACCACGGGCACTGAGCCTATTTACCGGCGCAGCGCCCGCGCCAGCTACTACGTATTCGACCGCGGCAGCAAGAAGCTGACGCCCCTGAGCGCCGGTGGCAAGCAGGGCTATGCCACGTTTTCGCCCGATGGCCGACGCGTGGCCTTCACCCGTGACAACAACGTGTACGTGACCGACCTGGCCACGATGCAGGAAACCGCCGTGACCACGAATGGCCTGAAAAACAACATCATCAACGGCTCGGCCGACTGGGTGTACGAAGAGGAGTTTGGCTTCGCGCAGGGCTTTTTCTGGTCGCCGGACAGCCGGCAGCTGGCTTTTTACACCTTCGATGAAAGCCAGGTGCCCGAGTACGACATGCAGGAATGGGGTGGGCTTTATCCCAAGGAATACCGCTTCAAATACCCCAAGGCCGGCGAGAAAAACTCGGTGGTACTGGTGAGCAGCTACGACGTGGCCAGCGCCCGCACCACCAAGCTGGACGTGGGCCCCGTGGCCGACCAGTACATCCCGCGCGTGCAGTGGACGCGGGTGCCCAACACGCTCAGCATTCAGCGCCTCAACCGCTTACAGAACAAGCTCGAAATTCTGCACGGCGATGCCACTACCGGCAAAACCAAAGTGGTGCTCACGGACACCAACCCCGCCTACGTTGAGATAAACGACGATTTGAACTACCTCGAAGGCGGCAAACAGTTCCTCTTCACCAGTGAGAAGGACGGCTACCAGCACCTCTACCTGCACGACATGGACGGCAAGCCCGTGCGCCAGCTCACGAAGGGCAACTGGGAAATCTCGGCCATCAACGGCTTCGATGCCAAAACCGGCTTCGTGTACTACACCAGCACCGAAGGCTCGGCCCTGCAGCGCCACCTCTACCGCGTGAACCTGAGCGGCAACGGCAAAGAGCGCATCAGCGAAAATGGTCCGGGCACCGACGTGGTGAACATGAGCCCCGACACGAAGTATTTCCTGAACGTGCATTCGGCGGCGGGCGTGCCGGCCATGACCAGCCTGCGCGAAGGCGGCACTGGCAAGCTGGTGAAAACCCTGGAGGACAACGCCAAGCTGAAGCAAACCCTGACGCAGTACGACCTGGGCAAGCTCGAATTCATCACGTTCAAAACCACCGAAGGCGTGGAGCTGAACGCCTGGATGATGAAGCCCAGCAACTTCGACCCCGCCAAAAAATACCCCGTGCTGATGCACGTGTATGGTGGCCCCAGTTTCGGCAGCGGCAGCACCCAAACGGTGCTGGATAACACCGGCGGCGGCACGGCCCTCACCAACTACCTCTGGCACCAGCTGCTGGCCGAAAAGGGCTACATCGTGGTTTCGGTGGAAAACCGGGGCACTTCGGGCCGGGGCTCGGCCTTCCGGAAGGCCACGTATGCCAATTTGGGCAAGCTCGAAACCATCGACCAGGGCGAAGGCGCCAAGTACCTGGCCACGCTGCCCTACGTGGATAAATCCCGCATCGGCATCTGGGGCTGGAGCTACGGCGGCTACATGACCTCGCTGGCCATGACCAAAAACGCCGACCTCTTCAAGATGGGCATCGCCGTGGCCCCGGTCACGAACTGGCGCTATTACGACACCGTGTACACGGAGCGCTACCTGAAAACGCCCCAGGAAAACCCGGGCGGCTACGACGATAACTCGCCCGTGCAGTTTGCCCAGAACATGCGCGGCAAGTTCCTGCTCGTGCACGGCACCGGCGACGACAACGTGCATTTCCAGAACTCCATCGCCTTCGTCGATGCCCTCATCAAGGCCAACAAGGACTACCAGACGCTGTACTACCCCAACCGCAACCACGGCATTTCGGGCGGCAACACCCGCCTGCACCTCTACCGCCAGATGACTAATTTCGTGCTGCAGAACCTGTAGTCGAACCATCCCGAAAAGCAATGGCCCGGCGCCGCCTCGCATAGTTGCGGGCGGCACCGGGCCATTGCTTTGCCATGAATTGGGTCGCGGGCTACAGCTTCAACAGCCGGCGCGTCGTCTGCTGGCTGGGGTTGCGCACCCGTAGCAGGTACACGCCGGCGGGCACGGCCCGCACGTCCAGCAACTGGCGGCTGCTACCCGGCACCGCCTGGCTTAGGACCACCTGCCCGCTCAGGCTTATGATTTCGACGGTGCTGGCCTGGGCAGGCCAGGCGGTCAAATCGACCTGCACCTGGTCGGCCACTGGGTTGGGGCTGACGGTGAAATCAGCAGCGCGGGTTTCCGCCGTCACCGCTGCCACGGGCGAGAAGGAAAACGTACCATCCAAATCAACCTGCCGCAGGCGGTAGTAGCTCAGGCCGGCCAGGGGCTGGGCATCGGCCGCTTGGTAGTCAATACTGGCCGTGGAATTGCCCTGTGCTTTAACAATCATAATTTTGGCAAACTCCTGGCCATTGGCACTGCGCTCAATGGCGAAGTAGGCGCTGTTTTTCTCCGAGGCGGTGGCCCAGCTCAGGGCCACCCGGCCGGCAGTGGGCGTGGCGGCAAAGTGGGTGAGCTCCACGGGCAGCGGGGCTACAACGCAAGCCATTACGGTAGCCGCCACCGAGCCCGACTGCACGTTGAAGCCTTTGTTGGTGACTGGTCCGGCACCCGGCGTGCTGTCGCAGAAATCCAGCAGGCCCGAGGCCCCAAAGCCAAAGAAGGAATTGGTGCTCACGCCCGCCACGCGCACGCTGCCGCTGGTTGCCGTCGGCGAGCCGTTGAAGGTGCCGCTGTTGGTAAAGTTGCCGGTGACGTTCAGGCGCCCGGCATTGGTGAAGACGCCGCTGCTCACATTCTCAAAATACCCGGCGGCGGCGCTCAGCGTGATGGTGCCGTTGTTGACGGTGGTGGCCTTGTTGCTGTAGTAAGTGCCCGGGCTGATGGTGCCGTTGTTGGTGGTGGTGGCCCCGGAGTTTTGGTTGTCGTAGTAGCCGCCGGGCGCAATGCGGCCGTTGTTGGTGGTGGTGCCCCCGTTCACGTAGTTTCCGCCGGGGTTGATGGCGCTGTTCACCACCACGGTGCCGGAGCTCGAGCCGGTGATGAAATTGCCGGTGGGGTTCAGGGTGCCGCTGTTGGTGGTTTTGCCGCCGTTGTTGGTATAAGCAGCCGTGGCAATGGTAGCCCCGGCATTGTTGGTAAGCGTGCCGCCGGTCACCGTCACCGAAGCCGTGGCCGTGATGCTGTTGGCATTGGTGGTGGTGCCGCCGCTCTGGGCATAGGTTGCCGCCACAATGGTTCCGCTCGCACTGTTGGTGGTGGTCCCGGAATTAATGTACGCGGCTGCCACGTTTATCGCGCCGTTGTTGGTGATGGTGCCGCTGTTGGTGTAGGTAGTACCGCTGGCAGTCAGACTGATGGTGCCGTTATTGGTGATAGTCCCGCTGGTGACATAGCTGGTAGTAGGGGTAATGGTACCGGTATTGGCAAGGGTGCCACTGGTCGAAAAGCTGCTGGCATTCCAGACGGCGCGGTTATCAATGCTACCGGCGCTGCTGATGCCCGCATTGGTATTTACCGTGCCCGCATAATTGATGATGGAGGTGCCGGCAGAGGGCGAAATGCTGTTGCTGAAGGTGAGCGTGGGCGTGCCACCGTTGCTCGCGTTGCTGATGGTGGTGGAACCGCCAAAGGCCATCGAACCAATCGTGGCCGTGGCCCCGGCGCGGTTGCTGAAGGTATTGGTGCCCAAAGGAAATGTAATGGCTGCGGTCCAGGTGCCATCATTGGTCAGGGTAAAATTTCCCGTGCCGGAGTTCTGCACCGGCTGCGACCACGTTGCCCCGGCATTGTTGGTGAGCGTGAAGTTGGTGCTGATGCCCCCCAGCGTGTTTGTCCAGGCACCGGAGTTGACGATGGTTACCGGGTTGGTTTTCACCCCGTAGCTAATGGCATTCCAGGTGCCGGTATTGTTGATGGTCAGGCCATTGAGTGGCGAAAATTGCGGCCCACCCGGCCCCCAGCTCCCGGCATTGTTTACGGTGCTGCCCACGGCTATGCCACTGTAAAAGTTGCCCGTCCAGGTGGCCCCGGCGTTGTTGTTGATGGTGGCGGCGGCACTAATGCTGTTGCTGCTGCCGCTGATGGTGCTGCCGGAATTATTGTTGACGGTGCAGCCCGTTGCGGTCACACTCAATGCGCCGCCGTAGCTGATGCTGTTAAAATTGACCGTGCAGTTGCTATTGGCCAGGGTAATACTGCCTGAATAGCCGCCGCTTACGTTGATGGTGGTCCCGGGGAAGCTGGTGGTGTATGCCGTACTGCCACTCGTGAGGGAAACCTGCGCGAAGGCAGCTGGCCCTACCACCATCAGCAACAATAACAGGAGAATGCGGCAGCAACGGCCAGTATCGGACAAAACGCAGAAGAAAGAAGCATTTATAAAAAAAATCATATATAAACTTTAAGCGAAATTTTAAGCAGAACAAATGTATGATTTAGCCTCTGCAAACCAATATATTACCTAATACTGGCTCACGGATAAAGAGGCCCGTGCTGATTGCAAATGGCTTCACTCTACGACCAACGCCCTGTATCACCCAATGAAACTCTGTTTTTGGCCGACCAACAATTCTCCATCTTTTTTGGGCTACTGCGCTTTTTTTCGGACTGCTGATTGCACCGGCTCATAGGATGGGCAGCGAGGACCGGCCAACCCGTTACGGCTGGTCGCAAGTTGAAGTCAACCTGGTTGTCAAGGCTTCAACTGTTCAGCACGCTGGTGCAGCTTCTTCCCGCCGGTACGACGGTTCGTCTGGCCCAGGCGATGGTTCGGCAACTGCGGCTTTGCCCAGCGGCCTGCCCCTTGCCACCTTTGGAACATGAAAACGCCCTCCCTTACCTGCCCGGTCTTGTTCCGCCTCTTTTTCTCGCTGCTGCTGCTCGCCACAACCAGCACCTACGCCGCGCCCTCGCTTCTAGCGAATGGCACGCCCACCGTCACCACCTCCGATGGGGTGCGCCTATATGTGCGGGTGGAGGGCCAGGGCCGCCCCTGCGTGTTTGTGCACGGCGGCCCCGGCGCGGGCTCCGAAGTGCAGGAAACCCTGGCCGGCCCCCTACTGGAGCAGCACTTCCAGATGATTTACCTGGACCAGCGCGGCAGCGGCCGCTCGGCCAGCTCAACTACCAAAAGCTACGGCCTGGCCCGCCAGGTGCAGGATTTGGAGGAGCTGCGCCAGCAGTTGCACCTCGATAAGTAGGTGCTGCTTTCGCACTCTTTCGGCGGCCTCATTGCCACGGCCTATGCCCGGCAGTACCCCGGGCATGTGCTGGGGCTGGTGCTCAGCAACAGTATTCTGAACCTGCCGGCCTCCATGGAAAGCCTGGCTACCAATGGCTACGCCCTGCTGCCGTCCGCCGCCCGCGCAGCCGTCGATACCACCGCGCCGCTGCCCCAGCGCTTCGGCATGGTGATGGGCCTGCTCAACCAGCAGCACCTCATGGACCAGCTCATGTACAGCGCCGACTCTACGGTCGCCCGCGTGGGCCGCATCAAGCCCGCCCAGCCGGCCAACCACGACTTTGCGGCCTCCCTCTACCAGCCCGGCGTCATCGACGGCTACCTCGAAGATTTCACGGTGGCCACTCCGGCCCTGCGGATGCCCGTGCTGGTGCTGCCCGGCCAGGCCGATGCCGTGACCGGTCCCCAGCACCAGTCCTTCCACTTCCCCAACCAGCGCGTGGTGCCCATGCCGGGCAAGCACAATGCCCTGCTCGAAAGCCCACGCGAAGTGAGCCGGGCGCTGGCCGCCTTCGTGCGCCAGCTGCCGGGCTAGCGCCTACCCGCTTCTTCCACAGCAAGGCCATCCATTTCGGGTGGCCTTTTTTATTTCCATTGAAGCCAAAAAAGACGATGGCCGCCACGGGGCAGCCCTCCCGCTTCACCCTATTTGGATAATGGTCTGGAGCATGCGGCCGGCAGTTCGGCCGGCATCGTTCCCGGCGTCGTTTGCGCTAATATAAAGCTGTTTGCGAGCATCTTATTGCAGCTTATGGCTCTACTATTGGAGTTATTCAGAAAGTCACAAAAGGTACTCAGACGGTCATGCTTCGCTGCGCTCTGCATGACCGTTCGGGGACTTTCTAAACAGCTTCATTATGCTACTGGCACTGGTCAGCTCTTTCCCGGCCTTCGCCCAAACGGGCGGCGCGGTTTATGGCCTCTTTGGCTACGCCTCGATGACGACCGGCACCACCGGCGGCGCGGGCGGCACCAGCGTGACGGTGAGCACCGGCACGGCGCTGCAAGCCGCTATTAGCAAGCCGCTATTAGGAACAAGAGCACGCAGCCGCTCACCATTTACATCAACGGCACTATCACGCTGGCCAACTCGCCAACGCTGACCAAAATTGATGTGAAGG
Organism: Hymenobacter siberiensis; assembly: GCF_018967865.2. NCBI lineage: Bacteria > Pseudomonadati > Bacteroidota > Cytophagia > Cytophagales > Hymenobacteraceae > Hymenobacter > Hymenobacter siberiensis. Next base: position 4,167,142 of record NZ_JAHLZY020000001.1, read on the forward strand.
ACGTGAGCGACCTGTCCATCATTGGCTTCGACCGGCTGGGCGAGTTCGTCGGCATTGGCCTGAAAGTGTTTCGGGCCAACAACATCATCCTGCAAAACCTGAAAGTGCACAACGTACTGGCCGCTATGGGCGATGGCGACTGCATCAGTATCGAAGGCCCGGCCAACCACATCTGGGTCGACCACTGCGAGATGTACAACGTGTACCAAGGTGTGGGCACCGACGACTACGACGGCCTGCTCGACGCCAAGGCCGACTGCCAGTACATCCCCTACTCCTGGAATTTCCTGCACGACGGCTGGAAGGCCAGCCTTTGCGGCTGTACCGAAACCGACAACTTCGACCGTAAAATCACCTACCACCACAACCGCTTCGAGAACATCAACTCGCGCCTGCCGCTGTTCCGCTTCGGCACCGGCCACGTTTTCAACAACTACTACAAGGACATTGCCTCTACCTGCGTGAACGCGCGCATGGGGGCTTGCCTCAAAATCGAGAACAACTACTATGAAAACAGCCGCAACCCCTACGTGGCCGCCTACAGCCCGCTGGATGGTTACGGCGACATCGTGGGCAACACCCTCGTCAACAGCCCCTTCGCATATGCCTCCGATGTGCATTTGCTCACGGCCTGCACCGCCGTGGTGCCCTACGTGTACACCAGCGTGCTAAACCCGGCCGCCAACGTACCGGCCATTGTGGTGGCCAACGCGGGCATTGGCAAAGTGGGCCCCACGCTGGCCACGGGCACGTATTCGGTCACGGCCTCGGCGCTGGGCCAGGGCACCGTGTCGCCGGCCAGCGGCATCTACAACCTAGGCCAGAGCGTGACGCTCACGGCCACGCCCGGCATTGGGTGGCAGTTTGCCGGCTGGAGCGGCGACACCACCATGACCACCAACCCGCTCCCCTTCCGGGTGCACGGCAGCAAGGCAGTGCGGGCCACGTTCACACTCATTCCCGGTACCGGCGCGCCCGGCCCGCTCATCCGCATCGAGGACACCAACACGCCTGCCACCGGCCTGTGCAGCTTCGACGGCGTGGTGAGCAACAACACCGGGACCGACAACGGCGCGGTTATCAACCTCACCAACTCGTAGGGCCGGGCCATTGCCTGGAAAGTGGAAGTGGCCCCGCCGGCGCCTACGAGCTGAAATGGCGCTATTCCAACAGCAGCGCCAGCTCGGGCTTCACCAGCCAGCTCAGCATCAACGGCTTGTTGGTGAGCCCGGTGGCACCTTTCCCACGCACGGCCAGCAGCAGCACCTTCGGCTTCGCTACCCAAAACGTAACGCTGGCCAACGGCGTGAACGAAATCCGCCTCGAAACCACCGCCGTCGCTTCTTTTGCCGATATCGACTGGCTGGAAATCACCGGCAACTGCATTGTGCCCACTAACTGTGCCAATGCCGTGGGCAGCGTGCAAGTGCTGGCCACCAGAGCCAGCGCAGGAGCCGCCACGCCCCAAGTATCGGCCAACCCCAACCCCACGGCCGGGGCCACCACCTTCGAGGTGACGCTGCCCACCGCCAGCCCCGTCCGCATTGCTCTGTTCAGCCTCACCGGCGCAAAAGTGGCCGACGTGCCGGTAAGCGCCGCCACCTTGGGTGCGGGCAGTCATCAGATTAACTACCCGACCACCAAGCTACCCGCCGGCGTCTACATCTACGCGGTGAGCACGAATGGCGGCACATACCGCGCCAAGCTGATGGTGGAATAACCTGTCGCCGCTAGTCATCATTCGCTTTACTCAGGATGACAGCTTTTTACCGGCGAGTACCGCGCACCATGCGCGCCTTTCCGAACATATCAGGCAATACGCGCACATCCTCAAAGTTATCCGGCGTGAGCAAATCTGCCGTTTCAATTCCCAGTAACTCGTTAATTTCCAGATATATACTTCCGCCAGTGCGCAGCAGTGCCCGGCCCACTTCGGCCAGCCGGCGGTAGAACAGTAGCGGGTCGGCATCGGGCACGAACAGCGCGGTGGCGGGCTCCCAGGCCAGCACGTTGTCGCGCATTGCGGGGCGCTCGCTTTCGCGCACGTAGGGCGGGTTGCTTACCAGAATATCCAACGAGCCGAGGGCAATTCCCTTCGGTAATCCATTCAGAATATCAACCTGCTCAAACGCCACTCCGGGCGCGAAACGGGCGGCATTGCGCTGGGCCACAGCCAGCGCTTCGGCCGAAATATCCACGGCCAGCACCTCGGTGGCGGGCAGTGCGCGGGCCAGTCCCAGCGCCAGGCAGCCCGAGCCCGTGCCCACGTCGAGCACGCGCAGGCCCGTCCGGCCCGCCTGCTCCTGCCGGATAAGATGCACCAGCTCTTCGGTTTCGGGGCGCGGAATGAGGGTGGCGGGCGTCACCTCCAGCTCCATATCGACAAAGTAGGCGATGCCCAGCACGTACTGCACCGGCTCGTGGGTCAGCAGGCGGGCCAGTAGCGGCTGCAGTGCGGCTTCCGCGCCGTCGGCGATGGGTTGCTGGGCCTCCATCATGCGCTCCAGGGCATCGAGCTGCAGCAGGTGCTCGGCGACGAGCGCGGCAATGGCTTGCGCTTCGGGCTGGGGGTAGATGGGGAGTAGCGCAGTAGTAACCGAGGTGGTGAATTGGCGAACGTTCATTACAACAAAGGTAGCGCCGCGCCCCAGCGGCGGCCCGGCCCTTACCTTCGCCCCCATGGAAAACGATGATGCCCTGTTCATGCGCCGCGCCCTCGATTTGGCACTGCTTGGCACTGGCTACGCCCGGCCCAACCCCCTGGTAGGCTGCGTAGTAACGCACAAAGGCCGCATTATTGGCGAGGGCTGGCACAAAAAGTACGGCGGCCCCCACGCCGAAGCAAATGCCCTGGCGGCGGTAGAAAACCAGGAGCTGCTGAAAAAAAGCCGCGTGTACGTGACGCTGGAGCCCTGCGCCCACCACGGCAAAACGCCACCCTGCGCCGATTTGCTCATTGCCAAGGGAGTACCCGAAGTGGTGATTTGCAACGAGGACCCCTTCCCGCTGGTGGCCGGGCGCGGCATCGAGAAGCTGCGCGCCGCCGGCGTGCACGTCGAAACCGGCTTGCTGGCCGAAGAAGGCCGCTGGCTGAACCGGCGCTTCTTCACCTTCCACGAGAAAAAACGGCCTTATCTGGTGCTGAAATGGGCCGAAACAGCCGACGGCTTCCTGGCCGGGCGCTATTTCCAGCAGGTGCAAATCAGTGGGCCGCAGGCGGGGCTGCTCACGCACAAGTGGCGCACCGAGGAGCAGGGCATTCTGGTGGGCACGCGCACGGCGCTGCACGACAACCCCCGCCTGAGCGCCCGCGAATGGCCCGGAGCCCAACCCACGCGCCTCGTCATCGACAAAAACCTGAGCCTGCCGCCCACTCACAACCTGCTCGACGGCTCGCAGCCCACCATCATCTACACCTACCGCCAGGCGCGCCACGCCACCAACCTCGACCACGTCATGCTTTCCGAAGCCGATGACCTCATGCCCCAGGTGCTAGCCGACCTCTACCAGCGCCAGGTGCAATCGGTGCTGGTCGAAGGCGGCCCCACGGTGCTCAACGCGCTGCTGAACGCCGGGCTTTGGGATGAAATCCGCGTGTTCCGCTCGCCCATGAAGCTGGGCCAGGGCATTGCCGCGCCACGCCTGGGCCACGGCGGCCTGCGCGAGCGCACAAACGTTGGGGCCGATGAGCTGTTTTGGTACGTGAACGATAAGTAACGCGGACTTTTAGTCCGCGGACGCGCCTTTAAAATACGTCTATCTAAAATTCATCCGCGGACTAAAACCACGCGCTACAAGCAATTATGGCCGAAACCCTCGCCCTCGACACCACGCTCACCAAAGCCGAGCAGTACCGGCAGCTCCTGCCCCAAATCCAAGCCCTCACCACCGGCGAGCCCGACCTGGTTGCCAACCTGGCCAACACGGCCGCCGCGCTGCGGCAGGCGTTCGGCTTTTTCTGGGTCGGCTTCTACCTCGTGAAAGGCGAAGAGCTGGTGCTGGGCCCATTCCAGGGGCCCATCGCCTGCACGCGCATCCGCCAGGGCAAGGGCGTGTGCGGAGCCAGCTGGGCCCGAGCCGACACCATCCTCGTACCCGACGTGGAGGCTTTCCCCGGCCACATCGCCTGCAGCTCCGATTCGAAATCTGAAATCGTGGTGCCCATTCTCAAAGGCGGCCTGGTCGTGGCCGTACTCGATGTCGACAGCGACCAGCTCAACGATTTCGACCAAGACGACCAAACTGCGCTGGAGCAGCTGATGCAGCTGGCGGCCACCTGGTTCTGACCACGGATTAGCGCGGATTTTAGCGGATTTCACGGATTTTGTGGGCGATTATTGCCAGTCATCCGGAGACTCATAAAGGTGTCAGGAGAACAAAAAAGGCTTGCCGATTGGCAAGCCTTTTTTGTTGATTTTAATCGTCCACAAAATCCGTGAAATCCGCACTAATCCGTGGTCAGACCTTTAGCTGGCAAATGACGGTTTCGCCGCCTTTTACCTTCTGGCCCAGCTCCACTTTCACTTCGGTATCCAGCGGCACGAACACATCGACGCGTGAGCCGAACTTGATGAAGCCGAACTCTTCGCCCTGGCTCACTTCGTCGCCCTCGTTCACGTACCACACAATGCGGCGGGCCATGGCCCCGGCAATCTGCCGGAAGAGCACAAGCGGGCCGGCATCGGACTCTACCACCACGGTGGTACGCTCGTTTTGGGTACTGCTTTTGGGGTGCCAGGCCACCAGGTAGTTGCCGGGGTGGTACTTGAAGTACTTCACCAGGCCCGAAATGGGGTTGCGGGTAACGTGCACGTTGATGGGCGACATGAAGATACTGATTTGCTTGCGCTCATCCTCAAAATACTCGGGCTCGAACACGTTCTCAATCACCACCACCTTGCCATCGGCCGGAGCCAGCAGCAGGTCTTCGTGGGTGAACAGGTGCCGGAACGGGCTCCGGAAAAACTGGAGAATCAGCAAAAAGATGATGACCGTGGCCCCGGCAAAGAGGCGGTTCACCAAATCCTGGCCCCGATTGAACTGGAACATGAGCAAATTGAGCGCCAGCAAAATCAGCAGCGTAACAAACAGAATGCGTCGTCCTTCTTTATGAATCTTCATAATCACTGATTTTCGCTGATTAACCGTGATTTCGCTGGTTTCAGCATAGTCAATCGGCGCAACAAGCCGCCTGGCCGGGCAAATTACGGCCAGAAACGGCACGGACCAAGCGGCCTATGCCCTTTCTTACGTACAACAAAATAACAACCGACTAGGCGCACTTGCCGCCGGGTTTGCCTTCTATTATTATCCTCGCCTCAACTGTAGGCCACGCCCGCAATCAGCGCAACCCCGGTTAAGCAGCCAGAATCAACTGTTTAGAAGCCGCCGCGGAACTTGTAGGTCTGGGCCACTTTGTCGATGCTCACGACGTAGGCCGCGATGCGCATCGGGATTTTATATTTCACACTGGTCTGGTACACCTTCTCGAAAGCGTCGGACATGATGCGGTCGGCGCGCTCGGTCACCATTTCCTCGGTCCACTTGAAGCCCTGGCGGTTCTGCACCCACTCGAAGTACGACACCGTGACGCCGCCCGAGTTGGCCAGAATATCCGGCACCACGAGGATGCCCTTTTCGTTGATAATGGGGTCGGCTGAGGCCGAGGTGGGGCCGTTAGCACCTTCCACGATGAGCTTGGCCTTGATGTCGCGGGCGTTGTGCTCGGTGATAACGTCCTCCACGGCGGCGGGCACCAGCACGTCCACATCGGCGGTCAGCAGGTCGTCGGCATTTTCCATCAGCGTGGCACCGGCGTAGCCGTCGAGGCGGCCCGCGTGCACGTTTTTGTAGGCAATGGCTTCGTCGATATTGATGCCATCAGCGTTCCAGTAAGCGCCCGATACGTCGCTCACGGCCTTAATCTTTACCCCTTTCTCGCTCAGCAGCTTGGCGGCCCACGAGCCTACGTTGCCGAAGCCCTGCACGGCGGCCGATACTTCGGTGGGCTCCAGGCCCAGCTTGGCCAGGGCGGCCAGCGCGGATACCATTACGCCACGGCCGGTGGCCTCGGTGCGGCCCAGCGAGCCGCCCATTACCAGCGGCTTGCCGGTTACTACGGCGGGCGAGGTCGCGCCTACCGTTTTCGAGAATTCGTCCATCAGCCAGGCCATTTCGCGCGGGCCGGTGCCCATGTCGGGGGCCGGAATATCGCGGTCGGGGCCGAAAACGTCTTTCAGGGCCAACGTGTAGGCGCGGGTGAGGCGCTCCAGCTCGCCGACGCTCATGGTGGTGGGGTCGCAAATAATGCCGCCTTTGGCACCGCCGTAGGGAATGTCCACCACGGCGCACTTCCAGGTCATCCAGGCTGCGAGGGCCTTCACCTCGTCGAGGTGCACATGCTTATCATAGCGAATGCCGCCCTTGCTGGGGCCGAGGATGGTGTTGTGAATCACGCGGTAGCCTTCGAATACGCGCAATTTGCCATTGTCCATCGTCACGGGCAGGTTCACGATGACTTGCTTATCGGGCGCTTTGAGAACGTTGTAGGTTTCGTCGTCGAGGCCGAGGATTTCGGCCGCGATGTTGAAACGCGACATCATAGATTCGAGCGGGTTTTCGCGGTCCATTATCGGAGCCGGCTCCTTGTACACAGTGTGGGCTGTCATTCGGGAAGGGGATTTAGGGATGGGGTTGGGTGGGATAACAGGTACGGTTTAGGGCCGCAAAGGTATTGCTTTTGTCAGGATGATTCGGGCAAATCCCCCAAACCTTTGGGGCGGGTTTTAATCGACTGTTACTGCGCAGGAACGATGCTGCCGCAGTTTATGGGCCCGCTGGCCGCAGTTTAGCGCGTAGCGCGTAACTGCGAGCCACCACGTAATGCGAGTTTGCAACTCGCTGCCGCGAAGCGGCAATCCCGTACCCACATCATCCAGCGGCGAGTTACAAACTCGCCTTACCCATAGGCCAGCAGTTACGCGCTACGCGCTAAACTGCGGCCAGCGCCGAGGGTATGCGAAGCGGCGCTTCGCACTACAACCCCGCCAGCAGCTGCAGCAGCGCCAGCACCGGCAGCACCAGCAGAAACGCATCGAACCTATCCAACAACCCGCCGTGGCCGGGCAGGATGCTGCCCGAGTCCTTCACCCCCACGCTGCGCTTGAGCATGGACTCGGCCAAGTCGCCCAGCGGCGCGAATACCGCCACCACGCCGGCCGCCACGAGGCGATGCGTAAGCGGCATATCGGGCAGCATAAAACCCAACGCCCAGCCCACCACCAACGTGAGCACGAAGCCGCCGGCCCAGCCTTCCCAGGTTTTGCCGGGTGAGATTTGGGGGGCCATTTTGTGCTTGCCGAACGTTTTGCCGGCGGCATACGCGCCGATGTCGGAAGCCCAGATGAGGAAAAGCAGGGCGAAGATGCGGCGGTAGTCGTAGTGGCCACTTGAAAAGGCTATCTGGCTCAAAAAGCTCATCGGCAGGCCCACATAAAATAGTCCGCCATAAGTGGCAGAAATATTATCAAAAGGTTTACCCCCATTCGGCCACCTTAAAATCTCATACAAAACAAGCCCTACCATTGCGGCCAATGCGGCTACACTAATTCCAGTATAAATTTTTGGGAGTGTTGATAGCAAAAAAGTATTTCTATCAAAAGGGCTTTCTTCTCCTAACGGTGGGTAAATGGTATAGCCTCCACTCGGCAAGTTGAAATAATCATTAACAGCGCCTAGCCCGTAGATGTACACATAAATCAGCAACCCCATTAGCAGGCCCATCCATACAATGGGTTTACTGCCGCCCGCCCGCATCATGCGATAGAACTCCCACAGCATTACGGCCTGCACGGCGGCGAAGAACAGCCCGAACGTCCAGGGGCTGAACCAGACACTGCCCAGCAGCATGGCCGCCCCGATGAGGCCGTAGATAACGCGCAGGCGCAGGTTGCTGGGACCGGTTTTTTCGGGGGTAATGGAGGTATTCGGAAGCGTAGAGTCAGGCAAGTTGGAAAGGGATGTAGAGAGGCATAATTGCGTCTCGTCGTTGCTGATGTTGTTTATTTTGAGCGAAGCAGCACAGTTCCGGTCGTTCAACGCAAGCCGTTTAACGCCGAGACGCAATTATGCGTCGCCACCGCGCACGGCCACGCCCTCGCTGCTGAGGGTGAGCATGGCGGTGGGCGCAGCCGGGGCCGTAAAGTGCCGGTGTAGGACATAGAGCAGCCCAGCCGAGAGCAGCACCGACGGAATGGCTAGCGCCCAGGGCAGGGCATCGGAAGAATCGGGGTCGAAGCCCCAGCCGAACTGGCCACGCTGGGCCAGGTAAAGCAGGACGAGCTGGAAGGCATTTTGGGTGAAGTGCGCGGCCATGCTCACCAGGATATTGCCGCTCCAGAGGTACAAGTACCCCAGCACCAGCCCCAGCACGAAGCGCGGCACAAACCCAAAAAACTGCATGTGAATAGCCGAAAAAATGGCCGCCCCCAGCCACACGCCCACATGCGGCGAAAACCAGCGCACCAGGTTTTTCTGAATCACACCCCGAAACACCAGCTCCTCGGCCACAGCCGGCACCAGCCCAATCACCAGCACCCCCACCCAGAACCGCGCGGGCGAGTTGAAATTCGTCAGGAACTTGGTGAGCACGGCGGCTTTGTCCTCACTGGCCCGCGCCCACACCTCAAAATCGTGCAGTGCGGCCGGGAAATGCGCGCCCGCGTTCCAGGCAATGATGGTGGACATGAACGGCAGCGTGACGATAATGAGCCCCGCCACCACCAGCAGCCATCCCGCCGCCCCCAGCCGGCGCGGGCTGAAATACTCGGCCCAGCCGTAGCCCAGCGCCGAGGCCAGCCCCAGCGCCCCGCCCGTGCCAGCCACAAACAGCAGCACGCCCTGCATCATCATCAGCAGGCTCCAACCCTGCGGGGAGGCTGCCGGGGCCTGCGCCACCTGCTGGATTTCAAGCACCGACATCCCGAAGCCCCACTGCGCCCAGGCGAAGATGATGGCGTAGCCCACGCAGCCCCCCGCCACCAGCATGGCCAGTAGCACCAGTATCTGTAGGCCGGGGTGCAGCGTGCGGGGCAGGAAACCTTTCATAGCGGGGTACAAGTTGAGAAGGGCGTAAATTTACCGCAGTTTTTAACTTAGGCGTAATTGAACGAAGACAAAGGAACGTCATGCAGAGCGCAGCGAAGCATCTTGCCCGCAGTAAGTAATCCAATCGAAAGGATTTACTATCGAGGCAAAGATGCTTCGCTGCGCTCTGCATGACGGTCACACGCTACCGTTCTGGCACTACTAACGCCTCCTTATAACCCCAGTATTCCCGTGGTCAACATAGGCAACATCCAGCTTCCCGATTTCCCGCTCCTGCTCGCGCCCATGGAAGACGTGAGCGACCCGCCCTTCCGCGCCGTGTGCAAGGCCAACGGAGCCGACCTCATGTACACCGAATTCATCTCCTCGGAAGGCCTGATTCGGGCGGCGGCCAAGAGCCGCAAGAAGCTGGATATCTTTGATTATGAGCGGCCCATCGGCATCCAGCTCTTCGGCTCCGATGTGGAGACGATGGGCGAGTGCGCGGCCATCAGCACCGAGGCCGGGCCCGATTTGATTGACATCAACTACGGCTGCCCGGTGAAGCAGGTGGCCTGCCGGGGCGCGGGCGCGGCCCTGCTCCAGGACATTCCCAAGATGGTGGCCATGACGGCCGCCGTAATCCGCCACACTCACCTGCCCGTGACCGTGAAAACCCGCCTGGGCTGGGACGAAGGCACCAAAAACGTGGAGGAAGTGGCCGAGCGCCTGCAGGACATCGGCATTGCTGCCCTCACCGTGCACGGCCGCACCCGCGCCCAGCTCTACAAGGGCGATGCCGACTGGCGCCTCATCGCCAGCATCAAAAATAACCCGCGCATCAAAATCCCCATTTTCGGCAACGGCGACATTACCTCGCCCGAAAAAGCCGTGGAGTATAAAAACCGCTACGGCGTGGATGGCGTGATGATTGGCCGGGCCAGCATCGGCTATCCGTGGATTTTCCGGGAGGTGAAGCACTACGTGGCCACCGGCCAGCTGCTGGCCCCGCCCACGCTCGAAGAGCGCGTGGCCGCCTGCCAGATGCACTTCGACCGCAGCATCGAGTGGAAGGGGCCGAAGGTGGGCATCTTCGAGATGCGCCGCCACTACGCCCACTATTTCCGGGGCCTGGAAGGCGCGAAAGCCTGGCGTACCAGCCTGGTGAATGCCGAAACCCCCGCCGATGTGCTGGAGATTTTGCAGGAAATAGCCAGCAGCGACGCCGTGCTGGTGGGGTAAGACACTTGCTATTCTGGACGTCATGCCGAGCGCAGCCGAGGCATCTCGCGTGCCGAAGTAAATCAATCGTGACAACGGTATGATTACTACCCCACGCGAGATGCCTCGGCTGCGCTCGGCATGACGTTCTTTTTGTTCAGCCCGACGTTCTTTGTCGTTGCTACATTACCGCTTTCATGATTCCGATATACAGTCAAAAAACCCGCATCAAAATCCTGATAGCCGTGCTGGCGCTGCTCATCGGGGCGGCTACCGTCATCTATACCAATTGGCTGGTGCAGCGCGTGTCGCAGCGGGAGCAGCAGCAGATTCAGCTGTATGCCAAGGCGCTGCAATACATTATCAATTCCGAAGCTGAAACCAATACCTTTGTTTTCAACGAGATAATCAGCAACAATACGACCATTCCGGTCATTCTCAGCAGCGACGGTAAGGACATCACCAACGCCAAAAATATCAGCATGCCGGCCCACCTCTCCCCGGCCGATTCGGTGACGCTGCTCGGCAGCGAGCTGCTGCTGATGAAACAGCAGCACCCGCCCATCATCGTGAAATTTGGGGCGGGGCAGGTGAACTACATTTTTTACCGCGACTCGGAGCTGCTGCGGCAGCTGCGTACCTACCCGCTGGTGCAACTGGTGGTTATTGGCTGCCTGGCCGTCATCGCGTATTTCGCGTTCAGCTCCTCGCGCCGGGCCGAGCAAAACCGCGTGTGGGTGGGCTTGGCCAAGGAAACAGCCCACCAGCTGGGCACGCCGCTCAGCAGCCTGGTGGGCTGGCAGAACTACCTGCGCGACTCCGACCGCTTCAAAGACGAGCCCATTGTGGAAGAGCTGGGCAAGGATATCCGGCGGCTCGAAATCATTACGGAGCGCTTCTCCAACATCGGCTCGGTGCCGGTGCTCAAGGACGAAAACCTGTTCCAGACCACCCGCAACGCCATCGAATACCTGCAAAGCCGGGTGTCGAAGAAGGTCATCTTCAAGATTGAGTCGGACCTGCCGATGGACACGCCCGCCCGCATCAACGTGCCGCTGTTCGACTGGGTCATCGAAAATATCTGCAAAAACGCGGTGGATGCCATGGAAGGGCGCGGCTCCATCACGCTGCACCTGCGGCGCGTGCGTACCCGCCGCACCTGGTACCGGCGCGGCACCCCGCCCCGCCAGGTGGCCATCGACATCACCGACACCGGCAAGGGCATCCCCAAAAACAAGCTCGAAAGCGTGTTTATGCCCGGTTTCACCACCAAAAAGCGCGGCTGGGGCTTGGGCCTGGCCCTGGCCAAGCGCATCATCGAGAACTACCACGAAGGCCGGCTCTTTGTGAAATGGAGCGAGCCGGGGCGCGGCACCACGTTCCGGGTAGTGCTGAATCAGTGATTTTTCATTTAACATTTATCAATTAACATTTAACAGTCTTTCTGATGGCGCATGTTGCGCCTTTGGACGTACTGTTAAATGTTAATCGATAAATGAAATTACCGATTGGTGATTTCCACGTACGCCTTGCCCGTTACGGGCTGGCCGTTGTGGGTACCGGTTACACGGCACATGCCCTCCCAGTAATACATGGTGAAGGCGTGAAAAAACCGCAGCGCCAGCTCCTGCTGGGGCACCAGCGGCTCCACGGTGAGGTCGTAGCCCTGAGCGGGCACCTGCACGCGCCAAGTGGCGGGGTACTTCTTTTTCGATTTCGGGCTGGTCCAGTACGTGAGGGGCGTGAGCTGAAAATCGGAGCCGGAGAGGTGCACGCTGGGGCCGGTAGCGGCGCTAAAGGTGCCGTTGTTGAGGTTTTTGCCAGTGGCAGAGTTGCGCAGGGTGTTCAGCATGAACTCCTCCTGGGGCTGGTCGAGCTGAATGCTGAGCCAGTCCCAGCCCACGTTTTTGTCCACGATGCTGGTGCAGTTCCACTGCCGGTCATACCACAGTTCGCCGGTTACCTGGCGGGTTTTACCGGCCACGGTGAGGGTGCCGGTGGTGGCCAGGCGCGGGAAGGAATAGTAGCCGGCCATGATGCCGTTGCCGTAGTTTTCGTAGCCGGTGCCGCTGTGCAGCACCACATCGCGCGTGGGTTTGGTGGTGAGGTCGAGGGCGTAGCCAGCATTGGCCTTGCCGGTGAGGGCGGCCTGCAGGTGATAGGCTCCCTCCTGCCCGTCAAATTTCCAGGTTTCGCCGCGCTGGTGCTCGCGCAGCCGCAGCGGCAGCGAGTCGGTGAGTAGCACGGGCAGCTTGCCCAGCTTGTAGTCGAAGTGGAATTTCTGGCCTTGCGGGTCGGTCAGGGCCACGTTCACCATCTGCCAGTCCTGCCGGCCGTCTTTCAGGTTGAAGTGGAAGAAAACGTACTCTACGCCGAACTCTTCGCCGGTGGCCTGGTCGCGCAGGTGGCCGGTGAGATACCACCATTCCAGCGAGTTTTTGGGGTGCACGGCCTCCTCGTGGGGCAGCTCGGCACGGGTAGCAGTGGGGTTGAAGCGAGTAGTGGGGCGGGGCGCGGCGCAGGCAGTAGCCAACAGCCAGATAAGGACAAAACGCAAAACTTTCATACCCTGTCAAAAGGGTTTTCGGGGCCAAAAGGTTTGGTAATTTAGTCCCTTGAGCTGCCAGTTGGCGGCGTAAATTTTATGGTCGTGATTTTCGGTGGTGGCGGAGCAGCCCCTTCGCGCCCCAGGTATTGCCGGCTTGCCGGGCTGAATGTTTCGTCGGGTTCCAGGCGGGTTTGCCCGAGTATCATTGGAGGGCGCCGGAGCAGCACCGTCACATCGGGGCCGGCCGCGAAGAAATGCAGGACGTAAGGCATCTGCCATTCTTCATCCTGGCCCTGCGCAGCAGCTGGCTCGGCCAGGCCGGCAATCAACTTGCTGCTGGCAAAACGATGCGGGACGACGAAGGCAAACGAACCGTCGGCCGCCGTATGGGTCTGGCACAGCGTATCGGCTTCACAAATAATGATTGCTCCTGCCAGAGGCTTGCGGGATTCCTGGTCTAGTACCCGGCCCCGCACCAGCTGTCCATCCGGCACGGCAACAGCTGGCTTTTCTAGCGGAATGGCGGATGGCTGGTTGGGCGAGCAGCGCGTCAGGGTCAGCACGGCAACTACCGCCAACGCCAGCCCCGGTGCCGCCCGCCAGGTAAGGAGCCGGCCGGGCGCAGCTGCCCGGCCCGGAACCGGCCACAGGTATGCTCGCGGCCGGATTGCGCCAGATAAGCCAGTACTTCCGCAGTACTTTTTTGGCTAAAGTCCACGACTGTCTTCTGGCAGCTGGCACAATGCCGGCCTGCCCCGTCCGGCACCATTGCGCTCCAGCTTGCCGCGCATGGCTGGGGAATAAGAATCGAAGTCGGTTTCATAGCCGCAAACTGTGTTTCAGCTAAACAGGAAAGTAACGCCGGATATTGCTTTGCGCCTGTTTGTTTCGCCTTACCCCTTCGGCGGGGCCACGGGCGGCTCGGGCATGCGGATTTTGCCCTTCACCTTTCCCCGGTTGGGCACCGACTCCATGGGCACGACCAGCGCGGCGGGCTGGGGCGAAGCCTTCAGGTCCAACGCCACGGTTTTTTCCTGAAAGTCGAACGGGTTTCCAAAAAACTTCAGCGTCACGCTGCCCCCGGCAATGGGGGCCCAGTCGCGGGCCATTATCAGTTCGAAGTTGCCTTTCTCGTCGGTGGTAGTGCCGAACTGCGTGTCGTTTATCAGCACGCGCACGCCGGGCACGACGGGGCCGCCAACGCCGTCCAGCACCTGGCCGCGAATGATAACCTGGCGCGCCGGGGCCATGGCCGGGTCGGTGGCCGGGGCAGCGGCAGTGGCCACGGGCGGCGGCTGGGGCGGCTTGGTGGCGCACGAAGTAGCCGACTGCCAGCCCAGCAGCGCGAGCCCGGCCAGCAGCCAGCGCCGCCAGCGCGTGGCCGGGGCCAACGGAGCCAGCTGCGCCGAATGAGCCAGGGCGCACACCGGCCGCCCGCCCTGCCGAGCCATAAAGGCCAGGATTTCGGCGTCGCTCATGCGGGTAAAATCCACCACTTCGGTGGCGCAGGCGGCGCAGTGGCGGCCGGAGGCCGTGGGCGACATGGCAGCCCAGGGCTGGGCGCAGGGCTGCGGAATGGAGATGCTGGGGAGAATAGCCATGCGGCTAAAGTAGGGATTTTGGGGGGAGCAACGGGCAGCTGGCTCCCAATGTCAGTTGCGGCGGAAGGGCCGGGTGAGCCAGTATTTGCCCCAGTAATAGAAGCGGCGCGGGTGCCAGGGCGCGGGCGGCATGGGCCGGGGAAGAAGAATGACCTCGCCCAGCATGCCTTTCACATCGGCCTGCAGGCAGAAGTTTTGCGGCGCGCCCGCGGCGCTCGCTGGCAGCAGGCGCTGCTGCGTCAGGTAGCCCACGAATGACACGATAATCGTCACGTTAGCCGTGTGCGTCAGCTCCGGCGGCACCGTTAGCTCAAACGCACCATTATAGTTGGTGCTGGCCCCGATGGTGGTGCCTTTGAGGTAGATGGTGGCCCCCGGCACGCCCTCTTTACTGGGAAAATCAGTGACAATGCCCCGGAGTATTACGGGCGCGGGCGCCAAATATTCAGAGTACGTCGGAACGGAACTTATGCTCGCGGGCTCGCCCATGGTAAGCGGCCCGGACACTGGGGCAGCAGTAGCTGGCAAAGCAGCTCCTTTTTTCCCGGCCGGCGAAGCAGCCGGCACCGGGCCACCCCAGTAGCGGGCGCGCCATTCGCTGGGAGTTTGCGCGTGGGCCACCATACCGCTGCTTTCGCGCACTGCCCACAGCGCCACGGCCGCCGCCAGCCAGGCCCGCCACCGCGCCGTTGGGGCAGCCGGGGCAGCGCGCTGCAACGGCCGCTCAAGCTGCCCCGCCGCGAAACGGCCGCAGGTGCGGCCATTCGCAGCCCCGGCCAGGTAGGCCAGGATTTCGGCATCGGTTTTCAGGGTGAAGTCGACCACGGTTTTGGCGCAGGCGGTGCAGTGGCGGCCGGTGGCAGTGGGCAACATGGCGGCCCAGCTTTCGGGGCAGGGCTGCGGAATGTGGAGGGCAGTGGTGGGGCGCACGGGCAGGCAGTGAGCGGCTTTGCCCTTCCGATGCCAGCCGCCGCGCAAATGCACACGACCAATTCGCAAAATCCCGTATCTTGAGTAGACTTGTTGCGTAATTTTTGTGCTTAAAATCAGCCTATTACAGGCATGAAATCGCGCTAATTTTATTGGCAATGTGGCTTAGACGTTCTCTTTGCAATTTTTGTCGGTTTTTATTGTTGATATAATTAATTGATTATCAAGGCTTTTTGCTTCGCAACAACTCTAGTACCTATCCGGCCGCTCAAGCTCTTTCCACATGAAAACGCTCCTCCGATTTGCGCCGCTGGCGCTGGTTGCCCTTCCCTTGTTCAGCCACGCCCAGCAGCGCGGTGGTAGCGCGGTGGGGCTCAAAATTCCGGCTTCGCCCGCGCCGGCCACCGGGCACTGGCTGGCCGGCGCGTACGTCACGGGCAGCTACGCGCCGGTGCTGGCACCCGGCCTGGCCGGCTACGGCGTGCAACCCTACCTGCGCTACGTACTGGGCAAAGGCGAGCGGGCGCGGCCCTTCGTACAATATAGCCTCTCGCCCTATTGGGTGCAGCCCTACGGCAGCTACGCACCCTTCGGCGGGGCCGATGGCAGCAGCGGCAACCCGGCATTTGCGCCGCTACCACTGCGCGGAGCGGTACCCAACAGCTTCAACTACAACGGCTACGGCGGGGGGCTGGGTAGCTTGTCGGTGGGAATGCCGGTGCGGGTGGGCAGCGGCACCATGACGGTGCACGTGGCCGGCAGCCTGCTGAGCGGGCTGCTGCGCTAGCGGCCGCGAACGGGGCTGGCCGCGCCGCAAGCCGCGCCGGGGCATTATCTTTTCGCCCCCAAACCCGCCCCCCGTTCGTTCATGAGCTCTGAAAAATCATTGTTTCGCCGCAAATCCATCGCGGCCATTCTACAAAATCCCCCGGCCGACCACGAGGGCCACGCCGGCCCCGGCGGCCTGGAGCGCCACCTCACCGTGCGCGACCTCACGGCGCTGGGCATCGCGGCCATCATCGGGGCCGGCATCTTCAGCACCATCGGCAAGGCCAGCCTCGATGGCGGCCCGGCGGTGTCGCTGCTGTTCGTGTTCACGGCCATTGCCTGCGCGTTTTCGGCGCTGTGCTACGCGCAGTTCGCGGCCACTATTCCGGTCAGTGGCTCGGCCTATACCTACGCTTACGCTTCGTTTGGCGAGCTGGCAGCCTGGATTATTGGCTGGGCGCTGATAATGGAATACGCGGTGGGCAACATCGTGGTGGCTATTTCGTGGTCCGATTATTTCACCGGCCTGATGGAAGGCATCGGGCTGCACATTCCGCTCTGGCTCACGATGGGCACCCAGACAGGCCACGCGGGCTACGAGGCCGTGCAAGTGTTGGTACAAAGCGGCAAGTCGCTGGCCGAGGCTACGGCGGCCGTGTCGCCGGCCCAGCTCGACGGCTACAAGGCCTGGATGCAGGCCCCGGCCCTCACCGACGGCCTGCATCTGGTTATCGACCTGCCCGCTTTCACCATCACCGTGGCCATTACGGCGCTGGTGTACATCGGCATCAAGGAGAGCAAGAACGTTTCCAACCTGCTGGTGCTATTGAAGTTAATAATTGTGTTTGTCGTGATTGCGGTGGGCGCGTTCTACGTGCAGCCGGCCAACTGGCACCCCTTCGCCCCCAACGGCGTTGGCGGCGTGCTAAAGGGCGTATCGGCGGTGTTCTTCGCCTACATCGGCTTCGATGCCATCTCGACCACGGCCGAGGAGTGCAAGAACCCGCAGCGCGACCTGCCCAAGGCCATGATGTATGCCCTCATCATCTGCACGGTGCTGTATGTCATTATCACCATAGTACTTACGGGCATGGTGTCGTATAAGGAGCTGGGCGTGGGCGACCCGCTTTCCTTCGTATTTGCCAAAGTGGGCTTGCCGCGCCTGTCGGGGCTGGTGGCGGTGAGCGCGGTATTTGCCATGGCCTCGGTGCTGCTGGTGTTTCAGCTGGGCCAGCCGCGTATCTGGCTCACCATGAGCCGCGATGGATTGCTGCCGTCGGTATTTTCGCGCATTCACCCGCGCTTTCACACGCCGTCGTTCGCTACCATCGTCACGGGCTTTTTCGTGGCGGTGCCGGCGCTCATTCTGAATATGGATTTGGTGGTCGACCTCACCAGCATCGGCACGCTGTTCGCGTTTGCGCTCGTGTGCGGCGGCATTCTCATCATCGACCCCTATGGCAAGTCGGAGGCCCGTTTCAAGGTGCCCTACATCAACGGGAAATGGCTGGTGCCGCTCATTCTGGCGCTGGGCGCATACCTGGTGTTCCGCTTCAATGCCACCGGCAACCACGAGTTCTGGCTTGATGCCACCGGGCAGCACGGCTGGCTGCAAATCGATGCGAGCAGCGGCAAAGTGACGGGCGGCTTCGCCCACCAGATTCCGGCGCTGGTGTTCCTGCTGTTTTGCGTGAGCATGAGCGTACTCTCGTTCCGCAAGCGGCTCTCGCTGCTGCCCACCCTGGGCCTGCTCATCAACCTGTATCTGATGACGGAGCTGGGCATCAGCAACTGGACGCTGTTTTTTGTGTGGCTGCTGATTGGGCTGGCCGTGTATTTCGGGTACGGATACAAGAATTCGAAGCTGGGAAAGGTAGCCGTAGCACCCGTAGCGCAGTAAGCGCACCGGCCGGTAAATCAGCCTCTCCGCGTACGCAGAGAGGCGGCCAGCGTGCTTTTTTAATCCCGGGTTTTTCCTGCCAAATTCTTGGTTCCAGCCGCCTTCCTCACCTTTCGCCTGCACGGCACCATTCCCGCCGCCACCGGCTGCGAGCTGGCCGCCGAATTGCGCCTGGCCCGGGAAGCCGGCACCGACCACCAGCGCGCCCAGAAGCAGTTCTTTGCCCGATTTGATGCCGTGCTGGACCGGGCACCCATCGGGGCGGGGTATTTCGAAAACGAGAAGATGGCCGAGGTGCTGGCCGGCGAAATCATGATGCTGGAAGAAACCGGCTTCACCGTCCACGGCTTCGCCATTCTGCCCAACCACGCGCACATCGTGCTGCATTTACCGGCCAGCAGCAACCTGTCTTTCGCCAAAGCAATTGACCTGCTCCACCTGCGCACGGGCACCGCCTGCCGCCGCCTGGTGCGCCCCAAGCTCCCGCCCGAAGCCCAGTTCTGGCAGGTGGGCTGGTTCAATTACGAGGTGCAGGGCGAAGCCGAGCTGACGCGGGTGCTGGCCTACGTGCGCGGCAACGCCCGGCAGGCCGGGTTGCCAGCGCGGTTTCAGGAGTGGCCGTATGTGAGTGAAGGAAAGGAGAAATAAACGGTCATGCCGAGCGGAGCCGAGGCATGACCGTACCACCACTAATTCTTTTCTCGCGAGTGAATTACTACCACACGCGAGATACCTCGGCTCCGCTCGGCATGACTGCTCTTCCACTTCCTCCCCAATCCCAACCCCTCCGCCAGCCCGTAACTCCGGCTGCTTATGCGCCTGTTGCTCCTGCTGATTCTCTGCTTATCCGGCTCCGTAAGCCGCGCCGCGCCCGCCCCGGTCGATACCCTGCGGCCCCTCAGCCCCGCCCGGCTGCTAACCTACACCTATGCGAATGACCTGTTCTTTCGCACCGACTACTACTTCACGCAAGGCATAACGCTCACGCTGGTGCACCCGGCCCTGGCGCGGCTGCCGGTGCGGCACCTGCTGGCGGCCGGCCCGCGCGGCAGCACGCAGCAATACGACCTCACGCTGCGCTACGACGGCTTTACGCCCCTACGTATTCAGGATGCCTTTATTCGGGTGGGCGACCGGCCCTACGCGGCGTATTTGTACGGGTCGTTTTCCCGAATCAGCAACCAGCCTAGGCGGCACCAGCGTCTGACCACGGCGCTGGAAATCGGCTTCATCGGGCCGGCGGCGGGCGGCAAGGAGCTGCAAACCGCCATTCACCGCGTCACGGGCAACGCCGAGCCGCGCGGCTGGGACTATCAGATTCGCAATGCGCCCATTATCGGCTACCGGGTGGAAGTTGAGCAACTGCTGGCTGCTGGCCGCTTCGCAGAAGTGCTGGGCAACGCGGAGGCTTCGCTGAGCACACTGTACACGTATGCCGACACTGGGCTGCGGCTGCGAGTAGGAAAATTCAGGCCCTATTTCATGAATCCGCAGACGACAGGCCCGGAGCACAAAAACGAGACCCCACCTTGGCAGCTTTACGGCGAAGCCTCGCTGACTGGCCGCCTCATCGGCTACGATGCCACTTTGCAGGGCAGCCCCTTCACCAACCGCGACCCGTACACGCTGCCCGCCAGCGACGTGCGGCGGGCCGTGCTGCGCAGCACGGGCGGCGTGGTGCTGGCCCACGGCGGCGTGAGCTTCGCCGCCACCGCCACCTGGGTTTCGCCGGAGTTTGCTGGGGGCCGCTCGCACCGCTGGGGGCATTTGGGGCTGACGGTGGGGTTCTGAGCGAACGTCTACCTCACCCCCTGACCCCCTCTTTTTTGGAGAGAGGGTCAGGGGGTGAGGTGGACGTCAGGGCTCAAAGCATACCTACTTTGCCCGGTGAATAATCAACACACCTGCTAGAATAACCACCATGCCGGCGAAGTGCCAGAGGTTGAAGGCCTCGCCATCGAGCGCGCCCCAGGCCAGCGCCACGATGGGAATGAGGTAGGTACTGGACGACGCAAACAGCGCGGTGGATTGCTGAATCAGCTTATTGAACAGCACCATCGCCACCGCCGTGCTCATGGTGGCCAGCAGGGCGATGTAGCCAAACGCCATCCACGCCCCCGGCACGGTGGCCAGCTTGTGCAGGAAGGCCGTGCCCAGCAGCAGATATACCAGCGCCGGCCCGCCAATGAGCAGCAACAGTACCGACGTCACCGCCACGGGCGTCAGGCCACCCAGCTTGTACTTAATCACATTCACGCTCAGGCCGTAGCCGACCGTAGCAATTAGAATATAGATGCCGTACCAGGCGTTGCCTTCGCCCGTGGGTGTATCGGTACCGCCGCTGCCGCCGAGCAGCAGCATCACCACCGTGCCCACCAGGCCCAGCGAAATTCCCAGCACCCGCAGGCTCGTGAGACGCTGCCCAAACAGCAGGGCACCCATCAGCAGCGTGAACACCACCGTGAGGGCATTGAGCACGCCCGCTAGCCCCGAAGCCAGCTTGGTTTCGGCATAGGCAAATAGAAACGCCGGAATGAGCGTACCCACCACCCCACTAATTGCCAGCCACTTGAAACGACTACGCTCAACCTTGCCCACATGGCGCAGAGCAAACGGCAGCAGCAGCAACGCCGCTACGCTCACACGGGTAGCCCCGAGCTCTGTGGCCGAAAACACGACCAGCCCTTTCTTCATCAGGATAAACGACGTGCCCCAGATGGAAGCCAGAATAATCAGCAGCATCCACGCCACGGGCGAGGTAACGGCCGGCGCGGCCGCGGTCGGCGCTTCGGTGGCTTCGAGGGAAGCCGATTCGTCGGCAGCCCCGGACAGGCTGGTTTCGGCAGCGGCCAGCACGGCCAGTGAAGCCCCCCCAGCGGGCATCGGGACGAGTGAGGAAGGGGCAGCGGGTGGGCGTTTGGATAACATACCGCAAAGGTACAAGGCCCTCCGCACGGCGGCCGGCGATGCTCCTACAGCCGCCGTGACCCAGTGCTTGCCTAATTTTTGTCATGCCGGCCGGGCTCCGGTAGCCTGATTGCCTCTGAGGGTCCATAGAAGCCTGATATTCGTCAAGTTTCCTTTCGAACCCTACTTATGCCTGGGTTGTTAGTATATCCTACCGAAATCCTGCCGTAATTTTGTAGTCCGATTTCGTGTCGATTCCGTCTATGTCGCATCCGTTCAAGGCTGTTAGCCTCTCCTTCAAGAAAGCCCCGCTTGCCATTCGTGAGTTGCTTTCGCTGGATGAGGCCGCCTGCCGCCGCTTCCTGAATATGCTGCACAATGAGCTGGGCCTTAATGACCTGCTCGTGCTAAGCACCTGCAACCGCACCGAGGTGTACTACACCGCCGAGGATGACCGCAGCCGCGAGATTATCCTCGCCCTGGGCCACCTGAAGGACCGCGCCGACATCGGCCAGTTCCTCCCCTATTTCGACCTGCTGCCCGACGCCGACGCGGCCGTGCGGCACCTTTTCGAAGTAGCCATGGGCCTCGAAGCCCAGGTAGTGGGCGACCTGCAAATCAGCAACCAGGTAAAAACGGCCTACCAGTGGAGCGCCGATGCCGATGCCGCCGGCCCCTTCCTGCACCGCCTGCTGCACACCGTATTCTTCACCAACAAACGCGTGCAAACCGAAACCAGCTTCCGCGACGGGGCGGCTTCGATAAGCTACGCCGCCTTGGAGCTGGTGGAAGAGTTGACCGCCGACGTGGCCAACCCCAAAGTGTTGGTGGTGGGCCTGGGCGAAATCGGGGCCGATGTGTGCCGCCATCTGTCGGCCAGCAAGGCCTTCGGCGAAGTCACCATCTGCAATCGCACCCGTGCCAAGGCCGAAGAGCTGGCCGCCGAGTGCAACATGCGCCTCGTTGATTTTGAAGACCTCGTGCCGGCACTGAAAGATGCCGACGTAGTTATTTCCTCCATCAACCGCAGCGAGCCCTTCTTCACCCGTGAGCTGGCCGAAAACCTCGACGTGCTCAGCTTCAAGTTCCTGATTGACCTGAGCGTGCCCCGCAGTATTGCCGCCGATGTGGAGCAGGTGCCCGGCGTGCTGGTCTACAACATCGACGCCATCCAGAGCAAGGCCTCAGCGGCTCTGCAAACGCGCTTGGCCGCTGTGCCGCAGGTGCGCGCCATCATCGCCGAAAGCATTGCCAGCCTCAATGACTGGGCCAAGGAAATGATGGTATCGCCCCTCATCCAGAAGATGAAGGCCAGCCTCGAAACCCTGCGCCAGGAGGAAATGGACCGCTACCAGAAGCGCGCCACCCCCGCCGAAAGCAAGCTCCTCGACGAGGCCACCCGCTCGCTGATGCAGAAGATTCTGAAGCAGCACGTGTTGCAACTGAAATCGGCCTGCCGCCGCGACGATGGCGGCCAGCTGGTGGAACTGCTGGGCGAGTTGTTCGATTTAGAGAAGGCGGGCGAGCCCGCCGCGTAGGGGTCCCAAAATTCAGTTGCAATGAGCATAGCGGAACAACTGTTGCTCTAATCAACCAGAGTAATTTTATAATAAAAGCCCCACCACTGCAAGGTTTTGGGGCTTTTATTATAAAATCTATTTCCAATAATTTTAGCAACTGCTGTATCGGGTTTCCAAATGCAAATAGCTCTCGGTACCTTTACACAGCACGGTTAATCCACCTCACCTCGGCGGTCTTTGAGAAAAGACAAAGCCCCGGCCGGTGGAACGGTCGGGGCTTAAAAGAAGAAGGTGGTTGGACACCTAATTCTCCCTGAAGATGAGAAACAAGCGTGTAAAACCGGGGGCCAAGTTGCGACTTGACCTCCAGCTGTCCGATGAGCTAGTCAAGTGGCTTATCGGACTTGCAGTAGGCGGTGGCGCCCTATCGGCGGCCATCCACTACCTGTAAGAGGCGGCAAGGGGTTGGACCGGGAGGTTCAGCCCCTTGTTTATTGGTATTCTACGCTGCAAATCTACGGCAAGTTTACAGATGATTGTATGATTCCATACAATTTGTTTTGTAGGAATTTGCCAAAAATTCTCTATACATCAGCCTATTAGCTTTCGAAAACAACAAACTCTTTTATAATATTGGTTTAATAATTCGCTGTAAGTTTACAGCTGCCTGAAATAAAAGGCCCCGAATCTATGCAGAATCGGGGCTTCTTATTTCTCTGAAACAAGTCGGGTTATTGCAGCCGAACCGGTTCCCCCTCTCCCAGAGGAGAGGGGCCGTACCCGGCAGGGGTCAGGGGGTGAGGTGCCGCCTACGCCATCATCTTCTCCCGCTCCTTAATCCGCACGTCGTTGTTCACGGCGGTGGGCACCACCGTTACCACCACATATTTCGAAGTGGGCGTGTTGCTCACCTTGGCCACACTGCCGATGGGCACCAGCGGGTTGGCCTCGGGGAAGTAGGCCGACACGTTGCCTTTCGGGATGTCGTAGGGCACGGCCACGAACTTCTCGACACGCCTCTCCTCGCCATTGAAGTGGCTGGTGATGTCGATGAGGTCCTTCGCCTTGATGCCACGGGAAGCCATGTCGGCGGGATTCATGAACAGTACGCGGCGCTCGTTGTGGATGCCCCGGTACCGGTCGTTGTATTCGTAAATGGTGGTATTGAACTGGTCGTGCGAGCGCACCGTCATCATAATCAGCTGGTCGGGCTCCACTTCGTAGCGTTCCAGCGTGGTGGTACTGAAGTGGGCTTTGCCGTCCTCGGTGGTGAACTTGCGCTCACGCGGGCCGTTGGGCAGGTAGAAGCCGCCCGGCGAGCGCAGCTTCACGTTGAAGTTTTCGAAGCCGGGGATGACGCGCGCAATGTGGTCGCGGATGACGTCGTAGTTCTCCGTCATGGCCACCCAGTCGATGCGGGTTTTGTCGCCCAGTGTGGCAATGGCCATGCCGCACACAATAGCTACTTCGCTGAGCTGGTCGCCGGCCAGGGGCACCAGAATGCCCTTGTTCTGGCTTACCACGCCCATCGAGTTTTCGCAGCTCGTCATTTGGTGGCCGCTCTTCTGCATGTCGATGTCGACGTGGGCGAAGGTGGGCAGCAGCAGACTGGTTTTGCCGGTGGTGAGGTGGCCGCGGTTGAGCTTGGTGGCCACAAACACGGTCAGGTTCTGGTTGCGCATGCCTTCGGCAATTACCTCGGTGTCGGGGCCGGCGGCCAGCAGGTTGCCGCCAAAGCTGAAGTACACTTTGGTCTTTTTCAGGCGCATGGCTTTCAGCGCTTCCACCACATCGAGGCCATGCTCGACGGGCGGCGTAAAACCAAACTCCTTTTCCAGCGACTCCAGGAAGCCTTTGGGCATCTTCTCCCAAATGCCCATGGTGCGGTCGCCCTGCACGTTGGAGTGGCCGCGCACCGGGCAGGTGCCCGCGCCGGGCTTGCCAATAGCGCCCTTCATGAGGTGCAGGTTCACGATTTCCTGGATGGTCTGCACACCCTGGCGCTGCTGCGTGACGCCCATAGCCCAGCAGGTAATGATTTTTTGCTTGCGGGCCAGCATGTTAGCCGCTTCCAGCAGCTGGGCGCGGCTGATGCCGCTGATTTCCTCAATCTCCTCCCAGCTCGTGTTGCGGATATTCTGCTCGAAAGAGTCGAAGCCTTCCGTATATTCGGCAATGAACGGCCGGTCCACTACCAGGCCGGGGTTCAGGTCCTCCGCCTCAAACAAGTGCTTCATGATGCCGCGTAGCAGGGCCATATCGCCATCCACGCGCACTTGCAGGTACAAGTCGGTGATTTGCGTCCCATCGCCCAGCAACGCGCCCAGTGCGCGCAGCGGGTTCATGAAATCCTGCGGATTTTTGAAGTGGTTGAGGCCCGCCTCAATCAGCGGATTGATGCTGATAATTTTAGCCCCGTTGCGCTTGGCCGCCTGCAGGGCCGAAAGCATGCGTGGGTGGTTGGTACCAGGGTTCTGACCGATGATGAGGATGACCTCGGCATCGTGAATGTCGTTGAGCGTAACGGAGCCTTTGCCCAGGCCCAGCGTGGGGCTCAAGGCCGAGCCGCTGCTCTCGTGGCACATGTTGGAGCAGTCGGGCAGGTTGTTGGTACCAAACTGCCGGGCGAAGAGCTGGAACAGAAAAGCCGGCTCGTTCGGAATCTTACCCGACGTGTAGAACACGGCCTCATCCGGTGAATCCAGCGCATTCAACTCCTTGGCAATGAGGTCGAACACATCGGGCCAGGCAATGGGCTTGTAGTGGTTGTCGCCGGGGTACTTCACCATGGGGTGGGTGAGGCGGCCGGCGTTGTTCTGGTCGCGGTCGGTCATGCGCGAGAGTTCAGCCAGGCTGTGCTTAGCAAAAAACTCGGGGCCGGCGGCCTTGTCGTCGGCATCAGAAGCAGTGGCTTTGGCACCGTTCTCGCAGAACTCAGCCACCGAGCGGTGCTCATCCGGGTCGGGCCAGGCACAGCTCGAGCAGTCGAAGCCGTTCTTCTGGTTCAGGCCCAAGAGGGCTTTGGTGCCGCGTCCCACGCCCCCCTCGGTCCAGCTGAATTGCATGGACTTGACCACGGCCGTTACGCCGGCCGCAATTTTCTCCCGGCCTTCCAGCCGCAAGCCGGTGAGGGCTTCGGGCGGCTGCGCCAGAATGGGCTCATGGTACTTGGCCCCGGCCACATCGGGCACCGGAATGGCTTCCTTGATGTGCATGTCTTCAGGCTTGCTTTTATAATGGTCGGGCGCGGGGGCTTCACCCTGGCCGGCCCGCTGGCCGCTTTGAGGAGCATTTTTGGCAAGTTGGGCGCCGAGGTCGCCTGCTTTACTCGGGTCAGTTTTGGGTGAATCTTCCATGGTGGGAATGTTGATTTTTAAGTAGTTAAATTGAGCTAAGGAAGTATTGGATTTCAAACAGTAATGAGTTGATATTAGTACCAAAACTCGTTCAGCCTTCAAAACCCGATACTCAAAACGTCTTTAATGTCGGCAGTCCAAGTCTTTTTCAACCAAAATGCGGAGGCGCTGGTTTTCAGCCAGCGGCAGGTTGTGCGAAAAACCGTTCTGGTCGGTTTCAACCCAGGTTTTAGCCTGCGTGAAGGGGACAAGGATGGTGAGGGCACCCGGCTCGTAATGTACCTGCACCGGCTCCTCGTCGGGCAGAGTTTGGGGCAGTTCAGAGCCGCGCTCCAGCGCGTACGTGAGGCGTTGTGTGGGGCTCAGGCCGAAATGCACAGCGCCCTCCACCCGGCCATTTTGGGCAAATTCCTCAAGCTCGGCGGCCGAGAGGCGCAAGCGCAGGGTGTCATCTTCAATGCGAAGTTTCATAAAATGCAGCGTTTCGGAGTAGAAAGTTAAACGTCAGGGAGGGGGAAGCCGTTGCCTAACTATAGCTATTGAGCAACTTAATTCTGCCGGGGTTCGCCCACAACGGGTTAAGCCTTTACGCCCCCAGCCGCCAGCCATGGCTGTATACGTTGAAACGCTCGTTGCGCACGAAGCCCAACACCGTCATCCCGAAGCTCTCGGCCGCCTGAATGGCCAGGCTGCTTGGCGCGCCCACGGCCGCTAAAATTCCAATGCCGGCCGCCGCCGCCTTCTGCACCAGCTCGAAGCTGACGCGGCCACTCACCAGCAAAACGTGCTGGTGCAGCGGCAGCCAGCCGGCCAGCAGCGCCGCGCCAATTACCTTGTCCAAGGCGTTGTGGCGGCCCACGTCTTCGCGCAACAGCAGCAGCTCACCCTCGGGGGAAAAAAGTGCCGAAGCGTGCTGCCCGCCGGTTTGCTCGAAGCCGGCCTGGGCAGCGCGCAGCTTCTCGGGCAACTGGTGCACCACGGCATAGCGCAGGTGAGGGCCGGTGGCGGGTAATATGGGGCAGGAGGCCGTCCGCACCGCATCAATGCTGGTTTTGCCGCACACCCCGCAGCTGGAACTGGTGTAGAAATGGCGTTCCATGGCCGCAAAATTGACGTTGACATGCGCGGCGAGCTCGGCGCGCACCACATTGCCGACCTCTTCGGCTTTCTTGACATCGGGGCAGGGAATAATGCCCAGCAGGTCGGCCTTTTCGTGAATAATGCCTTCGGTGAGCAGGAAGCCGGCGGCCAGCTCCTCATCGTGGCCGGGCGTGCGCATTGTCACCGACAGCGTACGGTGCTCGCGCTGGCCGTTGGTTTCATAGCCCACCCGGATTTCGAGCGGTTCCTCGGCGGCCAGCTGGTCGGAGGCGGGCACGGGCGGGCCAGTGCCACTCACTTTCTGAATGGTGGCAAATTCGTAGCTGGCGGCGGGGAGCAGGATGGCAGGTTCCATATAAATAAACAGAGCAGGCAAAGAAACGGGCCCCCAGCCTTTTTGTGCCACAACTATAGCTAACTATAGTAACCAGGGCTGACAAGGGCTGTTTTTGGGGGCGAATGCTGCAGATGTTTAATTTAAACCATACATTGCATCAGGTAGTTCTGGCCGGACTGCTTTGGCGGCGCTTCATAGGCTTATCAACTTATTTTCAGGGCTTACATCACTCGCCTGGCCTAGTTTCCCTTCCGCAATCGATTCCGCCCCTTAATTCTTCATCATCACCTCCTTAACGTACTGGTTCCGATGAAAGTGCTTTCGTTATCGTCCCGGACTTCGACTGCATTGGCGGCTTGTGATGATGCCACCCTGCTCCGCGCCCTGACCCAGGACGATGAGCCGGCCTTCGCCGAAATTTACCAGCGGTACTGGGACGACCTGCACACCCACGCCTGCCGCAAGCTGAGCTGCGCCCAGGAAGCCGAGGAAGTGGTGCAGGACCTGTTCGTGGCCCTCTGGAACAAGCGCCACACTGCGCCTGGCATCCAGCAGCTCAACGCCTACCTCTTCACTGCCCTCAAGTACCGCATCATCGACTGCATCCGGGCGCAGGCCGTGCGCCAGGCCCACGCCAGCGCCCCGCAGCCCGCCCACGCCGCCACCGACCACGGCACCGAAGAAACCGTAGCCGTGGCCGACCTGGCTACCGCCCTGGCCGCCAGCCTACGCCGCCTGCCCGACCACGCCCGCGCCGTGTTTCAGCTCAGCCGCCTGGAATACCGCACCGTACCCGAAATCGCGGCCCAGCTGCAAGTATCGCCCAAAACGGTGGAATACCATCTGGCCCGCTCGCTGCGCCTGCTGCGCGGCTGCCTGCGGGAGTTTGTGGCCAGCGTGCTGCTGGTAGCTATGCTGAGTTCCTAGCGGCTGGGGGAGTAAAACGTCATGCTGAGCGTAGCCGAGGCATCTCGCTTGTGGTAGTCATTCAATCGCGAGAAGAGAATTAGTGGTGGCATGCGAGATGCCTCGGCTACGCTCGGCATGACGGGCTGCATGTCAACTTCACCCCCAATAGTACCCCTTTCCAAAAAAATTTCACACCCCCACTAGGGTACCGCCCCCTGTGGCACGACTTGTAAGCAGACCGGCATTTCCGGCCTGCCGCGCATGAAGCCCTCCTACCTTGCCGACTTACTGAAGCGCTACCTTCAGGATAACACCACGGAGGGCGAAACCTGGACGGTAGACCAGTGGTATGAGGCGCGTGATATGCCCCGTCCGAAGGCCCTGACGCCCGCCGAGCAGGCCGCCGCAAAGGCCCGCGCCTGGCAGCGCATTCAGGCCCGCACGCGGCCCCGGCCGGTGGTATGGCAGCGGCCAGCAGTGCGCTGGGCAGCCGCCGCCATGCTGGGCGCGGGCCTTGGGCTAAGCTGGCTGAACACGGCGCCCCAGACCGGAAGCGGGCTGGCTATCCCCCCAACGTTCGTGCCAGCCGGACAGCTGACTACAACTACCGAGCCCAGTGGCTGGCAGGTGAGCACCAACTCCACCCGCCGCGCCCTACCGCTGGCCCTGGCCGATGGTAGCACCGTGACGCTGCGGCCCGGCAGTCGCCTGCGCTACCCAGCGCAGTTTGCAGCCAGCCGCGAGCGGGTGGTAGAGCTGCGCGGGGAGGCTTTTTTTGACGTGTTTCACGAGTCCAAACGGCACTTCCGGGTACTTACGCCGCAGCTCGAAACCACGGTACTGGGCACCAGTTTCTGGGTGCGGGCGGTGCCGGGACAGGCCGAAGCCACGGTGGAGGTGCGCAGTGGCGCAGTGAGCGTGCAGCCGCGTCTGGCTTCGCCCGCGAGCCCCAAAGCAGTGGTGGTGCGCCCCAATCAGCAGGTGGTGTACTCCCTGGCCAAGCCGGCGCTGCAACCAGTGCTGGTAGCCGAGCCAGTGCTGCTGCGCCCCCAGCCGCTGCACTTCGACGAGCGGCCGGTGGCGGAGGTGCTGGCCTCACTGCAGGCCGGCTACGGCGTGCCCATTCGCTACGACGGGGCGGCGCTGGCGGGCTGCACAGTGAGCCTGTCCTTCGGCGCCGAAGACCTGTTTGGCAAGCTTGACTTACTCTGCAAAACCTTGGGCACCAGCTATGACCGCACCAATGAGGCCATTATTTTCCGCAGTCTAGGCTGCCAAAGCGAATAGATTTTCCGGCGCCCTGGGGCTGCCTTGCTTCTTTAAAATTCCCACCATTCAATTCATTGTTATGTTGCACGCTTTCCCTTTTTGCCGCGCTGCTGCCCGGCTGACCTTTGTAGCCGTGCTGGCAGCCGGGCTGCCGGGGCTGGCCGGGGCCGCTGTTCGGCCCACCACCCGGCTCACTGCCGAAGACGTGCTCACGCGCCACGTCACACTTCAGGCTCAGGCACAAACTGTTAAGGCTGTACTAGCCACTATAGAAAGCCAGGTGCACATCCACTTTCTCTACAGCCAGCAGCTCATCGGAGCCGAGCGCCGAGTGAGCGTGGCAGCCGTGGACGAGCCCCTGAGCGGCGTGCTGCAACACCTGCTGGCCCCGCTGCGCATTGGCTACGAGGTGGTGAGCAGCGGCATTGTGCTGGCGCCTACTGCGGCAGTAGCGCCCATTCCGGTAACGGGCCGGGTGGTAGATGAGCAGGGCGCGGGCATGCCCGGCGTGACGGTGCTGGAACAAAACACCACCAACGGCACCGGCACCGATGGCGACGGCCGCTTCAGCCTGAAAGTACAGCCCGGCGCTACGCTGGTTATTTCGGCGGTGGGCTACAAAACCCAGCTGCTGACGGTGGGCGAGCGCACCAGTTTCGACGTGCGGATGGTGCCCAGCGCCACCGACCTCGGCGACGTGACGGTGGTAGGCTCGCGCGGCCTGCCCCGCACCGATGTGGAGCGCCCCATGCCCGTGGACGTGCTGAACGCCAAGGAATTGCAGCTCACTGGCCAGACCGACCTGGCCCAGCAGGTGCAGTTCAACTCTCCCTCGTTCAACTCGGCCAAAACCGGCGTGAACGGCGTGGCCAACTACGCCGACCCGGCCAGCCTGCGCGGCCTCTCGCCCGACCAGGTGCTGGTGCTGGTAGATGGCAAGCGCCGCCACCAGTTTTCGGCCCTGAACCTGAACGTGACGGTGGGCGCCGGCACGGTGGTAACGGATTTGAATGCCATTCCAACGCTGGCCATTGAGCGGATTGAGGTGCTGCGCGATGGCGCGGCGGCCCAGTATGGCTCCGATGCCATTGCCGGCGTTATCAACCTGGGCCTGAACAAGAGCACGGGCGTAGCCACGGCCAAGGTGCAGTACGGCGTCACGCAGCAGGGCGATGGGGCGCAGTACCTGGCCGGCGCCAACTACGGCGTGAAGCTGGGCAAAACCAACCCCGGCTACCTCAACATGACCCTGCAGTACCAGCACCAGAGCCAGACCAACCGCTCCGATGACTACCGGGGTGGTATCTACTCCGCGTTTCCGGCCCTGAACTCGGCCAACCCAACGCCTTCGGCCACTCAGATTGCCAACGAAAACCGCCTACGGACCGAGCGCGGCAACGTGTACCCGCAAGTAGGCCAGCCATTTAATGTGGGTGTATACGGCAGCAACCAGGCCGACATCTACCAGGGTTTTTATAACCTGGGCATCCCGCTGGGCGACTCGAAGTGGTCGGTGTATAGCTTTGGCGGGTATTCGCGCAAGGACATTCTGGCCTACGGCTTCTTCCGCAACGCCATCACCACCGGCTCGAACTACAGCCCCCTGCACCCCGATGGCTACCTGCCCGAGCTGCCCGGCCGCTCCGACGACTACTCGGCCGTAGTGGGCCTGAACCGCAAGCTGGCCGGCGGCTGGAACCTCGATTTCAGCACGGGCTATGGCTACAACTACCTCGACCTCTTCGCCAACAAAACGGCCAATGCCTCGATGGGCACAGCCTCGCCCACCGATTTTTACGTGGGCCGCAGCGCCTTCGGGCAGAGCACCAGCGAAGTGAACGTGAGCCGCAACTACACGGGCTTGTTTGGCACGAAGTCGTTCAACGTGGCCTTCGGCAGCCAGTTCCGAGCCGACCAGTTTAAGCTGCAGCGCGGCAGCGCCGAGTCGTACTTCGCCGGGCCGCTGGCGGCCAGCTCGGGCAAGTCGCCAGGCTCGAATGGCCGCCCCGGCATTGCCCCCGACGACGAAACCAACGCCACGCGCACCAACGTGGGCGTGTACGTCGACCTCGAAAGCGACATCACCACGCGCCTGCTGCTCACCACCGCCCTGCGCTACGAGAACTACTCCGATTTCGGCAGCAACGTATCGGGCAAGTTTGCCGGTCGCTTCAAGGTTACGGAGGGCATCTCGCTGCGCGGCTCCCTGAACCGGGGCTTCCGGGCGCCGTCGCTGCAACAGACGTTTAACAGCGTGACGACCTCGACAGTGCAGAGCGGCGCCATTGTGCAAACCAAGCAGCTGCGCAACGACGACCCACGCCTGCAGCCGCTGGGCGTAGCGGCTCCCAAGGCCGAAACCTCCTGGAACTACAGCGCCGGCGTGGCCGCTCAGCTGGGCCCCAACCTGCTCTTCACCGTGGATGCGTACCAGATTGATATCAAGGACCGCATCATCGACAGCGAGCGCCTGATTAAGAGCAGCATCAAGGCTCTGCAAACCCCGGCTTTCGACGGCATCAGCGAAATTCGCTTCTTCACCAATGCCATCGACACCCGCACCCGCGGCGTCGACCTGGTGACGACCTACAAAACCGAGTTCAGCGAGCGCAGCCGCTTCACCACCAGCCTGGCGCTCACCTTCAACCAGACCAACATCGTTCGCACCAGCGACACGCCCGCCCAACTGCAAGCCGGCACCACCAACCGCATTCTGCTGATTGACACGGTAAGCATCGGGCTGATTGAGCGGGCCCAGCCCCGCCAGAAGATTCTGCTCTCGGCCACGTACACTTACGGCAAATTCAGCATCACGCCCCGCGCCTCCTACTTCGGCGCCGTGACGGCCTACGAGAAGCCCGCCAACCGTACCGTGAACGGCGCGGTGGTATACGTGCCCCACATCAGCCAGGAGTTTAAGGGCAAGACGCTGATTGACCTGGCGCTGGTTTATAACCCGGCCAAGGCTGTATCACTTACTCTGGGCGGCAACAACCTGTTCAACGTGTACCCCGACAAGGTGGACGCTACCCGCTTCGGCAGCTACTCCAACGGTGAGATTCCTTACACCCGCAACGCCGCGCAGTTCGGCTTTAATGGGGCGTATTACTACACGAACGTGACGCTGACGTTCTAGAACGCCATGCTTTATCTGGCGTCCGCTTGTCGAAGCATCTCTACCTCAATAGTAAACCCCTTCGCTGCAACGAAGCGGGGGAGATGCTTCGACAAGCGGACGCCAGATAAAGCATGACGTTCTTTTTATTTGACGTTCAATTATCCCCAAGTTGCCCCCATGACCAACCTCGTTTTGCTGGTGCTGTGCCTGGGCCTGGGGGCCGCCCTGCGCCACTGGCAGCTGCTGCCGCCTACGGCGGCCGGCGTGCTGAACCAGCTGGTGGTGGTGGTGCTGCTCCCGGCCCTGGCCTTTCTGCACCTAGCCGAGGCGCGGCCCGAAGCCCGGCTGCTGCTGCCGATACTGATGCCCTGGCTGATTTTTGGGGTGGGCTGGGTGTTTTTTGCCCTCCTGGGGCGGCGGCTGGGGTTGGCGCGCGGCACGGTGGGGGCGCTGATTCTCACGGGCGGCATCAGCAGCGTGTCGTTTGTGGGATTTCCAATTTTTGAGATGCTGTACGGACCCGCCGGGCTGGCCATGGGGCTGGTGATGAGCCTGGCCGGCTCCATTCTCATCAGTGTGACGCTGGGCGTGGTGGTGGGCTCGTGGTACGGCGCGGCGCGGCCCACGTGGCGCGGCATGGTGGGCAATGTGGTGCGATTTCCACCGTTTCTGGCCTTTGTGGCGGCGCTGGTGGCGCACCTGTTTGGCTACCGGCACCCGGCGCTGGTGCGCGGCGTGCTGGAGCGGCTCAGCTCGCCGTTTCCGGTGATTGCGCTGCTGGCGGTGGGCCTGCAGCTGCAATGGCGGGTGCCCCAGGCCCGCGCCCGCCTACTGGCCTGGGGCCTCGGCTACAAGCTGCTGCTGGCCCCGCTGGTGGTGGCGGTGGTGTACGTGGGCCTGCTCCGGCAGCACGGGCCGGCCACCAACATCTGCCTGCTCGGCGCGGCCATCGGCCCCATGAATACGGCCGCCGTCATCGCCGACCGCTACGGCCTCGACCCACCGCTGGCCGCCCAGATGGTGGGGCTGGGCATTCCGCTCTCCCTCCCGCTACTGGCCCTGCTGGGCTGGTGGCTGCAGTAAATTGGTGACTGAGTAAAGTAAAAAGAACGTCATGCCGAGCGCAGCCGAGGCATCTCGCGTGCTCCCACTAATCTTTTTTCAACGATTGAATTACTACCATAAGCGAGATGCCTCGGCTGCGCTCGGCATGACATTCTTCTAAATTCGTGCCTTCCTATCCTCCTATACCCTCCTACCTTAAACCTCCCCCTCCCATGACATTCAACCGCATTTTTCACAACCTCACGCTGTGGGTGCTACTGGCCATTGTGGCCGGGGCGCTGCTGGGGCATTTCGAGCCAGCCACGGCCGTTAAGATGGAGTTTTTGGGCAAGCGGTTCATCGACGTGGTGAAGCTGTTCATCAACCCGATTATTTTCCTCACCATCACGCTCGGCATCAGCACCATGGGCGACCTGAAGAAGGTGGGGCGCATTGGGGGCAAGGCGCTGATTTACTTTGAGGTAGTGACCACGCTGGCCCTGCTCATTGGGGTGGCGGTGGCAGCTCTTGTGCGGCCCGGCGATGGCGTGAGCACCGAAAAGCTCGATACTGGGAAGGTGGGCGAGTTTACGAAGCGGGCCGGCGATTTTTCGTGGGGTCACTTCCTGGCCGACAACCTCACGCTGCAGGTGCTTATCGTGGCCATCATCATGGGCATTGTGCTCAGCAAGTATGCCGGTCGCAAGCCCATCATCACCCTGCTGAAAACGGCCTCCAAGTATGTATTCCGGGGCCTGCACCTGGTGATGCTACTGGCGCCCATCGGGGCGTTTGGGGGCATGGCCTTCACCATTGGCAAGTATGGTATTGCCACGCTGCTGCCGCTGGGCAAGCTCATGGTGACGGTGTATTTGACCATGGCCGTGTTTATTTTCCTGATTCTGGGCTCTATTCTACGCTACTGCCGCATCGGCATGTGGTCGTTTCTGAAGTACATAAAGGCCGAGCTGCTGATTGTGCTGGGCACTTCTTCCTCCGAAGCAGGCCTGCCGGGCCTCATGGAAAAGCTGGTGGGCATGGGCTGCGCGCAGCCGGTGGTGGGCCTAGTGGTGCCCACGGGCTACTCCTTCAACCTCGACGGTACGACGATTTACCTCTCGCTCGCGACCCTGTTTCTGGCCCAGGTGTTTAAAGTCGAGCTTTCGGTGGGCCAGATTATTACGATGATGGGCATTCTGATGGTGACCAGCAAGGGCGCGGCCGGGGTGGCGGGCAGCGGCTTCGTGGTGCTGGCCAGCACGCTCACAGCCATGAAGGTGATTCCGGTGGAGGGCTTGGCCCTGCTACTGGGCGTGGACCGGTTTATGTCGGAAGCCCGTAGCATCACCAACTTCATTGGCAACGGCGTGGCCACCATCTTCCTGGCTCACAACGAAGGTGCCCTCGACCATGCCCGCGCCGAAGAAGCCCTGGGCCGCCCCATGCGGCGCTTCACCTTTGGCAAGTCCAGCCGTACGCCCACCAGCGGCGAATACCTCGGCACCGTGGCCGAAGCGGATGCGCTGGAAGCAGCAGCCGAACAGGAAACGTCGCGCCCATAGCGGAATTTCCTGTTCGGCCCAACCCCGCGCCTGCCAGCTTTTTCCCACGGAATCAGCCCCGCTCAAAGCTCCGTTTTACCCCGCCGTGAACATTCTCATTGCCCCCGACTCGTTCAAGGATGCCCTGGCCGCGCCGCTGGTGTGTGAGCACCTGCGGCGCGGGCTGCAACGGACTTTTCCGGCGGCAAATTGCCGGCTGTTGCCCCTGGCCGACGGCGGCGAAGGCACCCTAGAAACGCTGGCTGCCGTACTCGGCGGCGTATTTGTGGCGGCCGAAGTGCACGACCCGCTGTGCCGGCCCATTCGCGCCGAATACCTCTGGCTGCCCGAAACGGCCACCGCGGTGGTCGAAATGGCCCGCGCCTCGGGCCTGGAGCGGCTGGCCGACACGGAGCGCGACGCTGCCCGCACCACCACGCTGGGCACCGGCGAACTGCTGGCCCACGCCCTCGACCACGGCGCTCGCCACCTCGTACTCACGGTGGGCGGCAGCGCCACCAACGACGCTGGCCTGGGCCTGGCCACGGCCCTGGGCTACCGGTTTTTCGACGAAAACGGGCACACCGTGCCCCCCACCGGCGAGCACCTGGGCCGCGTGCGCCGCATCGACGCCGCCGAGGTGCACCCGCGACTAGCCGCCGTCAGCTGCCGCGTGGTGACGGACGTGACTAATCCATTCTTCGGGCCCACGGGCGCGGCCCACGTCTTTGCCGCCCAAAAAGGAGCCGATGTCGCCGCCATTGCCCACCTCGACGCCGGCCTGCGCGCTTTTGCCGACGTGCTCCAGGGCACGTTCGGGCTGGCCGTGCAGCAGCTGCCGGGCAGCGGGGCCGGCGGGGGCATGGCCGGCGGGGCGGCGGC
The DNA here is from genome assembly GCF_018967865.2 of Hymenobacter siberiensis. NCBI lineage: Bacteria > Pseudomonadati > Bacteroidota > Cytophagia > Cytophagales > Hymenobacteraceae > Hymenobacter > Hymenobacter siberiensis. The sequence goes on from NZ_JAHLZY020000001.1 coordinate 4,203,178, forward strand.
CTTCCTGCAGGCGCGCATCAGCTCGGCCGCCGATTGGGTACTGGAGCTGACCGGGGCCGACCAGCTGCTGCAAGCCGCCGACCTGCTCATCACCGGCGAAGGCCGGGTAGATGGCCAGACCTGGCAGGGCAAGCTGCTGGGCCGGCTGCTGGCGCGGGCCGCCCACCACGCGGTGCCCGTGGTACTGGTATGCGGCACCCTGCTGGAGGTTGATGCCGTGCTAGCCGACCCGAACGTACTCTACGCCACCTCCATCCTGCCCGAGCCACTGCCGCTGGCCGAAGCGCTGCGCCGCACCCCGGCCCTGCTCGAAACCCAGGGTGCACTGCTGGGCCGGCTGCTGGCGCACGGCGGCATTCACTGCAAGCCAGCGCCTTAGAGCATTTTCGGGAATTTATCAAGACATCGTTTTCGTCATACTGAGCTTGTCGAAGCATCTCTACTGCTTCGTTGAAAAGCGCCAAACGAAGCAGTAGAGATGCTTCGACAAGCTCAGCATGACGGTCAGCTAGCAAACTGTTTGAAAGAACCCGTCTTCCTATCCAAACCCTTAACATTCAACCTTCGCCACTTTCAACCTCTCATTTCATGAAAGACTATCACCTCGCGGTTCTTCCCGCCGACGGCATTGGGCCGGAAGTTATTGCGGCCAGCCGGCAGGTGCTCCGCAAGCTGGAGCAGCTGCACGGCGGCGTGCGCTTCGAGACGCAGGAGTTTGGCTGGGGCTCGGAACACTACGAGAAAACCGGGGCCATGATGCCGGCCGATGGACTTCAGCAGATGGAGAAAGGTGGGTTTGAAGCCATCCTGATGGGGCCGGTGGGCAGCCCCACCATTCCCGACCATGTCACGCTGTGGGGCCTGCTGCTGCCCATTCGCCAGGGCTTCGACCAGTACGTGAACCTGCGGCCCATGCGCCAGCTCGACGGCGTGGCCTCGCCCCTGCGCAACCCCGAGCAGTACCCCATCGACATGGTGTGCATCCGCGAAAACTCGGAGGGCGAGTACGCCGGCGTGGGCGGGCGGGTACACCGGCAGCGGCCCCAAGAGGTGGCGCTGCAGTCCATTGTGTTCACGCGGGCGGGCACGGAGCGGGTGATGCGCTTTGCCTTCGACTACGCCCAACAGCACGGCCGCCGGCTGGTAACGAACGTGACGAAATCGAACAGCATGCAGCACAACATGGTGTTTTGGGACGATATTTTCCAGGAAATGGCGGCCGGCTACCCTGCCCAAGCCACCGACCAGCAGCTCGTGGACTCGATGACGGCCCGCATGGTGAGCCAGCCGGAAACGGTGGATGTGTTCGTGGCTTCCAACCTGTTTGGCGACATCCTCACGGACCTGGGGGCGGCGCTCACGGGCAGCATGGGGCTGGCCCCCAGTGCCAACCTCAACCCCGAGCGGCGCTACCCCAGCCTGTTTCAGGCCATCCACGGCTCGGCCTTCGATTTGGTGGGCAAGAACGTGGCCAACCCCATCGCCAGCATCTGGTCGGTGCAGCTGATGCTGGAGTTTCTGGGCGAAACCGAGCTGGCCTCGCGCCTCATGCACGCCATCGAAACGGTGCTGCGCGAGCAGCGCGTGCGCACCCGCGACCTGGGCGGCACCAGCTCCACCACCGACATGACCCAGGCCGTGTGCCGGGCGCTGGAAACGGAGCCGGCTTTGGCCAAACGCTGATACCTGGCTAATGGAAAGGCATTGCTATTTTGAATAAAAAAGAACGGTCATGCTGAGCTTGTCGAAGCATGACCGTTCTGCTCAGCATGACCGTGCTTTTACATAAAGCGAATAGGCCCTGAACTCAATCCATTACCTGTCATGACCCCCACCCTCGGCACTCCCAACACCCCACAATCAGCAGGGTACGCGCAGCTACCGGAGCTGCCGGCCCCGATGCCGCCGGGCGTGGAAGCGCACTTTTTCCCGGGCTTCACGGTGCATGCCGTGGCTACGTCCGGGGCCACCATTCACGTACTGCGGGGCGGCACCGGGCCGCCGCTGCTGCTGTTGCACGGGCACCCCGAAACCCACGTGATGTGGCACAAGATAGCCGGCGAGCTGGCGCGCGACTACACGGTGGTGCTGCCCGACCTGCGCGGCTACGGCGATTCGAGCAAGCCCGCCAGCAGCCCCGACCACGGCCCTCACTCCTTCCGCAGCATGGCCCAGGACCAGGTGGAGGTGATGGCGCACTTCGGCTTCGACACCTTTTTTCTGGCCGGGCACGACCGGGGCGGGCGCGTGGCGCACCGCCTGTGCCTCGACCACCCCGGTGCCGTGCGCAAGGTATGCGTGCTCGACATCGCTCCTACGCTGACCATGTATGCCGACACCAACCAGGAGTTCGCGACGCGCTACGTGTGGTGGTTTTTCCAGATTCAGCCCACCCCCGTGCCCGAAAACCTGATTGGCTTCGACCCGACCTATTACCTGCAACACCACCTCGCCGTGCAGAATAAAACGCCCGGCGCCATCGCGCCCGACGCCCTGCGCGAGTACCTGCGCTGCTACTGCTGCCAGAACACCATCCACGCCGTGTGCGAGGACTACCGCGCCGCCGCCAGCATCGACCTCGACCACGACCGGGCCGACGACGCGGCCGGGCACCGTGTGACGGCCCCGCTCCTGGCCCTGTGGGGTGCCCGGGGCACGGTGGCCCGCCTCTGGAACGTGGTGGCCACCTGGCAGGCCAAGGCCACCACCGTGAGGGGCGAGGCCCTGGACTGCGGCCACTTCCTGCCCGAGGAGCAGCCCCAGGCGGTACTAGCCCATTTTCAGACATTTTTTCGGGATTGAACAGGCCGCCTGGGCAGACTGACAGCCGGTAATTCAGCGCCGCGCCGGCCACAGCTAATTTTCACACCCGACCTTTGCCGTCGTGGAATCTTCAACCCTGCCCTCGCCCGCTGCCCCTACTCGCCCGCCCATCCGCTTCGACCGTAACGAGCTGGCCGGCGCGTTTGGCGACCTCGGCACCGACCTGCCGCTGCTCATCGGCGTTATCGCCGCTTCGGGGGTCGATAGTGCCGGGGTGCTGATTCTCTTCGGGTTGATGCAGGTTTTTACCGGGCTCTGGTACCGCATACCCATGCCCGTGCAGCCCCTCAAGGCTTTTGCGGCGCTGGTCATTGCCCAGAAAATTCCGGGGCGCGTCATTTTCGGCGGAGGGCTGGCCATTGGGGTCAGCATGTTTTTCCTCTCGATAACGGGGCTCATTGATGCGCTGGCGCGGCTGGTACCCAAGGCCGTAGTACGCGGCATTCAGTTCGGACTGGCGCTGCAGCTCAGTACGCTGGCCCTAAAGCAGTACGTGGGGGCCGATGGCGCGCCCGGCTACGCGCTGGCGGCGGCGGCTTTCACGGTTACGGTGGTACTGTTTGGCAACCGGCGCTGGCCGGCGGCGCTCATCGTTATTACCCTGGGCGTGGTGTATGCGCTGGTGTTCAAGCTCGATTTCGCCACGGCCCAGAAGGCGGTGGGCCTGCACCTGCCCACCTGGCACCTGCCCCAGTCGGCCGACATCCTTACCGGGGCCGTGCTACTGGCGCTGCCCCAGATTCCGCTTTCGCTGGGCAATTCTATTCTGGCTACCAAGCAGGTAGCGCAGGACTTGTTCCCGGAGCGGGAGCCGCTCACGATTAAGAAAATCAGCTTCACCTATGCCCTGATGAACCTGGCGAACCCGTTTTTCGGCGGCTTCCCGGTGTGCCACGGCTCGGGCGGCATGGTGGGGCACTATGCGTTTGGGGCGCGCACGGGCGGGTCGGTGGTCATCTACGGCAGTATTTTCCTGGTGATGGGCCTGTTTTTCAGCCAGGGTTTTGCCGATGTGGTGCAGATTTTCCCGCTGCCGGTACTGGGCGTGCTGCTGCTGTTCGAAGCGCTGTCGCTGGCCACGCTGCTGCGCGACATCAGCAGCAGCCGCGCCGATTTGCTGGTGGCGCTGCTAGTGGGACTGCTGTGCGCCGGGCTGCCGTATGGCTACCTGGTGGGGCTGATTGTGGGCACGGCCCTTTACTATGCCATGCAGCGCGGCTGGGTGGGCCTGGGGAAGTAGGGGCGTTATTCCAATAGTAACGTTATGCTGAGCGCAGCCGAAGCATCTCTACCGCAGTAGTAAACTGATTACTTGCACGGTAGAGATGCTTCGGCTGCGCTCAGCATGACGGACGGGCGCCTATCCCAGAATCGGTACGGGCTGCTTGTGCTCATCCACGGCCACGAAGGTGAAGAGGCCCGTGACGGCCTTGTGGCGGTCTTCGCAATACATCTGCTCTACGAACAGCTCCACGCGCACTTTGAGGCTGGTGCGGCCGACGTGCTCAATATTCGCCACCAATTCGACCAATGAGCCGCCGGGAATGGGGTGCGTGAAATCGACCCGCTCGGAGGAAACTGTGACCATTTTCAGGCGTGAAAAACGGGTGGCGGCGATGAAGGCCACCTCGTCCATGAGCATGAGCGTGGTGCCGCCGAAGAGGGTGTCGTAGTGGTTGGTAGTGTTGGGAAACACGGCTTTGAAGATGCGCGTTTCGGCGCGGGCAATACGGTCGGCAAGAAGCATGCGGAGCAGGAAAAGAGGTGAAAAACGGCCTCCGTTTGCATTCAAGCCCACTATGCCAAAGCCCGCCACCGGCCGCACGCCACCCCGGCCGCGCCCTGGGCGCGGCGGCACGGCACCGCCGATGCCAGCCCCAAAGCGCGAGGGCAGCATCACTCGGCGGCCGGCAGGTCTCCTGACTTATTTCGGGTGGGCCCCGTCCTTCTCAGCCCGGTTTCGGCGGGCCAATGGACTTGCAATGGGGCTCACCGGCTCCGACCATCGGGGCCGGGAAATTCACAGTAGCGCGTCTGTTCGGGAGTTGCACCCGATTCCCTTTTAATCTTTACCCCGGCCAAAGCCCGGGTGAAAAACCGTCCGCTGATTGAAGGAAATCAAACCGAGAACCAACGGGGCAAAGGTACGCCGTGAGCGGCGGGCCGCTGATTAACGCAAATAAAAGAACGTCACGCCCCTACTTCTCCGCCACTGGCGGCCCCTCGTTGCTCTTGCGCAACGGCAGCTCCGGCACAAACAGCGTGAGCACAAACCCACCCACTACCAGAAAAATATTGAAGAGGTAAACCCGGGAAATGGCTTTCGAAAATGCCGCCCGCACTGCCGGACTGGCGCTGGCCGTGGCAGCGGCCGAGGGCAGTGCCGGGCCGTCGGCCACTACGGACGGGCGGGCGGTGGGGGCCTGCGCGGCCACCGGCAGGCTGTGCGTGAGGGTAAAGGTGAGCACCGCACCTAGTGCCGAGGCGGTGATGGCACCACCAATCTGCCGGAAAAACTGGCTGGCCGAGGTGGCCTGGCCCATCAGTTCGGGAGCGGTGGCGTTTTGCACGGCCAGGGTGTAGAGGGGCATGGTGGGCCCGAGGCCTAGGCCGCAGATGGCCAGGTACAGCAGCACCTGGTGGTACTGCACGGTGGGCGGCATGGTGGCCAGCAGCGTGAGGCCCCCAAGCAACAGCACCAAGCCGCTCAGCATCCAGCGCTTGTAGTGGCCGAAGCGCGACACCATCTGGCCGGCCAGCAGCGAGCCCGACACCACGCCCAGCGACAGCGGAATGAGGCTGGCCCCGGCCCGCGTGGCCGACTCGCCCAGCACGTTCACCATAAACAGCGGCTCGAAAATGATGATGCCCAGAAACGCCCCGCCCATCAGAAAAAGCGCCGCATTGGCCGACCGGAACACCGGGTTTTTGAACAGGCTGAAGTTGAGAATCGGGTTTTCGTGCCGCAGGCTGCGCACCACAAACAGGCCCAGCGCCACCACCGCCCAAGCCAGCATGCCCAGCGTGAGCGGAGCCGTCCAGGGGTAAAGAGTGCGGTTGAGCTGGAGGGCGATGACCAGCGGCCCCAACCCGGCCATGAGCAGCGCTGCCGAAATGAAGTCGAACGGCTTGGGCGCGGTGCGCGGGCGCAGCGGCGGCATCTGGGTAATGATGAACCAGAGGGCCACTAGGCCCAGCGGCAGGTTCACGTAGAACACTAGCCGCCAGCCCGCCACGCCGGGAATCAGCCCCGTGCCTTTATCGGTGAGAAACCCGCCCAGCAGCGGCCCCAGCACCGACGACGTGCCGAATACCGCCCCCGTAAAACCCTGGTAACGCCCCCGCTCGGCCGGCGCAAACAAATCGGCAATGATGATGAAGGCCATGGCAAACAACCCCGCCCCACCAAACCCCTGAATGGCCCGGAAAACCACCAGCTGCGTCATGCCATCGCCCAGCAGCGGCAAGGTCCCAAACTCGCCCGCCAGCCCGCACAGCATCGACCCAACCAGGAAAATACTCACCGCCACAATTTCAATCGTGCGCCGCGAGTACATATCAGCCAGCTTCCCATAAATGGGCACCAGCGCCGTGCTGGCCACCAGGTAGGCCGTGGCCACCCATGTAAACCGGTCAAGCCCGTGCAAATCGGCCACGATGCGCGGCAGCGCGGTGCTCACAATAGTTTGGTCGAGCGCCCCCAAAAACATGGCCAGCAGAATACCAGCTAAGGTGAGCATCTTCTGGCGGTGGGTGAGGGCTTCGGTCAAAGCTTTGGGAATTTGATGGATTCACTGAACGTCAGGCAGATTATAACAACGAGCGAATCCACCCGCCATCCACCGGCACGGAGGTACCGGTGATGTAGCTAGCCCGCTCCGAGCACAGGAAGGCCGCAAGCGCGGCGAACTCGCGGGGCTCGCCCAGCCGGCGCATGGGAATTTCCTGCTCCCAGCGGGCCGTAGCCTCGGCGGCCGAAATGCCCTCGCGGGCGGCCGTGGCATCGGCCAGGCCCACTACGCGCTCGGTGCGGGTGTAGCCGGGCAGAATGTTGTTTACGGTGATGCCCTGCGCTGCCACCTCCGTGGCCAACGTGCGGGCCATGCCCGTTACGGCCGCCCGCAGGCTATTGGACAACATCAGGTTGGCCACCGGCTGCTTCACCGAGATGGACGTGATGTTGAGGATGCGGCCCCAGCCCTGGGCTTTCATGCCGGGCAGCACGGCGCGGGTCAGCTCCACCACGCTGGTGAGGAGCAGGTGGGTGGCAGCCTGCCACTGCTCGGCGCTCAGCGTATCGAAGGTGCCAGCGGGCGGGCCGCCGGCGTTGGTCACCAGGATATCGATGCGGCCAAAACGGGCCAGGCCGGCTTCCACGAGGCGGGCCACGGCGGCGGGGTCGGCCACGTCGGTGGCCAAGCCCAGCACGGGTACGCCGTGGGCGGCTTCGATGGCGGCGCAGGTTTCCTGCAGCGCCGCATCGTGGCGGGCACAGAGGATGAGCGACGCGCCTTCGGCGGCCAGCTCTTCGGCCACGGCGCGGCCAAGGCCCTGGCTAGCGGCAGCTACCAGGGCAATTTTTCCTTTTATTCCGAGGTCCATAATCGGGCTATTTCAGGCGCAGATAATCATCCGATTTATCCAACCAGTCCTGGCGGGGCGGGCTGAAAATATCCACATCAAGCGTGTCTTCGATGGCCTCGGCCTTGTGCCAGACATTGGACGGAATGTGCAGCACCTCGCCTACGCCAACTACGATGGGCTCGGCATCTTCGGAACCAATCCAGAAGCGGAGCGCGCCTTCCAGGATGTAGGTAATCTGCTCGTTGTGGTGCTGGTGCAGGGGCACGATGCAGCCTTTTTTGAGGTAAACGTGGGCCAGCATCATCTTGTCGCCCGTGATGAGGCGGCGCGAAAGCTGGTCGGTCACCTGCTCTTTGGGCATGTCGTCCCAGGTGTATTTGGTGACTGTTTGGGGGTTTTCCATTGGGTATGTGAATTGAGTGGGATTTATTAGAACGTCATGCTGAGCAAGCGGAGCGCAGTCGAAGCATTTCTACCTCAATACTAACCTAAATGTTGGAATTAGTTGCGCGGTAGAGATGCTTCGGCAAGCTAAGCATGACGTTTCTTCCGGCTTTCACTTATCACTTAGAAAGCCTACACCCGCACCCGGCTCGCCACCGCCGACACGCACAGCCCCATCACGGCAATCAGCGCGAACGACACCCGCAAACTCGTTGCGCCCGCCACGAAGCCAATGACCGGCGGCCCCAGCAGGAACCCGAAAAAGCCAATCGTAGAAACTGCCGCCAGCGACATCCCGGCCGACATATGGGTCGACTTGCCCGCCGCCGAGTACACCAGCGGCACCACCGCCGACGTGCCGAAACCCACCAGCAAAAAGCCCAGCAGCGCCGTGGGCAGCGTGGGCCAGACCACGGCAATGCTCAGCCCGGTGGCCGTGAGCAGGCCGCTGAGCTGAATCACACGCTTCGGCCCGAGGCGGTGAGCCAGCCAGTCGGCCCCGAAACGGCCCAGCGCCATGGTGCTCATAAAGGCCGTGTAGCCCGCGCCCACCCAGGCCTTGTCGGCCTGAATAACCTTCTTGAAATACACCCCGCTCCAGTCGAACATGGCTCCCTCGCAGATGAGTGCGCAGAAGGCAATGGCCCCCAGGCCCAGCAGCTCCTTATCGGGCTTCACGAAGATGGGCTGGTCGGGGTCGACGCCCGAATCCTCGCGCACGATGTAGCCGGCGCTCACCACCAGTCCGGCCAGAATAAACAGGGAAATAAAAATAAAATGCACACCCGGCGGCACCGCGTACCCAATCATAAACGAGCCCACGGCCGCCGCCACAAACCCCGCCAGGCTCCACAGTCCATGAAAGGAGGCCATAATGGGCTTGTGCTTATAAAGCCGCTCCACGCCCACGGCCTGGGTATTCACCGAAATATTGGTGAGGTTGCCGCCCACGCCGAAGAGCACCAGGCACGGCAGCAGCTGCCAGAGGCTACTGGCCCAGCCCAGCCCCAGCAGCGCCGTGGCGTAGAGCACCACGCCCCACAGCACCACCCGGCGGCTGCCCTGCCTGGCCACCAGCCAGCCCGCCAGCGGCAATGACGCCAGCTGCCCTAGCGGAATGGCCAGCAGCACGCCGCCCAGCGCCGCCTCCGAAATGCCCATTGCCTGCTGCACGCTCGGAATGCGCGACGCCCAGCTGGCAAAGCACAGGCCCAACAGGAAAAATAGTACCCCTACGGCCAAGCGGTGGGTTTTGCGGGAAATATAGCCGGTGGCCGGCGGTAGCGAAATCATGTTCATCATCCGAATAGCGTAGCGGTAATCCGCCGGAACCGGGGTCCCGATTTCGGCAAATTACAAGCTTAGCCAACGCCGGCCAGCGCCGCGAAGTTGCCTGTATTATAAAAGCACAGTTTATACGCCAGCAAAACTTCCCGCCGGCGATTTACTGCAAAAATATTTGACAATCAGTGAATTGTTGCCAATTGATTGGCTTTGAAAACGGCCACTGCGACTACTTCAGGAGCTTTGCCAGCTTCTGCTGATACTGTGGGTTGTCGGTCATGCCGTTGTGGCGCGCGCCGGGCAGCACAATGAGCTTGTCGGTGGGCTTGAGCAACGCTTTCAGCCGCAACGTCGAGTTGTAGTCAATCACCTCGTCGCGGTCGCCATGAAACGGCACGATGGGCGGACGCACCCGGCCAATCAACTCATTGGTGGCCATGGGGTAGCGCAAAACGAGGGCCGGCACAAACGGATAAAGCCGCGCCGCCATGTCGCGCATGCTAAAGTACGGAGCCTGCAAAATCAGCAGCTTCGGGTGGCGGCGGGCGGCCAGCCAGGTGGCCGGCCCGGTACCAAGGGAGTAGCCCAGCACAATGGTACGGTTTTCGGGGTATTCGGGCCGCAGCTGCTGATACACAATATCCACATCGGCCAGCATCTGGGCCTGGTTTGTGATGGTACCACCGCTTTTGCCATAGCCCCGGTAGTCGAGCAGGAACACATCGTAGTGCAACGCAGTGTAGGTGGCAGCCGCGTTACACTAGCTGTCGAGCGCGCCGCCATTGCCATGCAGGTAGAATATCAGGCCCTTGGAATCAGGCGCTTTGAAAAGCAGGCCGTGCAGTTGGGTGCCATCGGCAGCGGTCGTCCACCGCTCCTCAAACGGGCCGGGAAAACGAAACTGATAGCCGGCCGGCAAGTGCGTGGGGGCAAACAGCAGCTTTTCCTGCTTGAAATACAGTGCCCCGCACAGCAGTAAGTACAGCGCCACCACCACGCTAAGCACAATAAGCACAACTTTCATCATCAGCGGGCTGCTTTCTATGGAAGCACTTGCCTTCGGGGCCGCCAAGGTAAAACCCGTTGGCCCAAAAACCTTTTACCCCCCAATCGTGGCCATGCTCTCGAAGCTGAGCTGGTGCAACGGCCGCTGCCGCTCGGCCTCGAAGCCGTTGGCCGCCCGGTAGCGGAACGCAGCCGACAGCGCCGCCACAATTTCCGCATCCGAAGCGCCGCCGCGCAGCAGGGCGCGGGTATCGAGCACGCCCTGGTCGTAGAGGCAGGTTTTGATACCGCCTTCGGCCGTGAGGCGCAGGCGGTTGCAGGTGCCGCAGAAGGTGCGCGAGTAGGCCGCAATGATGCCCACCGTGCCCCGGTGCCCGGCCATGCGGTATTCCGAGGCCGTGGCCCCGGCCGGCATGGCCACGGGCGTCAGCTCGCCGAAATGGGCCTCCAGGTGCTGGCGGATGCGAATGTGGTTCCAGGGCAGCGAGGCAGGGCCGGCGGCGTGGCTGCCACCGTTGAAGGGCATTTCTTCGATGAAGCGCACATCCACGGGCAGGTCGCGGCTAAGGGCGGCCAGCGGAATGAGGTCGTCGATGTTCTGGCCGTCCATCACCACAGCGTTGATTTTCAGCTGAATGCCGGCCTCCAGCAGGGCGTGAAAGGTTTCCATCACCTTGGGCAACTCGTCGCGCCGCGTTATCTGGAAGAACCGCTCGCGGTCCAGCGTATCGAGGCTGAGATTCACGGCCTTCACGCCCAGGCGGGCCAGGACCGGCACGTGCGGCGCGGTAAGCACGCCATTGGTGGTCAGGCTGATATCATCGATGCCGGGCAGCTGGGCCAGCTGCTCCATGAACGGTACCAGGTCGCGCCGCACGAAGGGCTCGCCGCCCGTCAGGCGCACTTTGCGCACGCCCAAGCCGGCCAGCAGGCCCGTAAGGCGCAGCATTTCCTCGTAGCTCAGCAGCTCGTGCTTGGGCATGTACTTAATGCCTTCTTCGGGCATGCAGTAGAAGCAGCGCAGGTTGCAGCGGTCCGTCACGGCCAGGCGCAGGTATTCCAGCGGCCGGCCATGCTGGTCGAAAAGGGGCGTAACGGCCGGCGCGGCCGGCGAGAGTAGGGATGGAAGCACGTTTATCACCAATTTTGTCCGGCTGTACGTAAGACTGCCGGCTTGTGGTAAACCCCGGACGCAGGAAAGGTGTTCAGGCCACAGGCCGAAGCACTATCCGCAGCCGGTTTTCAACCCACAGAATTTAGGTCTAAAGATATGTCATTAAAAGTCGCCCTCTTCGGCATTACCCGCGAGATTGTGGGTACGTCCGTTATCGAGCTGCCGGCCCCCGCCCCCGCCACGGTGGGCGAGCTGCTGGCCGAAATGCGCCGCCAGTACCCCGCCCTGGGCGACCTGCGCAGCTGTGCTGTAGCCGTAAACAACGAGTATGCCGGCAACGACCAGCCCCTGCACACGGTGGACGAAATTGCCCTCATCCCGCCCGTAGCCGGTGGCTGATGTAGCGCGGACTTTTAGTCCGCGCCTGAATAGTTTCCGCACCTTTTTCCCGAATCGCGGACTAAAAGTCCGCGCTACTGCCCACATGACCCCTCACCTCTCCATTACCGACCAGCCCATTGACATTGCCGCCGCTCTCGCAGCTGTGCAAACCGATACCGCCGGCGCAGTCAACTCCTTTGTCGGCACGGTGCGCAACCAGTCGGGCGGCCGACCGGTGCGCCGGCTGCACTACGAGTCTTACGACAGCATGGCGCTCACGCAACTGGGCCATGTGGTAGCGCAGGCCTACGAAAAGTGGCCCATGCTGCAGGAAGTGGCCGTGGTGCACCGCAAAGGCACGCTGGAGCTCGGCGATGTGGCCGTAGTAGTGGCAGTAGCCACGCCGCACCGCGCCGAGAGCTTCGCCGCCTGCCAGTTTATCATTGATACGCTGAAGCAGGTGGTCACCATCTGGAAGCGTGAGGAATATGAGGATGGCACGGAATGGGTGGCAGCGCACCCGTAAGGAATCTTTAGAAGTAAAGATGCCCGGCTTCTTTCCAGAAGCCGGGCATCTTTTTGGTATCGCGCCGGTCGGACCGCCTAGGGCGGTCCGACCGGCGTACGCGGCTCTTACTTGCTCGGAATCAGGTAGCCCAGCGAGAGCTGGAAGGCCGAGTGGCGGGCGTTTTTCAGGTCGCCATTGAAGTAAGTATTATTGTCGGATTTCACGAAGTCGCTGAAGGCACCGGTGTAGCGCAGGCTCAGACTGAGGCCGTTTTCGGCTTCGTAGCCCACGCCAGCCAGGTAGCCCAGCTCGTTGCGATTGAAGCCGCTGACATCGGTCTTGTCCTGCGCCTCGGTAGTGGTAGGCGAGCCGCCCAGCGCGGGCGTAGTCGTGATTTTGGTCTGGTTGTTGGCGCTCAGCAGGTAGGAATACTGGGGGCCTGCCTCGAAGATGAGACCGGCGGCGCGCACTTTCAGCAGCACCGGCACGTCGAGGTAGTTGTAGTTTACCTGGCCTTCGCGCTTTTGCTTGCCTCCGAGCAGGCCGGTGAATTCGGCAGGCTTATTTTCGAAGCCTTTCTGCGAATACAGCACTTCGGGCTGGAGCGACAGGAAGCCGTCCTGAATGAGCGGCACATTGAGCATTACGCCGCCCAGAAAGCCGAATTTATTGTTGTAAGTATCCTGATTCTGAACGTTGCCAGCCAGGTTGGAGTAGTTGGCTCCGGCGCGCAGCCCGATGCGCACACTCTGGGCCTGAGCCGACGAAACAGCAGCCGTAGCCAGCAGCGCGGCAGCTAGAATTGCAGTCTTTTTCATGATGAAATAAGGTTGGTTGATAAGACGTGTCGTGGGCTCGTCATTCAAAAACGTGCCAACGCGCGGCCCTAACGTTGGTTTATCGGATAATAGTCTGAACCGCAGCACAAAAAAATAACCGCCGGACGGGCGGTTCCTTTCTGGCAGAAACTGGCCCGCAGGTCTGGCATGGCCGGCCGCTACTGGCCGGCAATCAGCTGCACGGCTTTTTCCAGCACCTCATCGCGCCCGGCCTGGATGCCGGCGATGGTGGGCTGCGCCACCACGTCGGACACAATGCCCACGCGCTGGGTTTCGCCGCCGTCGGGGTAGTACACGCCGAGGCCGCTAATCATAGTGGAGATGTTGCCGGGCAAGATGATGGTCGACACGTTGCCATCGACCCCGGCGGTAGTGCTGCCCACCACTTTGGCCCCCGGCACGGCCCGCAGGGCCATGGTGGTGTATTCCGACTGGCTCTGGCTCAGCTCATTCACCAGAATAACGACCTTGCCCGCGTACGGGGCATCTTTGGTGCCCCATACGGCCGTAACCGGCGTGCGCAGAAACACACCCGGGTACATGGGCTGCGGCTCGCCGAACCGTACAAACGGCACCGGCTTGGCTGACAAATACTTGGTGAGCGAAAACACCACGAACTCCGCCGGGTAGTTGCGGATGTCGATGACGAGGCCTTTGGTATTTTTCAGCTGGACCATAGCGGCGGGCAGCTCATCCTGTCTATATAGTACCCAATGAAAAGTAGCCGACGTTATCGGGCAGCAGTTGGAAGAACGGAGCTTTGGGGTCGGGCATCCCGTTGTTGGCGGGCCTGAAGTTGCCCGCCACCCGTTTTTATTCCAGCCCTGGAGCCGGGCTACCGGCGCGGCTCCAGCTCCTGCGTGGCGGCGGCACGCTCCGCCGGCGTGTTCACATTGCGCAGTTCGCCGGGCGCGGGCGGGTTCAGCAGCTCAATGTCGGAATTGATGAGCGCCTTGCGCGGGCAGGAGTAACCCAGGCTCAGAAACCGCAGCAGCTGCCCGTAGCTGCGCGGCTCCCAGATGCTCACCAGCGGCTCCGGAAACTCGTCGAATGGGCTGCGGAAGGATGTGGCCATGCGGGCCGGCTGCCGGTTCGTCACCAGATGCTCCAGCGTTTCGCGGGTCAGAAAAGGCAGGTCGCAGGCCAGTACCAGCCAAGCCGCATTGGGGTCGGCCTGGAAAGCCGATAGGATACCGCCCAACGGCCCCAGGTTCAGGAAGGTATCGGGCAGCGCAGTGAGGCCGACGGGCAGCCCGGCCGCCTGGTCGGGGCGCACCGATACGCACACATCGGGGCAGAATTCGGCCAGCAGGGCGGCGGTGTGCTGGCGCTGGTCGAGGTTGTGATAGTGTAGGGCACCCTTGTCGGTTTGCATGCGCTCGCTGCGGCCGCCGGCCAGCACCAGGCCGCGCAGCACCGGCAGCGCCAGCTGGTACCACTGCCGGATGAAGGCCGCGATTTTGACCGTGTCGGCCAGCGGCAACACGGGCGGCAGCGGCGCGGCGCTGAGGTGCTCCAGCAGCACGGCGGGCAGGTCGGTCTGGCCCTCGGCCAGCAGAATCAGTCGCACGTCAGTGAGGCGGTCGAGCTTCTTATCCAGCGGCTTGCGCGGGTCGATGATGACGACCTGCTGGCGGGCACGGAAGTGGTTGCCGTTCACCAGCACCACGCTTTCGTGGGCCAGTAGCTCGGGCTGCGAGAACTTATCGAGGGCCCGCGTGAGGTTGAGCTGGCGGTAGGTAATTTTATCGACCAGCTCCGCCGAAAGACCATTTTCGGCCACATAGGGCATGGGCTTGGCTGGGGTATCTGACGGCAAGCTGGCACTTGCCGCACTATCGCCGGCGGCGTGGTCAGCATCGACGTAGGCCACGCGCAATGTGGGCGCTAACAGCGGTAGCAGCCGGGCCACCAACGTTTGAATGTCGCCGCAGGGCGCACCCAGAATAGCCAGCTCGTGGCGGCCAAATTCGCCCACATCGGGGCGGGTGAGGGCGGCGTGCTTGGTGCGTTTTACGGTTGAGCTTGATAGACTATCCATGTCGGAATTTACGAATTTTCTGCGCGATGAAAGTCTTTTTTGCCGCCGGTTTTCTCCATCAGCTGCACGCCTTCAATGCTGATGTCGTGCGAAAACGCCTTGCACATATCATATATGGTGAGGGCGGCCACGGTGGCGCCGGTCAGGGCCTCCATCTCCACGCCGGTACGGCCCGTGACCACAGCCGTGCACACCACGCGCAGGGCATCGGGACCGTCGGGCTCGATGGTGATGCTGCAATCGTCCAGCCCCAGCGGATGGCAGAGGGGGATAAGGTCGGCGGTTCTTTTCGCGCCCATGATGCCCGCCAGGATGGCGGTGTGAATGACCGGGCCTTTGTGCGAAGGCATTTCGCCAGCCTGCACGCGGCTCAGCAGCTCCTGCCCCAGCACCACGCGGCAGTGGGCGCGGGCTACCCGGCGGGTAGGCACTTTACTCCCTACATCCACCATGGTGGGCTGGTTAGCGGCATTGACGTGGGTAAAATTTTTGGTCAGCATAAAGCGGTGGGGCGGAGACAAACGGGCGGTTATGAACGGTACAGGCGCAAAATAAGCCCCCGGGGCCAGGCGAGGCAGCGGGAGCACATTTGCTAACAGCCAACGATGCCCCCCGGTTGTGAGGGCAAACTATTCCGGCGAGCGGTAGTTTTTCCCGTCCGGCTTTGCGAAAACACGTATGCCGACGGACCAATCCGGCAGACCGGGCCCTCGCCCGTCCTGCCTTCATCCCCATTTTTGCATGACCAATACCGCATTAGTAGTCGGTGCCAGCGGCATCATCGGCAGCAACCTGGCCCAGGAGCTGCTGGCCACAAACTGGCCCACCTACGGCCTGGCCCGCCGCCCCAACACCCGTATTGCGGGCCTGCAGCCTGTGGCCGCCGATTTGCTCGACGTCGCCCGCCTCGAAACTGCCCTGGCCGACCTGCGGCCCACGCACGTATTCATTACGACCTGGATGCGTAACGACACCGAAGCCGAAAACATCCGGGTGAACGGCGCCATGGTACGCAACCTGCTGGCCGTGCTGGGCCCGAAGCACTCGGTACAGCACGTGGCCCTGGTAACCGGCCTGAAGCACTACCTGGGGCCTTTCGAGGCCTACGTGAGCGGGGGCGTGCCACCGCCCACGCCGCTGCGCGAGGCCCAGCCCCGGCTGGCGCTCGACAATTTTTATTACGCGCAGGAAGACGAGGTATATGCCGCTGCCGCGCGCGATGGCTTCACCTGGAGCATCCATCGGCCGCACACCATCATCGGCAAGGCGGTGGGCAACCTCATGAACCTGGGCACCACGCTGGCCGTTTATGCCAGCATCTGCAAGGCCACGGGGCGGCCGTTTCGCTGGCCCGGCTCGCAAGCGCAGTGGGAAGGATTGTCGGACGTGACCGATGCCCGCGTCATTGCCAAACAGCTGGTGTGGGTCGCCACTACCGAAGCGGCCCGCAACGAGGCCTATAATGTGGTGAATGGCGACGTTTTCCGCTGGAGCTGGCTGTGGGGCCGGCTGGCCGACTGGTTTGGGGTAGAAGCCGTGGGCTTTGGGGGCAGCATGCAACCGCTGGAAGCCCAGATGGCGGCCGACGCCAACCTTTGGCACGAAATTGCCGCGCAGCACAATCTGGCCGAGCCCAACCTGAGCCGCTTGGCCTCGCCCTGGCATACCGACCTGGACCTGGGCCGGCCCATCGAGGTGATGACCGACATGGCTAACAGCCGCAAGCGCGGCTTCACGGTGTACCAACCCACGGAGGATTCGTTTTTCGACCTGTTTGCCCAGCTGCGCCACGACCGACTGATTCCCTAGCCCGCCGTAGCATAGACTTTAGCTTGTGCTAATATGCAGCATTAATTACCTCATTCCATCCCTGCACAAGCTACGGCATGTGCTACAAGCCCCTCCCCCATGCTCACCGTTACCGAAGCTTCTGCCCGCGTGCTGGCCACTGCCCGCCCGTTGCCGCCCGAAACCATTGCCCTACCCCACGCCGCCGGCCGCGTGCTGGCCGAAACCCTTGTGGCCGACCGCGACTTTCCGCCCTTCAACCGGGTGGCCATGGACGGCATTGCGGTGCAGCTTGCCACCTGGGCCGACGGGCAGTCGGAATTTGTTATTGCGCACGCCCAGTACGCCGGGGCTCCGGCCCAGGCGCTGCAAAATCCGCAGCAGGCCATTGAGGTGATGACCGGCGCCGTGCTACCCGTCGGCACCGATGTGGTGATTCGCTACGAGGATATTCTGCTCGAAAACAACCGCGCTACCATCCAGATTGCGCCGCCCGAGGCTCCCGGCCCCAACATTCATCGCCAGGGCGCCGACCGCCGCACCGGCGATGCCCTGCTACCCCCCGGCACCCGCCTGGGCCCCGCCGAGCTGGCCGTGGCCGCCACCGTAGGCGCGGCCGAAGTGCGCGTGATCCGTGCCCCCCGCGTGGCCGTGGTGAGCACCGGCGATGAGCTGGTGGGCATAGCCGACACCCCGCTGCCGCACCAGATTCGGCGCTCCAACATCTATGCCCTGCAGGCGCTGTTCGCGCAGACCGGAGCCGAGGTTTCGCTGTTTCACCTCACCGATAACGTGGACGAGCTGCGCGCGGGCCTTACCAACATCCTCACGTCCGGTTTCGATGCTGTGGTGCTGAGCGGGGCCGTGAGCAAGGGCCGCGCCGACCACCTGCCCGGCCTGCTGCGCGAGTTAGGCGTGGTCGAAATATTTCATGAGGTGCAGCAACGCCCCGGCAAGCCCATGTGGTTTGGGGCGCGGGCCGAAGGGCCGGTAGTATTCGGGCTGCCCGGCAACCCGGTATCCACGTTTCTCACGGCCTGCCGCTACGTGCGGCCCTGGCTACGCGCCGTGCAGCAGCCCACCAGTGCAGACGAAACTACCGCCGCATTCGAAGCGCCCCAACCAGCCGTGCTTACCGTCGATATTAATTTCAAGCCCCAGCTGGCCCATTTCGTGCCCGTGCGCCTGACCGTCGATGCCGCCGGCCAACGCCTGGCTACGCCACTGCGGGTGGGCGGCTCCGGCGATTTGGCCGGGTTGCTGGGGGCTACGGCGTTTCTGGAGCTGCCGCCCGAGCCAGCCGTGTTTGCGGCGGGCAGCGTGTGGCCGGCCTGGGAGCTATAGCGCCGGTATTAGCCGTACCAGCGCTACTCTTTAGTGCATTGATTATCTCATCTCCAGGGCTATACCTCCATCCTAAAATCTCCGCTCCACGAACCGATAGGCCATGGCGCGAAACAGGTCTTCAACACCTAACCACTTATAGCAGGGCGGCCTCCCAGTCCAAATCCAGGTCGGTCATGGTTGATAGCATTACCAATGCCACCCCTACCAAACCTTGTTTTACTTCATTCTCCCGCTGCTGATAATAACCCGTCAATAATTCCTGTCGCAACCAGCTTTGCGTTTGGCCCAGCCAATAGCGCTGGCCTTTTTGGTACTTATCCTGCCCACTAAGGCGGTAGAGCCTGGCGTATAAGTGCGCAACTCCAGCCGCGCCATCGTATAGCTGCGAACTAACTATGCCCGTGTCTTTTATGGTTGTTCGCAGCAGCGTGTTTAATCCTACCAACTCGGCGATTTTAGCCAGCTCCGGCTCCTGCAAATGCGCATGAGCCTGATATAGCAGCAAAGATTGGCCAATGTCGCCACGCCGCCAACTTAGCGTGGGCGAAAAAGTCGTTTCTTCCGTCTGACTATGAACCTGATAAGGAAATACCGCAAACCTTCCATCCTGGAAATCAACGTTGCGTTTGAGCGCCAAAATCCCAATAATGCCCTTAACGATGAGGTTTTTAAGACCCTCATTCTGCAGACCCAACGCGTGGAGACGGATGAGCACCAGCAGCTCGGCGGCCAGGCCAGCATCTAACCCCAAGGATACCTGGGTTTGCGTGACCGGAACCTTATGCAAGTCGCCCTTCGCAGCCGAAAACCAAACCAACAGTCGCTGCAAAAAATGAGCAGCTTGCTGGCCAGGCAAACGCAGACTGAAATAGCGCAGTATTCGAAAAAAACGACTCCGATTAAAGGTATCTGGATGCTGAATCACGTGCTCTGCAACCTCTCCCAGCGCCTGGTCTACTTCGGCCAGGAGTACGTGGTCTACCTGGAGCCCTTCGACTACGAGACGGGCATTCAGCCATGCGGCCATGCATGCATAGTCTAACTGTTCAGCAGGCCATACTTTAATCGAATACCATTCGGGGCGTAACGCTACCCGTTCAAACAGATGGCAGGCCAGAAGCGCATCCTGCTTCTGGCCAAAAATTTTATAAAAGCAGAAGGCATAGGTACTCGAACCTAGTAATTCCGGCAGCGAAGCACTAATCCAATCACGGTTCGTCAGGATGCGATGCACTTCCTGCCAGCTTTCGGTCGCTTTATCATGTATATCCTGCATAATGAAGCGACGATTAATTAAGCTGATAGGGGCCACAACCTCAAACACCAGATGTACTGCACATCAGGAAATCAATAGCAGCACAGGCTTCCGCCACCTTACTAACAATCAAGCCGGCAGCACTTAAATAGTACCATTACAAACCAACTACTACCCTTCTTAACTAGTCCAGCAAAAGTGAATTACTTGCCCAGCCTTACAATGCAGGCCTCATAGAATGGCCTATACCACTACCGGCAATTGGGGAAGCTGTTATACTCCCCCAATTGCCGGCTTACCCAGGTACAAAGCATTGTTTATAAGCGTATTGCTTAGAAACCGCCGTTAATGACACTGGTGACCGTATCGATGGTCGACGTATAGAAAGCGCTATTCGTATTGGGTTTGTTGAAGCGCGTGATAACGGCTTTTTTCAATTGAAATTTAGCAGTGTTGACAGTGCGGGCGGAGTTGTCGATGTTTTTCATATGAAATAGTGAAAAGTGTGGTGGACGGCACAGCGCTGTCTGCGTTGCTTGGAACAAACGTACTTCTGTCTGCTAACTAACCCAAGAAATTTACACCAACGCCCTTTTTGGCAGTACCAATCCCAAAGCCACTCCTTTGGGGCCACTGCCAGCAGGCTGTAGCTCTGGCAAAAAGCGGATAGCCGCATCATATGGCCAGGCTGTCGTTGCCCCCTGCTGACCTGGCCTGCCGAAAGCAAGCTTAGCTAATGAGCCTGCTCGGCAGCTAACTATATTTATATTCGCATTCTTCTTTCGCCTTCTTCTCCTGAAACCGGACTCCTCCCTGCAACCGGAATTTGTCGCCGCTCGAATTACTCCCCTTACCACTACCAAATGCGTACGGACTCCCCAAAAATGCGGCCTTTCTTAACCCACTTGGCGACATGGGTGGGCTTTGCCATTTATGAACAATCTATTATTCTCATTACGAGCACGACGAAGTTTATCTTTCTTTTCGCCCTGGTAAACTACCTGCTCAATGCCGCGCTGTTTTATACCAGCTGCAACCTGCTATTTCCTGCCCTATACAACCGGAAGCGCTACTTCCTTTTTTCGTTAGCAGCACTGAGCTTGCTGGCCACGTTTGCTTTTTTCCGGAGTGCAGTAAGCCTGTATCTGGCCCCGCTGCTCCATATCCCGGAACTTCCCTATTCGGTTCATCAGCTTTGGGTTTCGTCCGTCTATCGAGGCACTTTCTTCTTATTGATAAGTACCGGCTATTGGTTTGCACGCAACGCCATTGTGCTGGAAAAGCAGAAGCGGGACGCCGAACGTAGCCTGATGCAGGCCAATGTCGCCTTTCTGAAAAGCCAGATTAATCCGCACTTTCTTTTCAATTCGCTCAACTTCCTGTACGCACAGGTGTACCCGCACTCCGAAAATGCCGCTAAAAGCATTTTGCTATTGGCCGATACCATGCGCTATGCCTTACACGAAGACAGCAGCGGGAAGGTGATGCTAACCCAGGAAGTAGAACACCTCCATAATTACATTGCTATCAATCAGCTCCGCTTTAACAAGAAGCTTAACATTGATTTCGAAATAGTAGGCAACATTCAGTTTTTAATGATTCTGCCACTCGTGCTCATCACGTTTGTAGAAAACTGCTTTAAACACGGGCAATTGGATGACCCCGCGAATCCGCTCGTCATTCGCCTGGAGACCGTTCAAAATCAGCTTGCTTTTTATTCGCATAATAAAAAGCGCCATGGCCCCAAGGAAAAAAGCACTGGTATTGGCCTGGTTAATACCCGGAAACGGCTGGAGATACTATATCCCGACCGGCACGAGCTGGTGCTGAAAGATGAGCCCGACTACTACACCTGCACGTTGACCATCACGCTCTAAACGGTATTGCGGAGTGGTCCGGTTAGGCTGGCCCGGCCCGGCCCGGCCAGCGCCTACCGCTACCCGGTGCTGTATAGCCCCGGGGGCCCAGGCCCCTAAATAGTCCGGTTTCTCAGGCGGGCGATGCCCTTTTGTTCAGTAGCGACTAGTGCGGCTACTGCCCGGCGCACCAGCCGCTCCCAGTCGCTGCTACCGCAGCTGCAAGTACCTTATTGGTCCGGCGCTGGCATTCTCCAGCCATCCACCTGCTGCTATGCCGGCAGCTGCTGACCACCCCGCGGCTGGCGCAGTACTGCCCCTGTGCTGGTGCCACAGCACTCAGGGCTTCCTTTTGCTGGTGATAGAGCAGGTGCAGGTTCCCGTTTGAGGCCCGGATAGTCGCCGGCACCTGGCTCGCAGGCCCCGGGCGGGCTTTCCTGATGACAAGAAGGGGCACCAAGGCAGCATCTATTCTTTATTTAATACAAAAATCAATCAGGCGTAGTAGCCGGGCAGTGGAAATAGTCAGCCGTTGGGAAGGCGGAAACACCCGAAATAGGGGGTTTAGTCCTGCCAATCGGCCTAGTGGTGTAGTATTTTTTTTTAGGCAAACACCTCCCACTAGTTTTGAATCAACAATAATGGTAGCAAAAGACCAGCCGCTCTTAATAAGCTGC
This sequence comes from Hymenobacter siberiensis, assembly GCF_018967865.2. Classification (NCBI taxonomy): domain Bacteria; kingdom Pseudomonadati; phylum Bacteroidota; class Cytophagia; order Cytophagales; family Hymenobacteraceae; genus Hymenobacter; species Hymenobacter siberiensis. Next base: position 4,225,124 of record NZ_JAHLZY020000001.1, read on the forward strand.
TCATCAGATAAAAGCCATGCCTATTGTCGCGTTTTACCTGCTGGTCAATTTGAGTTCCGCTGGGTAAAAGATGTCTTATTGGAATCCGTTTCATCTGCTTTTTCACCCCAACTCGACTGTCATGAAAAGAACTGATAACCTCTGCTTCTCCAATGAGAACTATGACTTCAACCCTTTTAGTGAAGGCGAGCTGGCCTTGATTATGGGCGGCGGTGATGATGAGCTCACGTTTGACTTTCTGACCGACAATAAATTGATTGAAGACGCCGAAGACTAGCCGCTGCCGGCACCGGCAAAACCGGCCTTATCACCCGGTTCAATCCCCTGCTCTTTAGCGCATTAATCCGACTTACATTTTTCCTGCCAATCAGCGCCACGGCCCCTGCCGCCGGTGCACCAACCTAGCCCAAGTAGTGGCCACTACTCGGACTATAAATGCCTAGCGAACCAACAGCACACCGGTTACTTGGTTTCACAGGTTTTTTCCAATTTCCAACCCATTCCCACACCAAAGCTATGAAAAAGGTACAATTCGCCGACAAGCTGGACCTCAGCAAAGAAATCATTGCCAACCTGAGCGAGGAGCAGCTCCAGGAAATCGAAGGTGGCGCCGCCGCTGCCGAGCAGTCGTGCTGGTTCAACTCCTGCGTTACCAACTCCGCCGAGGCCATCGAGTCGGCTGAGTAAGTAAGGAAACCCTGCGTGGCGGGGCCGCGCCCCCGGCTTGGCTTTGCCACGCACCAGGCTCCCATTTTTTTTCAATTCCCAACCCATTCCCAACCCGAGTTATGAAAAAGGTACAATTCGCCGACAAGCTGGACCTCAGCAAAGAAATCATTGCCAACCTGAGCGAGGAGCAGCTCCAGGAAATCGAAGGTGGCGCCGCCGCTGCCGAGCAGTCGTGCTGGTTCAACTCCTGCGTTACCAACTCCGCCGAGGCCATCGAGTCGGCTGAGTAAGTAAGAAACCCTGCGTGGCGGGGCCGCGCCCCCGGCTTGGCTTTGCCACGCACCAGGCTCCCATTTTTTTTCAATTCCCAACCCATTCCCAACCCGAGTTATGAAAAAGGTACAATTCGCCGACAAGCTGGACCTCAGCAAAGAAATCATTGCCAACCTGAGCGAGGAGCAGCTCCAGGAAATCGAAGGTGGCGCCGCCGCTGCCGAGCAGTCGTGCTGGTTCAACTCCTGCGTTACCAACTCCGCCGAGGCCATCGAGTCGGCTGAGTAAGTAAGGAAACCCTTCGTGGCGGGGCCATGCCCTCCGGGCTGGCCCCGCCACGAACCGGGCCTGCTTTCTTTCAATCCGCCACTCATTCCCAACCCGCGTTATGAAAAAAATACCATTTGCCGACAAGCTGGACCTCAGCAAGGAAATCATTGCCAACCTGAGCGAGGAGCAGCTCCTGGAAATTGAAGGCGGCGCCTTTCCATCCGAACTGTCCTGCTGGTTTACCTCCTGCTTCTACAAGCCCGAGGAAGTTGCCGAGTAAATCGCTGATTGGCAACAGGAAACAAATTGGTTAATCCTCTGAGCACCAATTCCGCACCCTCATTCTCTTCCCTTTTTTCTTCCTGCATTATGGAACCTCTGGACTTTTACTTGTTGCGGCTGCCCGTGCTCCCCATCAGTGGACTAGCCACGCTCCATACTTGCCGGCAACCAGCTGCCCTCGCGCAGGTACTGCACACCCACTACCAGGCCCCCACCATTCAGGAGGCTATTTACCTGGCTAGCCCCGAGCTGTATCAGCAGCTGCGCAAATGGCTCGCCCAGCCCATCGCGACTTACGAGTCGGCCGATGACGAGCGGTTGGTACTCACGCTCTACAAATACCTGCTGCGCATGAGCAGCCGCTGCACCCCCTACGGACTATTTGCCGGCTTTAGCACCGGGCAGATTGCCGATAGCCCCACTCAGCTGCGGCTGGCGCCCATGGCGGAACGCTACCACAAGCACGCCCGCCTCGACATGAACTCGGTGGCCGAGCTATGCAAACAGCTGCTGGCCGACCCCGAGCTGCGCACCCGCCTGACGTTCTTCACGAACAACAGCTTATACAAAACGCCTGACGCGTACCGCTATTACGAGTATCAGCTTGGCCACAAACGGCGGGCCTATCACCTGGTATCGGTGAAGGCAACCGCTTACCTCGACCAATTACTGGAAGCGGCCAAGGCGGGGGCCACTTACGAGGCCCTGCACTCCCTGCTAGTTGCCCAGGATGTGGCACCGGCTGCGGCAACCCGTTTTATGGACCGCCTGATAGAGGCGCAATTACTGCTTTCGGAGCTGGAACCCACGGTTACAGGCCGGGAGTTTTTTCATTGTCTGGTTGACAGAATTGCTGCCCTGGCGCCCTCGCATTCGAGCCTGGCCCAGCTGCGCGACATACAGGCCCAGCTGCGCGCCCCCCACGCCGGCACAACCACCTACCAGGCGGTACAGGCAATGGTGGGCGATGCCTTTCGTGCCGCAAGCAGCAAAGACCTCATTCAGACCGACCTACGCATTAACCTAATGAGCAATACGCTGCAAGCGAATGCAGTCGCGGTTATCAGCCGGGAGATGGCTAGCCTTGCCGTGCTCTACAAAGAAGCGGTACCGGCCGACCTGCGGAGCTTAACCCAGCGCTTTATGGAGCGATATGAGGAGCAAGAGGTGCCCCTGCTCGAAGTGCTGGATAGCGAAACCGGCCTTGGCTATGGTGCAGCCAGCGGGGCCAAAACCCACCATACGCCCTTTGTGGCCGACGTGCGAGTGCCGGCCGGGAAGGCCACCACCACCCAAGTACCCTGGACGGCCTACCGCCGCTTGGTATTCCGCAAGTTTCGGGAGGGACAGGGGCAAACCCAGCCTGTGGTCATCACCGATGCCGATTTAGCCACTTTGGCGGAGACTCATACGGCTGTGGTACCGGCGACTTTCTATGCACTGGGCAGCGTAGTGGCCGCATCGGCCGCCGCGTTTGATGCCGGTAATTTCAAGTTCCATCTCATGGCCTGCCACGGCCCCGGGGCCATGGGGCTACTGGCACGTTTTGCCCATGCCGACGCTGAGCTGGCGACCAAGCTGGTGGCCTGTGGCCAGCGGGAGCAGCTGGCCAGCCCCGAAGCCCTGCTGGCCGAGGTAGTGCACCTGCCCGAGGCCCGGGTAGGCAACATTCTGCAACGCCCCCAGCTGCGGGCCTACGAGATACCCTTTCTGGGCAGTGCTTCGGTTCCGGCGGAACAGCAGCTGCCGGCGGCTGATTTACTGCTCTCGGTGCGCCAGGGACAGTTGGTGTTGCGCTCGAAACGCCTGAATAAGGTCATCGCGCCCCGACTAACCACGGCCCACAACTATGCGCATGGGCTGCCACTGTACAAGTTTCTCTGCGATTTGCAGCACCAGCGGGAGGCCTTTTCCATTGCCTGGGACTGGGGCGTGCTGCGTGAAGAGCTTCACCTGCCCCGGGTTGAGTACAAGCACCTGATTGTGAGCCGTGAACGCTGGCACTTACCGTCTACGGCGCAGGAGCAAGCCCAGGCTGCCAGCCACTCGCCCGAAGCGCTTGCGGCTTTCAGAGCAACCTACCGGCTGCCCCGCCAGGTAATGCTGGCCGATGGCGACAACGAGCTGCTACTCGACTTCGACTGCCCGCTGGCCGTGACGCTACTGGCCCAGCGGCTGAAAAAAGGGGCGGCCGTATTGTTCGAGTTCATCCACCGCGAAACGTCGAGCTTCATTACCGACCCACTGGGGCAGAGCTACGTGAATGAATTGCTCATTCCCTTTGCCCGCACGGCCGCGCCAGCAGCAACCCGCCCGGCAAGCAGGCTAAGCAGCGAAAGCCCGGCGACCCCGGTACGCCGCTCGTTTGCCCTGGGCAGCGAATGGACCTACCTGAAAATATACTGCGGAGCCAAGTGGGCCGATAAGATTCTGGCCGAATACCTCCGCCCTTGTTTGGCAACGATGGAGGAGCAAGGCCTGCTCAGTAAGTGGTTTTTTATTCGCTACAACGACCCCCGGCCCCATTTGCGCCTGCGCTTGCTGCACGCGGCCAACCCAACGGTAATTGCCACTCTGGTCGACCGCCTGCACCAGGCCCTGGCTCCGCTGCAGGAGGCGCGGGTGGTACATGCCCTGCAATACGACACGTATTGCCGCGAGCTGGAGCGCTACGGCTCGGCCACCATGGAGTTCAGCGAAACCATTTTTTATCATGACAGCCGGGCGGTTATCCGGTTCGTGGACTTGCTGGACGGCGGCGAGGCCGGCGAGCAATACCGCTGGCTCTTTGCCATTCGCGGCGTGGATGCCATGCTCACCGACTTCGGGTTTTCGCTCTCCGAAAAGCTGGCGCTGGCCGAGCGTAGTCAGCAAAGCTTCTTTCAGGAGTTTAACGGCACCCCCGACCTTACCCGCCGCCTCAACGATAAGTACCGGGCGGTGAGCCGCCTGCTCACCAGCTTTCTGAACCCGGCCAACGACACGGCCGAAACGGCCGAAGCGGTAGCCCTCTTTGCCAAACGCTCGCTGGCCGTGCAAACCGCCTACCAGGGCGTAGCTGTTGCGCCCGCCACCGTGCGGCGCCTGGTGCCCAGCTTCCTGCACATGTTCCTGAATCGGATGTTCCTGGCCAACCAGCGCCTGCACGAGCTAGTGGTCTACCACTACCTCACTAAGCACTACACCTCTATCAAAGCCCGTGAGCGCCAGCTCGCCACCAGTGAAGTGTAACCCTTTACCCCCGCCGACCCATGGAAAACCGCCCGCTATTTTCAGCCGAAATCACCGATATTATCGGCACGCCCCCCCGTTGGATTGTGCGGGCGGGCGGGGGGCTACTCCTGGGTTTGCTGCTGGGCGTGGCGGCCCTGGCCAGCAGCATTGCGCTGCCCGAGCACCACAGCTACCCGCTGGTTCTCAAAGGCGAAGTGGCGCCCTATTATCTGCGTCAGTCAGCTAATCAGCTGCGGCCGCTGCTGGCCTCGGGCAGCGTGGTAACCAAGGGCCATTACCTGACAAATGCCTCTCCAACAGATACTATTGGCGGGCTACGGGCTCCGTTCACCGGAACGTATTTCTCGGCCGCGCCGACCACCGTTATCCCCGGCGATACCCTGGGCCTGTTGGTCCCGCTCACCAACACCTACCGCTTCAGCGGCCGCATAGCCCTGGGCCAGCTAACCGCGCTGCGACAAGCCCCCGCCCTGGTGCTGGAAGTACCGCTGGAGGGCACCGACCAAGCCCTGGTGCTACACGGCCACCTCAGCTACATCGCCCCCGCCGTCCACAACGGCCAGGTCACCTACATCGGGCTGCTCGATAGCTCCTCCAATCAGCTACTGGCGCATCGGCTGGTTGCCATCACCCAACTCAACGGGCTGCTGCAGGTGAGCGGTGCGCCCAAAACCGTCGTGCAGCGCCTGCTGCAAACGCACTAAAACTCTTTCAGCAAGCGGCCTTTCCTCTTTTCTCAACATTCTTTTTTCTTAAAAAATATACGGCCATGAATATACTTTTTAATAAAAAAAGTCGGAATTTCCTCACGCTCCTGGGCTTGCTGGCCGGCCCCACGCTCGCAGCTGCGCAAAGCACCATCACGGGCCAGGCAATCGACCAAGCCACCCAGGCCGGCGTGAGCTACGCCACACTCGTAGTGAAAACCAACGGCCCTGACGGCAGCGTGGTAAACTCGGCCCTGGCCGACGAAAACGGCCGGTTCACCCTGCAGGGGCTGAAACCGGGCAGTTACCAGTTCAACATCCTGATGCTGAACTACGCGACGCATGTGCAAGCGCTCAATCTGCTGGCTGGTGCGCCGCCCCTGAGCCTCGCCCCCATTGGCTTGCAGGCAGCGGCCCAGCAGCTCGCAGAGGTACAAGTGGTAGGGCAGCGGCCGCTGCTGGAACAGAAACCCGACCGCATTACCATGAACGTGGCCCACAGCGTGCTGGCCGCCGGCAACGATGGCTACAGTATTCTGGCAATGGCCCCGGCGGTGCAGCTGCGCGATGGGCACCTCACTTTCCGGGGGAAGAGCAATGTGCTGATTCTGCTCAATGGCAAACGGCTGCCCGGGGCCAACCTGGAAAGCGTATTGGCCAGCCTGCCCGGCGACCAGATTGAGCGCATCGAGCTGATTAGCAACCCGTCGTCGAAATACGACGCGAATGCCTCGGGCGGGGTCATCGAAATTTACACGAAGCGCAGCCCCGAAGGCGGCTGGGCGGCCAACCTGGGCGGCAACCTGAGCCAGGGGTTTCGCATGGGCCAGGGCCTCAACGGCGGAGTGCGGGCCAGCTCGGCCAAGTTTGATTTCGCGGCCAACGGCAGCCTGGCGAACCGCAACGGCATTGAGCGCGGCTACGAGAACCGGACGTTTTTTGCGGGGCGCACCCCGGCCGGCACGCTGCACCAGGACAATGACTTTGAAACCACCATCCGGGACGGCAGCTTTGCGGGCAGCGTGAACTACCACTTCGATGAGCGCACCACGGTGGGAGTGGACGTTCAGACGGTAACATCCAGCATTGCGGCCCAGGGCTTGTTGCAGGGCGTTATTCGAGAGGCGGGTGGTATCACTAATTCGACCAGCCGCAACAACGGCCGGGTGGCAATAGACCTGCGCAGCTACAACCTGTTTTTTCAGCGCACCCTCGACAAGCAAGGGTCGAACCTGTTGGGCACGGCCAACTACGCGCAGTTTTTGAGCCGCCAGGAGCAAACCTTCAACCAGTACCAGCAGGGCTTCCGCGACTCGACAGGCAGCGAGTCGGTTTTTCGCAACACCGCCCCCGCCACCTACGACATTTATACCAGCGCCCTGGACTACACCAAGGTACTTGGCCCAACCACCCGGCTTGAGGCCGGCCTGAAGTACACCGCTACTTACAACGATAGCCGGCAGCAGGCCGAGCTATTGACCGAGGGCCAGTGGAAGCCCCAGGCCACCACGCCCTTCTCGCACCTGGGCTACCAGGAGCAGATTGGGGCCAGCTACTTCAGCCTGAACAAAACTTACGATAAGCTGACGCTGGCGGCCGGGCTCCGGGCCGAGCAAACCCGCTATCAGGTCCGGGCCGGTATCGACTCGAGCTACTTCAACCTGTTTCCAAATCTGCGGGCCGACTTTAAGGCATCGCCCAATTACACGACCTCGCTGGCCTACGCCCGCAACGTGAACCGGCCGGCCTACGAAAATCTGATTCCCTACGAGCTGTTTATCAACAACTATACCTCGCGTAAGGGCAATGCCCGGCTGCGGCCCGAGTACACCAACAGCTTTTCCTGGAACCATCTCTACAAGGGGTTTGGCCTGCAGCTAGCCTACACGCAAACCACCAATGCCATTGCCTCCCTCTACGTGTACCAGCCCGCCACGCTGCGCTTCGTGCTCACGCCCCAGAACTTTCGGCAGCGCCACCTGGGCACCATTACCCTCACGGCGCCCGTGCAGCTGGCCAAGTGGTGGAGCATGACCAACAATGGCAGCCTGCTCTACCAGCAGCTGAGCCTGCCCGACCCCATGGAGACCGCGGCGATTTACACGAAGCAGAAAGTGTACTTCACGGCCAGCACCGACCACACGTTCCAGCTGGGACATGACTGGACGGCCCAGGTATTCGGAGCCTACGGCTCTCCCTCCTTCAGCGGGCTGCTCGACTACAGCTCGTACTCCAACGTGCGGGTGGCGGTGAAGAAGTCGCTGCTGCAGAAACACGCCTCGCTGAAACTGGAAGTGATGGACATCTTTTATCAGGCCAACGTGGGGATATCGTCCAATGTGGTCCCCATCGTGACGGAAGGCATCAATCGCACCGATACCCGCCGGGTGCGTGCCTCGTTCACCTACAATTTTGGCAAAACCGGCTTCAAGAGCAAACAGGTGCAAACCAAGGGCAATACCGACGAGCTAAACCGCCTGCACTAAACATCTACCAACCAGACTGCTAACCCGTCCTTCACTATGGAAACCCTAACCGCTGCGCCCACCGCCATCGGCCCGCTGCTGGCAACCGTGGCCCACTACCTCAATGCCCCGGGGGCTCCTACACTGACGACTTTCGGCGTGGCATCGGGCAAAGGCGGCACCATCCTCTTCAACTGCCACTACGCAGCCTTTAGCGGCGAAACCGGGTATTACGAGCGGGCCCTGGCCGAGCTGGAGCAGGTGATGGCCGCCCTCAACCCTCGCACCTACAAAGCCGATTTCAGCAGCAACTACTACCAGGAGCTGGCCGAGCTGGGCGGGCTGCTGGTTTACCTCACCACCCAGGGCCACCTCGACTGGGATGCCGAGCCAACGCTGCAACAGATTGACAACCTGCTGGCCGACCGGATGCGCCACTACCTGGCAAGCCACAATTTTGAGCGCACCAGCGGGGCCCTAAGCTGTGGCACGTACTTTTTGCGCCGGCTGCCGCACACGGAGCGAGCCCGGCCACTGCTCGAAGAACTGCTCGCGGCCCTGACGGAGCAGCACCAGGGCGACGAGCAAACAGGCTACTACTGGCTGTGCCGCGTTATTGCCGAGCCCCGGGCTTATACCGGCTTTTCGCACGGCAGCGCCATGATAATGACCTTTCTGGCCGACCTGCACGCGGCCGGCATCCGGCCGGCCCAGTGCGCTACGCTGCTGCGACATGCGACCACCTGGCTACTGGCCGCCCGCATCGACCCCGACCGGTTCCTGTCGTCGTTTCCGCTGTGGGCGGGCAAGGCCGAGCTTACCAACAACCTGTGCCTCATCTACGGCGACCTGGGCACGGCTTATGGCCTGCTGCGAGCTGCTGCCGTGCTACAGGATGAGGCGGCCCGGGAGGCGGCCCTGGCCGTGGTGATGCGGACGCTGCCCCGCCGTAACCTGTCCGAAACCCACATTCAGGATGCCTCCGTGTACTACGGGGCGGCGGGCGTTTACCTGCTCTACGATGCCTTGTACCGCCACACGGCGGTGCCCGAATTTGCCACGGCAGCCACCTACTGGCTGGAACGCATACCCAGCCTGGCAACGCACCCGAATGACTACCTCCATTTTTCGCCCCAGTTCTACGCGCACTATCCGGCGGCACAGCTGGGCATGAGTTTCGGCGTGGTGGGCATCGGGCTGACGCTCCTGCAGGCAGAGTCCGAAGGGCGCTATGCCCTCGCCGCGTTCGTCGGCTTGTCTTAATCGCCCAGAACCCTTTTACCCCTACTGCCATGATGCCGCTTAGTTTTCCGCACTACCGCCAGCACGACGTCATGGACTGCGGTCCTACTTGCTTACAGATAATCAGCAAGTTCTACGGCAAGCTGTTCAATATTGAGAAAATTCGCCTCTCCAGCCAGATTGGCAAAACGGGCGTTTCGCTCCTGGGTATCAGCCGGGCCGCCGAGAAGCTCGGCATCAAGGCGATGGGGGGCAACATGACCTTCGACAAGCTGACCCAGCACGCCCAGCTGCCCTGCATCATTCACTGGCGGAAAAACCACTTTGTGGTGCTCTACAAGATAAAGCGCAACAAAGTCTACATCTCCGACCCCGCCAGCGGCCTGCACACCTACTCCAAGGAAGAATTTTTGCAGAACTGGGCCTATACCTCGGTGCATAACCAGGCCGCCGGCATTGTGATGCTGCTACAGCCCACCCCGGCTTTTTACCAGGCCGAGGATGACGGGCCGGCCACCCGGGCGGGCATTGGGCAGCTGCTGCGCCACGTGTGGCAGTATCAGGCCCTGCTGCGCCAGCTGCTGGCCGGGCTGGTGGTGGGCGCGCTCATTCAGCTGGCGCTGCCCTTGCTCACCAAGGGCCTGGTCGACGTGGGCATCAAGCGGCACGACCTCAACTTTGTCTATGTCATCTTATTCGGGCAGCTGCTCATTACCCTGGGGCAAACCTCCGTTGAGCTGATTCGGGGCTGGATATTGCTTCACATCACGGCCCGCATGAATGTGGCGGTGCTGTCTGAGTTTCTGCATAAGCTCCTCCGGCTCCCGCTCTCCTTCTTCGACACCAAGCTCACCAGCGATATCCTGCAACGCATCGAAGACCACAACCGCATTGAGGCACTGCTAACGGGAAGCTCGCTCAATACCTTGTTTTCGATGCTGACCTTCAGCATGTTTGGGGTAGTGCTGTACTTTTACAGCCCCCTTATTTGCGGTATTTTGCTGGGCGGCAGCGCCCTGTACTTTACCTGGAGTCATTTATTCCTGTCGCGGCGCAAACTACTGGACTTCAAACGGTTTGGCATAGCCGCGCAAAACCGCGCCAAGGTATTACAGCTCATCAACGGCGTGTATGAGATAAAAATCAACGACTGCGGCGTGCAGAAGGTCTGGGAATGGGAGAGCATTCAGGCCAAGCTCTTTCACTTCAACGTGCGCTCGCTGGCCCTCACGCAGTACCAGCAGGTCGGAGCCACGTTCATCAACCAGGCCAAAAACGTCCTCATTCTGTTCGTGGCGGCCCGCCTGGTGATGAACCAGCAGATGAGCTTAGGGGATATGATGGCCGTTCAGTTCATCGTGGGGCAGATGAATGGACCGATTGCGCAGCTGGCCACCTTCATGCAAACCTACCAGGATGCCAAAGTGAGCCTGGAACGCCTGGGGCAGGTACACATGCTCGACGATGAAGAGGATGCCACCAAGGATTATGTGCCGGAGCTACCCGCCCGGCGGGGGCTACACCTCGAGCAACTCTCGTTTGTGTATCCGGGAGCGGGCAACCAGCCCGTGCTCAAGAACCTCTCCTTTTCTGTGCCGGCCGGCAAAACCACCGCCATTGTCGGGGCGAGCGGCAGCGGTAAAACCACGCTCCTCAAGCTGTTACTACGCATCTGCAACCCTACCACGGGGCAGGTGCTGGTGGATGCGCTGCCCCTGGAGCGGCTCAGTCCTCAACACTGGCGCCAGCACTGCGGTATTGTGATGCAGGACGGCTTTATTTTTTCCGATACCATCGGTAATAACATTGCCATCAATGCCGAGTACCGCAACCAGGCGGCCCTGGCCCATGCCCTGCACGTAGCCAACCTCGACCAGTACGTGAACAGCCTCCCCCTGGGCCTGCACACCAAAATTGGCGAAGACGGCAAGGGCCTGAGCGGGGGGCAGCGCCAACGGGTGCTGATAGCCCGCATGGTGTACAAAAACCCCGACTATATTTTTCTGGACGAAGCCACCAGCGCCCTAGATGCCCACAACGAGCGGGTGATTATGGAGCGGCTGAATGCCTTTTTCCAGGGCAAAACGGTGGTCATCGTTGCGCATCGGCTCAGTACCGTCAAAAATGCCGACAACATTATTGTCCTCCACAATGGCGAAGTCCGGGAGCAGGGCAGCCACGAGGAACTTGTCAGCAACCGGGGCTACTACTTCGAGCTTATTAAAAATCAGCTCGAGCTAGGCAACTAAGCAATTACACCACCACCCCCTTTCTCCTACGCCGATGAGCCGCACCCTCCAGCACTTCGTCGACCAATTGGTCGCCCTGCCCAGGCCCCCCGCCAATGCCCGGCGCGAACTCTCGCTCGATACGCAGGCGCTTTTCTCCGCATTGCTAACCAATGAATTTCAGGCGCAGTACGGTGCCGCCGGCTTTGCCCAGGCCGATGCGGTGATGCGCCAATTCAACGAAGGAGTGTTGCTGTGCCGCCAGGACCAGCTGGCCGCCGCCCTGGCCGAGCTACAGCGCGGCGACGAACAATTGGCCGCCCTGCCAGCGGCGCTGATACCTTACACTTCACTGTTTCAGCTTTCGGGCTGGGGCAACTATTACTACAAAGCCGGCGAAGGCGAGCGGGCGGTAGCGCTGCTCTGCCAGGGCCTGCAACTGAGTATCGAGCTCGAGCAGCAGGGCCACCACGCCCTCATCTACCGGCGCATCGAGCAGCTGCAAAACATTGCCACCATCTATGGCAAGCAGCAGCAGTACGAAGCCGCCATCGGGCTGCTGACCAGCACGGCGACGTTCATTCACGCGGGGCAGGCCACGGGGCTATTTGTTGCCGATTGGGATGCCGCTCGTTTGCGGCAGGTGCAGGCCTTGCAGGAAACCACGCTTTTCAACGTGTGCCGGCAGCTGGCCGAGCTCAACACGCTTATGCTGGCCTCCCCAACGGGCCTGCCCGACGACTACTTTCACTGCCACGCGGGCCGCAAGCTACTGGCCGGCCTCGAAGTCAGCACCTACGACCGCACTCTGCTCTACAACTGGCTGTACGTGAAAGCGTCATTCTATGCAGAAGGGCCGGATGCCTTCTTCGCTAATGTGCTGACTTTTCTTGCCGACACCGTTGCCGCCCCGCGCTATGGGGTTTTCCAGGCCAACCTGCTAGCCCAGGCAGCCAGCCACATCCGGCAGCAAGCCACTGCCCAGCGCGAGGACCTGCTGAGTACCGTGGGAGCCGTGGCCGAACGCGCCCGCCTGCGGGCCGGCGGCCGGGCCGCGCGCATGGCCGCGTAGCCTGCCGCTGCCACCTTCTTAGCGTGTAACCCTCAAGCAATCAGTCACATGCCCAGCTCCTTGTCCACGTTCACCCGCCAACTGGCGGCTTTGCGGCAGCTACCCCAGCCCACGCTGGTAGAGGGCCCGAATATCCAAGCCATATTTACCACCTGGTTCGATAAGGAGCTCCGGGCAAAAATGGGCCCGGAAGCCTACCAACAGGCAACGGCGGTTCTGCAGCAGTACACCGCAGCCGTGCAGCTATGCCGCACCGATAAGCTGGCGGCCGCCCTTGCCCAACTGCAGCTGGCTGATGCCGAGCTGGCTGAATTACCAGCCGCCCCGCAAGCATTTGTTACCTTATTCCACCTCTCGGCGTGGGGCAACTACCAGTATAAAGTTGGCAATACCACGCAGGGAATTGCCTTATTGCACCAGGGCCTGCTACTAAGCGCCGAGCTGGAGCGGCAGGGCTACAAGCTCATTTACCGGCGAGTCGAGCAGCTGCTCAATATCGTGGCGCTCTATACGCAGCAACAGCACCATGCCCGCGCCCACAACCTGTTGCGCAACATCCTCACGTTTGCTCATACCGGCCAGGCCACTGGCCTGCTCATCGATGACTGGGATGGCGCGGCCTTGCAACAGGTGCGGGCCTACCAGGAACATACCCTCGACGAGGCATTTGCGAAACTCGCCAGCCAGAACACCACCTATCTCACCCATCCACAATACACCGACGACTACCACTACCACTTCTTTTTCCGGGACTTACTGCAGCAGCTACACCCCGACACCTACAACCGGGCAATCCTACACAACTGGCTGTATGTAAAGGAATCATACTACCAAAACGGCCTCAATTCCTTCCTGGAGAATGTCCTTATTTTCGTAGCTGACCCTGAAATTGCTTCTGAATACGGCGTGTTTAAAGCCAATTTGTTGGCCCAGGCCGGCCACTATTTACACCAGCAAACGTCCGACACGACCCACCTGGCCGTCATTCGCAATTTTGCCACGGCCACCCTCCTCGACCGGCGGGGCCGGGCGGTGCGCCTGGCGGCCTGAGCCCGCTTGTGCGGCTTAATCAGGAACTGTGCCGCACCTTTAGGGACCTCTATTCGCTAATGCCGGTTCCTGCTTATGCCCCACGCCTACCAGTTTCATCCGCAATTGATTTTGCGGACTCCCACGCGCCCATTCGACGAGCACATTGCTGAAGCGACCCTTACCCGCCTGCTACACGACGACCATTTTATGGAAGCCCTCTACCTGGCCTCGCCGGTACTGTGGGCAGAGTGCCAGAAGTGGCAGCAGGGCGAGCTAACCGATATCCGACGGCTCGATAAGCTCCGCCGTTCCCTCAGCCGCTACTACGTACGGGCCACTACTCGCTGCACCCCGTTTGGGTTGTTTGCCGGGTGCGCGGTAGTGCAGTGGGGCGCTACTACTAAGCTCATCGCCGCGCCCGAAAAGGCGGGCCGCCACACGCGCCTCGACATGCATTACCTGTGTGCGCTGGCGCAGCAGCTAGCCGCCCATGAGGCCATCCGGCCGCAGCTGCGCTACTGGCCCAACAGCAGTCTCTACCTCACGGGAGGCGCATTTCGCTACCTCGAATACTACTATCTCAACGGGGCGCGCGTGAATCAACTAAGTGCCCTGGAAGCCAGCCCTTACCTGCTGCGGGTACTAACGGCCGCGCAGAACGGCCAGTCCTATACCGAGCTGGTCGCCCTGCTGCTGGATGATGATGATGATGATGCGACCGACCCTGCCGAAGCCACGCAGTTTGTGGAGGAGCTGATTGATAGCCAGGTACTGGTGCACGAACTGGAGCCCACGGTTACGGGTGAGGAGTTCTTCTACCGCATCCAGGCCGTGCTTAATCGGGTGCAGCAAACGAAGGCCAGTCCCGAGCTGGCCGCTATTATCGACTTGCTGGAGGTGGTACGGCAACAGGTGCAGGCCCTGGACCAGGCCGCCGTTAATTCTCCGGCCAGCTATGAAGCCATTGCGACGCTGCTGGCCCCCCTGGGCATAGAGGCAGATGCCAGCAAGCTATTTCAGATTGATACCATCGTGGGCATGGCACCGGAGCCAACGCTGGCCGCCACGCTGCAAACAGAGCTCCTGGAGGCCTTGCGCGTACTATCACACCTCACTGCCCCGCCCACCAATCCCCGCCTCGATGACTTTCGCCGACGCTTCTACGCCCGCTACGAAGACCGCGAAGTAGCATTGGTAGAAGCGCTTGACAACGAACGGGGCTTGTCATACACCGACTACGGCAGCAGTACCTACTCCCCGCTGACGCACGACTTGACCCTGCCCAAAACCGCCGCTTCGGGCACCGCCCCGGCGCTAAGCGAGGTGCAGCAATTTATGCGTCAGAAGCTGTGGCAGGCCCAGCAGCAGCAGGCGTACAGCCTCAGTATTACCGAAGCCGAGCTAAAAGGCTTTGCCCCGGCGGGCCAGCCGTTGCCGCCTTCGCTGGCCGTTGTATTCCGCCTGCTTGCTGACGGGCGTATTTTGCTGGAGAGCGCCGCCGGCTCCAGCGCCGTCAACCTGCTGGGGCGCTTCGCGCACGCCGAGCCGGCCATCGAGCAGCTGGTGCGCGAGGTAACCGCGCAGGAGCAACAGCAGAACCCGAACGTTGCATTTGCCGAAATATGTCACCTGCCCGCCAGCCGGGTTGGCAATGTGTTGCTGCGCCACAGCTTCCGGGCCCTCGAAATCCCCTACCTGGCGCAGTCGGCCCTGCCTGTTACGGAGCAGGTAATGGTGCAGGACATGCTTATCTCGGTGAAAGGAGGGCAGTTGGTCCTGCGCTCGCGCAAAACCAACCAGACCATCATTCCCCGGCTGAGCACAGCGCATAATTTCTCGGGCGAGGCGCTACCGATGTACCAGTTTTTGTGCGACCTACAGACCCAGGGCCTCCAACCCCGGTTAGGTTTCAGCTGGCAGTCAATCGCCGCCGGAGCGCGGTTCCTGCCCCGGCTCAACTACCAAAATGTAGTACTGGAGCCGGCTTCCTGGTATTTCGAGTCGGCCGATGTACAAACCTTGCTAACCAGTACAGCCATCTCTTTTACAGATATCTGGCAAAAATTTCGCAAACAGTGGCAGCTACCGCGCTTGTTTGTGCTCGTCGAGGGGGATAACGAGCTGCTGATTGATGCCGACAATGACTTGTTGGTCCGAATCTGGCTCGATGCCATCCGGAAGCTGAGTAATTTCCGGCTGAAGGAGTTTTTAGGGAATCCGGCGGCCAGCCCTGTCCACGATGCTACCGGCAGGCCCTACGCCCAGCAGTTCATTGGGCTGCTGGTACACCAGCACGCCAGCTACCCGGCCCCGGCGCCCAAACAAAAGTTACCTGAAACAACCGTGCAGCGAGCGTTTATCCTCGGCACGGAATGGCTCTACTACAAGCTATACTGCGGCCAAAAGATTGCCGACCAGGTGCTGCTCACCATCATTCACCCGTTAACGCAGGAGTTGCTGGCCCAGGGCCTCATCGACAATTGGTTTTTTATCCGCTATTCCGACCCCGACAATCACCTGCGCGTACGCTTCCACCTCCCGCAGCCCCAGCAAATTGGCCACGTCATTCAGCGCATTCAAGCCTACCTGGCCCCTCTGAGCGCCGATGGCTCCATTTGGAAAATCCAGACCGAGACCTACCAGCGGGAGCTGGAACGCTACGGCCCCAGCGCCATAGCGCTCACCGAAGCCTTATTCGGCTACCAAAGCACTGCCCTCCTGCATATGCTACTCGCTACCGAGCAGCAGCCCGATACGGCGCCCGATAATTGGCTGTGGGGGCTGGGGGCCATCGAAGAGCTCCTCAATGCCTTCGGGTATTGCCTGGCCCAAAAGGTGCTGCTGCTGGAAAGCATGCGGGATACCTTCGCCCGCGAATTCGCTCTGGATAAGGACTTAAAGCTGCAGCTTGCCACTAAGTACCGCAATGCTCGCCCGGCAATTCAGCAGGCTCTGGCACAGGCAGCAACCACGGCGCTGCCGGCGGCGCTAGTCGCCATCGCCCAACAAATCAACACGCTGGCAGCTGAAGGCCGCCTGGTAGTGGCCAAAAACCAGCTCATGAGCTCCTACCTGCATATGTTGCTCAATCGGCTGATTCCGGCCGAGGCAAGGCTGCATGAGCTGGTGCTTTACGATTTTCTGTATCGGCACTACGCTGCCCTGCAGGCTATGCAAAAACGGCCATAGCTTATTTCTTCCCGCCCATCATTTTCTGGTTCAAGGCTTCAAAAAAGGCGCTGCGGTAGGTATCGCCCAGCGGAACGTAGGCTTTCATATCGGTAAACAGAATCTGGTTGCCATCAATGGCTTTGATTTTATTGATGGATACGATGTACGATTTATGGACCCGCATAAACTGCCGGGCCGGCAACCGCTCTTCTAAATCCTTGATATTTAAAAGTGTAACAACCTGGTCTTCTTTCGTATTGATGGACAAATAATTCTTCATCCCTTCGATATACATGATGTCGGCAAAATTAACCTTCATCATTTTTCCCTTACTCTCTGTTTTGACAAAGATGTAGTCGTCTTCTTTTTCGGCGGGTTGCCAGCGCGCCGAAGGTTCGATATTGGCATTCAGGGCTTTCTGGGCTGCTTTCAAAAATCGTTCGAAGGCGATAGGCTTGAGCAGGTAGTCCAGCGCCTCCAGCTCAAATCCTTTCACGGCAAACTCGCTATAAGCTGTCGTCAGAATAACCTTGGTGCGGCCCTTGATGAGCGGCATAAAGTCAAGCCCTGAAATTTGCGGCATGTGAATATCCAGGAACACCAGGTCAATTGTCTGGTTTTCGATGATACTAAGTGCCTCAATGGGACTCGAAGTAGTACCCTCCAAATTCAAAAACGGGGTCTTCTCGATGAAAGTGCTCAGGATATCAATGGCACCTTGCTCATCATCTATAATTAAACAAGAAAGCATAGGCTGGCAGTGTATTCGAAGGGAAACGGTGCAGGTGACGGTGAAAGATAGCGGATTTTTTATATTGTCCGTCCCGCCAGCAGTAATCCAATTATAAAATCACTTATTTTCATGATTTTAAACTATTTACAAAGCAGCGTTATTTTTTAATATTCGATTTATCAGGTATTCTTGTTTCGTGCGCCTGCCCTTAAAACACCGAAGGCCAATGCCGGGCCGCTACGCGTGGGTAGCGCCGGCAATTGGGCCCGACTGCTGGGGCGCAGCTGTTTCCGGAGTTGCTGCCCGAGCCGGCCCGGTTTGCGGCCGGCAGCGTGTGGCTGGTATAGCCCCTATCAAAAAACGTCATGCTGAACGCCGCTATTGCGGCGTTCAGCATGACGTTCACACTTTTGGCTAACCCTTGTTCTGACGCTGCTAGGGCACGACAACGATTTTGCCGGTCGTGTGGTGAGATTCAATCTGCTTGAGGGCTTCCTGCACCTCTGCTAGCGGGTACGTTTCAGCAATTTTCACCGTCAATTTACCGGCATCGGCCAGCTGGCGCAGCTCGTCCAGCTGCTGGGTATTGGGCTCCACAAAAACGTAGTGGAAGTTGATGCTGGCATCCAGCCCCTGGCCGTTGTGCAGGATGGAAACCAGCGTACCACCGGGTTTCAGGGCCGGCAGGCTCTGGGTAAGCGTATCGCCGCTGATGCAGTCGAAAATCAGGTCGACACCGGCGGGCACAAGGGCTTTCACGGCATCACCCACGCTTCCATTGCGATAGTCAACCGTGAAATCAGCACCCAGCTCCTTCATGTAGGCGAAGTTGGGCTCGCTGGCTACCGCCACTACCGTTGTGCCCCGGTCTTTGGCCAGCTGAATGGCGAAACCGCCCACCCCGCCCGAAGCTCCGAGAATCAGGACCGTTTGGCCCGCCTGCAGCTGGCCGGCGTCAAACAGCGACTGGTAGGCCGTGAGCCCCGCCAGCGGAATACCGGCCGCCTGCTCCCAGCTCAGGCTACCGGGCCGCAGGGCCAGGTAGCTTTCGGGCACCACCATGTACTCGGCAAAAGTGCCGTGCTGCACCGTGGGACGACGAATGTAGCCATACACCCCCGTGCCAACAGCAAAGCGGCGGGCCCCGTGGCCGCGCTCCTCTACCACCCCGGCCATATCCCAGCCCGGCACAACAGGGAACTCAGCCGGTAGCATCTGCTGTAAATAGCCCTCCCGAATCAGCGAATCGACGGGATTGACCCCGGCCGCCTTCACGCGCAGCAGCACTTCCCCTTCCTTTACTTCGGGCAGGTCCAGGTTACCGACTTGAATTTTATCCACCCCACCGAATTCGGTGTAGAAGGCGGCTTTCGTTTGTTTTGCCATAATTGAAAATTGCTCCCTGGAAGAAATTGCTCCTTGGAATGGGTGACTTAACTCCCACGGGCAGGCGTAGGTTTTGCACGGCCAGCGAACCATTTTGCGTTTCGGCTGTATATTCGTTCAACGCTGCTATCCAGAAAGACCGAGGGACCGGGCCCGATGACGTCTTGGCAACCTACCTAGAGTAGGTGCCAACTCCCGTTTCACTATTTTTTTGGTGAAAGAAGATGACAGCCGGAACCGTGCCTCGCCGCATGGGTTTCTTTCTGGATACGCGCTTACGTAGCCCTATCGAACAGAAAGAAATGCCCACTGCCACTCTCGCCGCCCCCTCCCCTCTTCCCGAAATCCTGCGCCAGCGCCTGCTGATTCTCGACGGCGCCATGGGCACCATGATTCAGCGCCACCCGCTCACGGAGGAGGACTTCCGGGGTGCCCGTTTCGCCGACCATCCCAAGCCGTTGCGCGGCAACAACGACCTGCTGAGCCTGACGCGGCCCGACATCATCAAAGGCATTCACGCTGAGTACTTCGCGGCCGGGGCCGACATGGTGGAAACCAACACTTTCAGCGGCACCACCATTGCGCAGGCCGACTACGGCCTGGAGCACGTGGTTTATGAGCTGAACTACGAGTCGGCCCGCCTGGCCCGCGAGGCGGCCGACGAATACAGCACGCCCGAGCGCCCGCGCTTCGTGGCCGGGGCCGTGGGCCCCACCAACCGCACCGCCTCGCTCTCGCCCGACGTGAACCGGCCCGGCTACCGCGCCGTGACGTTTGATGAGCTAGCCACCGCCTACCTGGAGCAGGTGCACGGCCTCGTGGACGGTGGCGTGGACACGCTCCTCATCGAAACCATTTTCGATACGCTGAACGCCAAGGCAGCCCTCTACGCCGTGCAGAAGTTCTTCGACGAGGGCGGCCGCGTGGTGCCCATCATGATTTCGGGCACCATCACCGATGCCTCCGGCCGCACGCTAAGCGGCCAGACGGTGGAGGCTTTCTGGAACAGCATCCGCCACCTGCCGCTGCTGAGCGTGGGCCTGAACTGCGCCCTCGGCGCCGACCAGCTCCGCCAGTACGTGCAGGAGCTGAGCCGCATTTCCGACGTGCACATCTCGGCCTACCCCAACGCCGGCCTGCCCAACGCCTTTGGCGGCTACGACGAATCGGCCCAGGAATTTGCCAGCTTAGTAGAGGAGTATTTGAAAGAAGGCATCGTGACGGTGGTGGGCGGCTGCTGCGGCACCACGCCCCAGCACATTGCCGAGCTGAGCCGACTGGCCGAGCGGTACAAGCCGCGCCAGCTGCCGGCCGAAATTGCCGTCGCCACGCACCTCAGCGGCCTCGAGCCGTTCGCCATCAAGCCCGAAAGCCTGTTTGTGAACGTGGGCGAGCGCTGCAACGTGACCGGCTCCCGCGCCTTCGCTCGCCTAATTCGCACCGGTGCCTATGAAGAAGCGCTGGCCGTGGCCCGCGTGCAGGTGGAAGAAGGGGCCCAGGTGCTCGACGTGAACATGGACGAAGGCATGCTCGACTCGGAGCAGGCCATGACCACCTTCCTGCACCTAATCGCCTCGGAGCCAGACATTGCGCGGGTGCCGGTGATGATTGACTCCTCGAAGTGGAGCGTGCTGGAAGCCGGCCTGAAATGCGTACAGGGTAAGAGCATCGTGAACTCGATTTCGCTGAAAGAGGGCGAGGAATTATTCCTGCAGCGGGCCCGCACCGTGCGCCAGTACGGGGCCGCCATGGTGGTGATGGCCTTCGACGAAGACGGTCAGGCCGATTCGCTGGAACGCCGCAAGGAAATCTGCCAGCGCAGCTACGACCTGCTGATGAGCATCGATTTCCCGCCCACCGACATCATTTTCGACCCCAACATCCTCATCGTCGGCACCGGCATGGAGGAGCACCGCAACTACGCCGTCGACTTCATCGAGTCGGTGCGCTGGATTAAAGCCAACCTGCCCGGGGCCCTCACCAGCGGCGGGGTGTCGAACATTTCGTTCTCGTTCCGCGGCAACGATGCGGTGCGCGAGGCCATGCACACGGCCTTCCTCTACCACGCCATCCGGGCCGGGCTCGACATGGGCATTGTGAACCCCGGCCAGCTCGGGGTGTACGATGAGATTGAGCCCACCCTGCTGGCCCTGGCCGAAGACGTGCTGTTGAACCGCCGCGCCGACGCCACTGAGCGCCTGCTCGAATTTGCCGACACGGTGAAGCAGAAGGGCAAAGTGGAAGTGGTGGCCGACGCCTGGCGCAGCCTGCCGGTGCAGGAGCGCCTGGCGCACGCGCTGGTGAAGGGCATTACCGAGTTTATCGACGAGGATACCGAGGCCGCCCGCCTGGAGCTGGCACGGCCCCTGAACGTGATTGAGGGCCCGCTGATGGCCGGCATGAACGTGGTAGGCGACCTGTTCGGGGCCGGCAAGATGTTCCTGCCGCAGGTGGTGAAATCGGCCCGCGTGATGAAGAAAGCGGTGGCCTATCTGGAGCCGTATTTGCTGGCCGACAAGCAGGGCGGCGACCGCCAGACGGCCGGCAAAATCCTGATGGCCACCGTGAAAGGCGACGTGCACGACATCGGCAAGAACATTGTGGGCGTGGTGCTAGCCTGCAACAACTTCGACATCATCGACCTCGGCGTGATGGTGCCGCTGGAGAAAATTCTAGATGAAGCCCAGAAGCAGCAGGTGGACGTGATTGGCCTGTCGGGCCTCATCACGCCCTCGCTCGATGAGATGGTGTACGTGGCCCAGGCCATGGAAAAGCGCGGCCTGAAAATCCCCCTGCTCATTGGTGGGGCCACCACTTCGCGGCTACACACGGCCGTGAAAATTGCGCCGTCCTACAGCGGCCCGGTGGTACACGTGAACGACGCTTCGCGCTCGGTGGGCGTGGCGGCCGGCCTGCTCGGCTCGAGCGAGCGCGCCTACGCCCAAACCGTGGCCGACGACTACGCCGCCCTGCGTGCCGATTACGCCAGCCGCCAGCGCGACAAAAGCTACTTAAGTATCGAGGCTGCCCGCGCCAACGGCGTGAAATCGGACTGGAACACGGTTTCGATTACTAAGCCCACTTTCCTGGGCACCAAAGTACTGGAAGACTACGACCTGGCCGAGCTGGCCCGCTATATCGACTGGACGCCCTTCTTCCACACCTGGGAGCTGAAAGGGCGCTACCCGCGCATTCTGGAAGATGCCACGCTGGGCGAGGCGGCCACCAAGCTGTTTGCCGATGCGCAGGCCATGCTCACCAAAATCATTGATGAGAAATTGCTCACGGCCCGCGCCGTGCTGGGCTTCTGGCCGGTCAATACCAAGGGCTCCGACACCATCGAAATCTACGCGGATGATACCCGCGACGCGGTAGCCACCGAGTTTTTCACCCTGCGCCAGCAGGGAGAGAAAGGCCCCAGCATCCCCAACATCGCCTTTTCCGACTTCCTGGCCCCCAAAGAATCGGGCCGCGCCGACTACATGGGCGGTTTCGCCGTGACGGCCGGCATCGGCATCGAGAAGCTGATTGAGCAGTTCGACGCCGACCATGACGACTACTCCAGCATCATGGTGAAAGCCCTGGCCGACCGCCTGGCCGAGGCCTTCGCCGAGCGCCTGCACGAGCGGGTGCGCCGCGAGTTCTGGGGTTACGCGCCCGACGAGCACCTGAGCAGCGAGGACCTGGTGCAGGAGAAATACCGCGGCGTGCGCCCCGCCCCCGGCTATCCCGGCTGCCCCGACCACACCGAGAAAATCACCCTGTTCCAACTGCTCGACGCGGGTGCCAAAACCGGCATCACGCTCACTGAGAACCTGGCCATGTACCCGGCCTCATCGGTGAGCGGCATGTACTACGCCCACCCCGACTCGCGCTACTTCGGCCTGGGCCGCATTGGCAAGGACCAGGTGGCGGATATCGCGCAGCGCAAAGGCATGGAACTGCCGGAGCTGGAGCGCTGGCTGATGCCGAATTTGAACTACGAACCGAAGGCTTAGCTGTTAGCTCTAGTTCTCAAAATCCCGACCCCAAAAGCTAATAGCTAACGGCTAGCTCATATAATGAAAGTTACTGACCACCTGGCCCAGGCCAACGGCAAAACCCTTTTTTCCTTTGAGGTGCTGCCGCCCAAAAAGGGCGAGAACATCCACACGCTATTCTCGAATATCGAGCCATTGATGGAGTTCAAGCCGCCGTTTATCGACGTGACGTATCACCGCGAAGAGTACGTGTACCGCCACCACCCCAACGGCCTGCTGGAGAAGAAGACCGTGCGCCGCCGCCCCGGCACCGTGGGCATTTGCGCGGCCATCAAAAACCGGTTTGATGTGGACACAGTGCCGCACCTCATCTGCGGCGGTTTCACGAAGGAGGAAACCGAGAATGCGCTGATTGACCTGCATTTTCTGGGCATCGACTCCATTCTGGCCCTGCGCGGCGACCCCATTAAGAGCGAGGGCGTGTTCAAGCCCGAGCCCGATGGCCACGCCTACGCCTGCGACCTCATCGGCCAGGTGGCCAACCTGAACAAGGGCGAGTACCTGGATGAGGAACAGGATGATACCTGGGCCACCAACTTCTGCATCGGTACGGCCGGCTACCCCGAAAAGCATTTCGAGGCCCCCAATTATGCCTCCGATATCCGCTTCCTGAAGCATAAGGTGGACCGAGGCGCCGAATACATCGTGACCCAGATGTTTTTCGACAACGAGGAGTTTTTCAAGTTTGAGCGGAAGTGTCGCGACGCGGGCATCAACGTGCCCATCATTCCGGGGCTGAAGCCGCTCACCACCAAAAGCCAACTCACGATGCTGCCGAGGACCTTTTTCCTCAACATTCCGGAAATCTTGTCGGAGGCCATCAGCCAGTGCCGCGACAACGAGGCGGCCCGCGCCATCGGCATCGAGTGGTGCCTCAACCAGAGCCGCGAGCTGATGGCCCACGGCGTGCCCTGCCTGCACTATTACTCCATGGGCAAGTCGGAAAGCATCCGGCGCATTGCGGCCGAGCTATTTTAAACCGGCCGCCGCCGGTGCCGCTACCTTCTGCCCGTTTAGCCGTAGAAGGCGAGGCCACGTTGGCCTTTTCAAGCCCAAAAATGCCTATGCAACGACTATTTGATGGTTTTAATGCAAACCGCCGTCTACGCTTTTTCCCGGCGGCGGCACTGGCGGCCCTTTTGCTGACCGGCTGCGACTCGACGCCCAATGAGCGCCGGGCCGTGGCCCGCAACGCCGGCCGTGAACTGGATGACGTGGCCAGCAAAGCCGCCCACAAGCTGGCCCGCGTGGGCAAAGCCGCGGCCACCTACGATGCCACCAACCGCGCCCGCCGCGCCCGGCCCCTCGACCCGCGCCAGCAGATGGCCATGGAAGCCAAGCTGCTGGGCCCCTACAACGGCCAAATCAACGCCCTCACGCCCCAGGACCTGCCCGCCGCCTATGGCCAGCTGGTGCGCGAGGCCCGCACCCAGCGCGCCACCTGGACCGACCGCGACTGGGACTACGCCCGCGCCGTGTACCAACGCCTGAACGACCAGCTGAAGCAGGTGCGCATGGACATGCCCGCCCGTGATGAAGTACGGGTGCGTGCCCGCCAGGCTGAGTTCGTTAGCCTCCAAGCCGGCCACGCCATGAACGGCATCGACGCCGCTACCCGGCAGCAAAAATAAGTTAAGCGTTGAAAATCAGGAGTTAAGAGTTAACTGGCTTTTATCACAAGCCGCTTAATCAACTCTTAACTCCTAACTTTCAACTCTTAACTTCCCTCCCGTGTCCAGCCCCGATTCCGTCGTTTTTCTCGAATCCTTCTACGAGCCGATGGCGGCCAACCTGGCCCGCACCCGGTTGGAAGCGGCGGGTATTCCGTGCTTCCTCAGCAATGAGAATCTGGTGTCCATTATGCCGCTGTACAGCCCGATTACGGGCGGCGTGCGGCTGCACGTGCGGCAAAGCGACGCGGAGGCCGCGCTCGAAATTCTGCACGATGAGGCCGTGCCCCGGGCCACGGACCCGGACATTGCCTCCTTCGCCGCCGATGCGCCCGACCCCGTAACACCGCGCTGCCCGCGTTGCGGGTCGTCGGATGTAGCCTATGGCCCGGCTACGCGCAATACGTATGGGTTCTGGTCGGGGCTGCTATCGGTACTGCTGCGGTTTCCGGTGCGCGGCAAGCGGTTTCACTGCTTTCATTGCGGCGATGAGTTTAAGTAGGCGGCCCGGCAGCGCCTGATTTAACCCTGAGGGCCGCCAACAATAAGGCGTGGGAATCACCGTTGTTGCCGCATGACTAGCGTACACCAAAGGGGGCCTGGGCGGCCGCTATTGCTTGCTAACGTATTGCTGCTGGCGTGGTGGCTGCCGGGTGCACCCGCGTGGGCGCAGGCACCTCTCCCGACGGGCAGCGGCCTGAAAGGCGATTACTACGAAGGGACGAATTTCGAAAAGTTCGTTTTGACCCGCCGCGATACCACCATCAACTTCAACTGGGGCCAGCAGCCGCCCGCGCCGGGCCTCGGGGCCGAGCTGTTTTCGGTGCGCTGGACGGGCTGGCTAGTGCCCCCGACCAGCGGCAAATACCTTTTTCATGTGACCGTGGACGACGGCATTCGGCTGTGGCTGAACGACCAGCTGATTATAAACGAGTGGCGCGGGCAGCCTCTGAGCAACTACACCACCGCCGTGGAGCTGCGGGCCGGCGAGCCCTACCGCCTGCGGGTCGATTATTGCCAATACAGCATGGATACCCGCGTTTTTGTTACCTGGGAGCCACCTGGCCCCCGGGCGGCGCAGGCTCCCTCGTCGTGGCGCAACCTGTGGGGCCTCGCGGCTGAAACGCCCAAGCCGGAGCCCATTCCGACGAGCTTTCTGTATGCCAATAACCCCCGGCCGGCCGCAGCACCGACGCCGCCCAAGTCACAGCCGCTGCCACCGCTTTCCGGCATCAGACCCACGGTAGCCGCCCGGCCGCGCACTACCCCGGTACCCGCAGCCGCCCCGCCTCCCCAGCCGCGGGTGGCGGCGCGGCCGGCACGCCGCCCGATGCTGCCACCACCCCAAGCTACCGCGCCGCCAGCGCCCGAAGCCCTGGTATTGCGGGCCGACTCGGGCGGCACCGCGCAGCTGGCGCGCCTGGCCGTGGGTGAAGCCGTGACGCTGCCCGAGCTTCATTTCGAGCAGGGCACAGCCCGGCTGCTGCCGCCTGCCCGCGCCGCCCTCGACACACTGGCCGCCATGCTGCAAAAAAGCGCCGGCCTGCGCCTCGAAGTGCAGGGCCACACCGACAACGTGGGCAACGCCGACTTGAACCGCCAGCTCTCGCAGCAGCGGGCCGAGGCCGTATGCCGCTACCTCACGGCCCACGGCGTGCACACGGCCCAGCTACGACCGGTGGGCTACGGCGGCACCCAGCCCGTAGCCGACAACGCCGACCCCGTCCAGCGCCCCCGCAACCGCCGCGTGGTACTACGCCGGCTGTAGCTCCGCCTTCCCCCATCGTGCTCAAAACCCGTATGCGTTCGGATTGCAGCTGCCAACTTCCCCGGTGCGTTCGTATTGCAACCGCCTCTATCCGTCGTTCATACTATTTGCCACTCACCTGTTGCGCTCGCTTCGCCGCCACTGGCCCAACTACTTGGTAGAGGCGGCCGGGCTGGTAGCTTTTCTCGTTTTTTCGAGCGTAGCGGCCGTAGTGTGCCACCACCCTAATTCGGCGGTGGCACGGGCGCTGGGACCCCACGAATGGGTGCAGCGCATTGGGGTAGGGCTGATAGTGGGCAGCCTGGTGGCGGCCATGGCCTACTCGCCCTGGGGCAAGCGCTCGGGAGCGCACTTCAACCCGGCCGTGACACTGGGCTTCTGGCAGCTGGGCCATATCCGGACGGCCGATGCCATTTGGTACGTAGTGGCGCAGTTTGCGGGGGCATTGGTGGCCGGCGTGGCTATCTTCTGGCTGATGGCCCCGTGGTTTGGTCACCCGGATGTGCACTACAACACCACCCGCCCGCCCGCGGGAGCCTACGGCTGGGTGATTGCGCTGGGGGCCGAAATCCTGCCCGCTCAATGGGCAGCGCCATACCCGCCGGGAGCAGCCCGAGCTTGTGGCTGTATTTTCTGGGGCCGCTGACCGCTACTTGGGTCACGGCCGCCGTGTACGGACGCTGGCGGCAGCGGCGGCACCCAACAGCATACCCACCGGTGTGCCCAGATTATTCTGCTGAGTAGCAATTGGCGCAGAGTGGGTTGAAAAAAGCTGCTGGGCCGCGTGGGCCGATGTCGCTCAGCGGTTGCTGCACCAGCCATCTAGGCTACCGGCTGGGGTCCGGCATTAGCCATTTTTCCTTTTTTCGCGTAAGCAGAGGCACACTATTTCCACGCTGCCATGCCCGCCAAAAAGACTGATTCCGCCAAAGCCCCGGTTAAAAAAGCCGCCCCCGCCAAAGCCGAGAGCCGCCCCACGGCCAAGGATATGAAGGCCGCCGCCCAAAAGCTACCTTATCCGGCCAAACAGGCCGACATGAAACTGCAGCCCGATTCGGACCTGGCCAACTACAAGGCCGCCGGCAAGCTGAAGGACAAAGTCGCCATCATCACCGGGGCCGATTCCGGCATTGGCCGAGCCGTGGCCATTGCCTTCGCCAAAGAAGGCGCGCACGTGGCCATCGTCTTCAACGAAAACGTGGAGGATGCCGAAAAAACCAAACAAATGATTGAGAAGGAGAAGCGCAAGTGCCTGCTGCTGCAGATGGACGTGCGCGACCCCGAACAGTGCAAGCAGGCCGTGCGCCGCACCATGGCCGAGCTGGGCGGGCTGAACATTCTGGTGAACAACGCCGCGTTCCAGATGAGCCAGGCGAAGTTTGAGGACATCTCAGAGGAGCAAATTCGCCGCACCTTCGACACAAATATCCTGGGCTACATCTGGATGGCGCAGGCTACGATTCCGCACCTGAAGAAGGACGACTGCATCATCAACACGGGCAGTATTGTGGGCATCACGGGCATCCCCATTCTGGTGGATTATGCCTGCTCGAAGGCCGGTATTCATGCCCTTACCAAGTCGCTGGCGCTGTATCTGGGCGAGAAAGGCATTCGAGTGAACTGCGTGGTGCCCGGCCCGGTCTGGACGCCTAACATTCCCGGTACCATGCCCATCGAAGAAATCGCCAAATTCGGCCACGAGGTCGCCCTCAAGCGCCCTGGCCAGCCCGAGGAGCTGGCTCCCGCCTACGTGCTGCTGGCCTCCCAAGACGGCTCCTTCATGACCGGCAGCCTCGTGCACGTAACCGGCGGCAAGCTCAGCAGCGACGAGTAGCGCTGGGATGAATTCAGAACGGTCATGTCGAGCGCAGCCGAGACATCCCGCGTGGGGTAGTAATCAATGTCGTTGAACGACTGGATTACCTGACCACGCGGGATGTCTCGGCTGCGCTCGACATGACCGTCCTTGTTGGTCGTCACACAGCCAGCTATAGCTATTTAGCAAAGTTTTCACGCCACGATTAGTCAACCACCGAAGCAGCCGATTACCTTGCTGCTTTATACGCATTTTCAAGGGGTTAGACCCCTTGGTAGCGGTATTTTCTATTTTCTTCTTTCACATCAATTCCCACTTTTACATGGCCGATAATTCCTCTTCTTTGCTCGACCGCAGCCGCACCATTGCGGGGCCGGGCTACAACCGCTGGCTGGTGCCACCGGCGGCGCTGGCCATTCACCTGGCCATCGGGCAGGTGTATGCGTTCAGCGTTTTCAAAAAGCCCCTCGGGGCGCTCATCAGCGGCAACGTGGATGCGCCCGCCCCCACCGACTGGACGCCGGGCCAGATTGGCTGGATTTTCTCCATTGCCATTGTGCTGCTGGGTTTGTCGGCGGCCATATTTGGCAAGTGGCTGGAGCGCGTGGGCCCGCGCAAGGCCATGATGGCGGCCGCACTCTGCTTCGGCGGCGGTTTCCTGATCGGCGCGCTCGGCATTCACCTGCACAGCCTCGTGCTGCTGTACCTGGGCTACGGTGTGCTGGGCGGCATTGGCCTGGGCCTAGGCTACATTTCGCCGGTGAGCACGCTCATTAAGTGGTTCCCGGACCGCAAAGGTGTGGCTACGGGCATGGCCATTATGGGCTTTGGCGGCGGTGCCATGATTGCCTCGCCCCTTGCGGTAGCACTCATGGCGCACTTTAAGAGCACCGGCACGCTGGGCGTAGCAGCTACGTTTATCACGCTGGGTATCATCTACTTCCTGTTCATGCAGTTTGGGGTGTGGTCCATCCGGGTTCCGGCCGACGACTGGGCTCCGGCTGGCTACGTGCCCAATGCTGAGCACAGCGCCCTGATTACCAGCGGCAACGTATCGGCCGACAACGCTATCAAAACGCCGCAGTTCTGGCTGCTGTGGGTGGTGCTGATGACCAACGTGACGGCCGGTATCGGCGTGCTCGAAACGGCTTCGCCGCTTATTCAGGACACTTTTTCGAAGGCAGCAATGGGCGGAGGTAAGTTTGTGACGGCGGCCGCAGCGGCTGGTTTCGTGGGCCTGCTCAGTATGTTCAACCTGCTGGGTCGCTTCTTCTGGTCGTCGGCTTCAGATAAGCTGGGCCGGAAGGTGACGTACGCCATCTACTTTGCGCTCGGCATTGCGCTGTACCTGCTAATCCCCACGCTGGGCCACAACCTGCAGCTCACGCTGTACGTGATAGTTGCCTGCGTGATTATCAGCATGTACGGCGGCGGTTTCGCTACCATTCCGGCGTATCTGTCCGACCTGTTTGGCAAATACCAGGTGGGTGCTATTCACGGGCGGCTGCTCACGGCCTGGAGCACGGCCGGCGTGGTCGGCCCGCTCATCGTCAACTATTTGTCTGAGGGCCGCAAAGCAAAGTTCGCGGAGCTTACTAATAAGCTAACTGGGCCCGACCTACAAACATTTCTTGTCAATCACCCAGATATCAAAGCAATGGGTGGTTCGTACATATACCAGCCCGTATTCTACACCATGGCGGGCGTGCTGGTGGTAGGCCTGTTGGCCAACTTCGCGGTAACGGCCGTGAACGAGAAATACTTCGAAAAAGGCCCCGTTACGCCCCAGGGCGGCGGGCACTAAGCCATTCTCCCCTTCTAAATCCGACTTTGATATGAATCCACAACCCAACAACCTCGGCACTCCGGCAGCCGAAACGAGCTCGACCGGCGCGCTGGTGATTGCCTGGCTTTTTGTGGGCATCCCCCTGGCCTGGGGCGTGTCGCAAACCTTTATTAAGGCACTGACGCTGTTTCAATAGCGGCGGTGTTATAACAGATTATTAAGCAGCCGGCCCAGTGGGTCGGCTGCTTTTTTGTGCACGAAATTGCCAACACTAGCCCCCAAGCCACTTACCTTCCCACCATGAAAGCCCTCCTGCCCCTTGTCCTGCTCACGCTCCTCGCCGCCACGCCAGCCGCGCCTCCCACGCAACGGGTACGCCAGTTCCGGCAGGCACACGAGCGGGAGCTATTGGCGGAGTTCGGGCAATTGGTGGCCATCTCCAACGTGGCGGCCGATTCGGCGGGGCTGCGGCGTACGGCGCAGTTCATTCAGGGCATGATGCGGCGGCGCGGCATTGCCACCGAGCTGCTGGCCGCGCCCACACCGGGCGTGCCGCCGGTGGTGTTTGGCGAAGTGCGCGTGCCGGGCGCTACCCGCACCGTCATTTTTTATGCCCACTACGACGGCCAGCCCGTGAACCCCGCGCAGTGGGGCTACGGCCTGCAGCCCTTCCGACCGCAGCTGGCCACCGGCCCGCTCGACCGGGGCGGACAGCTGACCGAGCTACCCGCCGCCGGCCAGCCGCTCAATCCCGATTGGCGACTCTACGCCCGTAGCGCCTCCGACGACAAGGCGGGCGTGATGGCCATTCTGACCGGCTACGAGGCCCTGAAAGCCAGCAAGCTCAAGCCCAACATCAACATCAAATTCTTCTTTGAGGGCGAAGAAGAACGGAGCTCACCGCACCTGGCCGAGATTCTGGCCAAGCATAAGGCCCGGCTGGCTTCTGATGTGTGGGTGATTTGCGATGGGCCGGTGCATCAGTCGGGCCGCAAGCAGGTGGTATTTGGGGCGCGGGGCGATGTGAACATGCGCCTGACGGTGTATGGCCCACGCCGGCCGCTGCACAGCGGCCACTATGGCAACTGGGCCCCCAACCCCGGCCTGGCCCTGGCTCGCCTGCTGGCCTCGATGGAAGACAGTACCGGCCGGGTGCGCGTGGCGGGCTTCTATGATGACGTGACGCCGCTGAGCCCGGCCGAAAAAGCCGCCCTGGCCCAGGTGCCCAATCTCGACGAAACCATCCGGCAGGAGCTGGGCTTTGCGCGGCCATATGGCACGGGCCAAACGCTGGTGGAGCTGCTCAATCAGCCTTCGCTCAACATCAACGGCATGCAGAGCGCCAACGTGGGCCCGGCCGCCGCCAACGTGATTCCGACCAGCGCTGCCGCCGTGCTCGACCTGCGCCTGGTGCCCGGCAACGATGCCCAGCGCCAGGTGCAAAAAGTGGTGCGCCACATCGAAGCGCAGGGCTACCACGTGCTCAGCGCCGAGCCCACCGACGCCGAGCGCGCCCAGTACCCGCTGCTGGTGAAGGTGCAGGCCGAGCCCGGCTACAATGCCCAGCGCACCCGCCTCGACCTGCCCATTGCCCGCCAGATTATCGCGGCCGTGCAAACCACTACCACCGACCCCGTGGTGGTGCTGCCCACCATGGGCGGCAGCCTGCCGCTCTACGTGTTCGAGCAGCAGCTGCAGGCCCAGACCATCACGGTGCCGGTGGCCAACTACGACAACAACCAACACGCCGAAAACGAGAATATTCGCCTCGGCAACCTCTGGGAGGGCCTTGAAACGATGGCCGCGATTATGCAGCTGAAGTAGCCCGCGCGGTATTAACCGCGGATGCGGGGACGTGGCGGCCAGGAAATTTCGGCCTCGGCCATCAGCCCCGGGAAGATTTTGTCCGTAAGCAGTTATCGAGGGGGCTGGCAGTGCCGGCCTCGTTTCTGACTTACGTTCGCCTATGTCCGCTCCCACTTATCCGTCTGGCACCGTACGCGCCTTGCTCGCTACACCGCACGTTTCCGATGCCACCCGTACCGCCCTGCAGGCCCGCCTCGATGCCCCGGTTGCCTACGAGCCGCAGTTTCTGGCCCCCGAAACGTTCGCCCTGCTCGAAGCCGTAGCCGCCCGCCTCTTCCCCCAGCCCGACCGGCCCGATAGCCCCATTGCCATGGCCCCCGGCGTGGACCAACGCCTCACCGAAGGACGCGCCGACGGCTGGCGCTACGATGCCCTCCCGCCCGACCGCGAAGCCTACCGGCTGGGCTTGGGCGGCATTCAGGAAATTGCCCAGGAACTGTTTCAGACCGATTTTATGGGGTTGAATGTCGAACAGCAGGATGCCGTAATCCAGGCGCTTGCCGGGGGCACCCCACCCGGCACTACCTGGGAAACCCTGGACGCCGGGCGCTTCTTCGAAGAAATGCTGGCCGAGCTCACCGAAACCTACTACGCCCACCCCCTGGCCCAGGAGGAAATCGGCTATGTCGGGATGGCCGACCTGCCCAAGTGGTCGAAAATCGGCCTCAATGAAAAAGAAGAAAGAGAGCCAAGCCTGTCATCCTGAGCTTGCGAAGGACCTTATCACGTTTGCAGCAGTTGAGATACTACTATTCGTTCAACGGTGATAAGGTCCTTCGCAAGCTCAGGATGACAGATTTTTTACCTCAATCCGAATTTACCTAACCCCATTATGCCCGACGAAGAAATCCTCGAAAAAGGCGTCCTCAATCCTGTGCAGCCCGAAATTCAGGACCCGCTGCTGCGGACCCTGCTGGCCGAGGAGCCCATAGCCACCAATACGCCGCAGGAACAGCCACAAGCAGTGGAGCCCGAAGCCGATGAAGTTGACTGCGTGGTGATTGGGCTGGGTGCGGGCGGCGCGCCACTGCTGGCCCGGCTGGCCCAGGCTGGCCTGAAGGTGGTGGCCCTGGAAGCTGGCCCCTGGCACAACCCCGAAACCGACTTCGCCACCGACGAAAAAGCGCAGGATTTCCTGTTCTGGAACGACGAGCGGCTGGCCGCCGGCGGCGACCCGCTGGCCATGGGCAAGAATAACTCCGGCACCGGCGTGGGCGGCTCTACGCTGCACTACACCGCCTACACCCCCCGCCCGCTGCCCGACGATTTGCACGTTCGGCGCGACTTTGGGCAGGGCGAGGACTGGCCGGTGAGCTACGAGGAGCTGGAGCCTTATTACAATGAAGTTGAGCGGTTTATCGGGGTATCCGGCCCCACCCCCTACCCTTGGGGGCCCGCCCGCAGCCAGGGCTACCCGCTGGCCCCGCTGCCGCTGAACAGCGCGGCCCAGCTGATGGTACGCGGTGCGGAGAAAATGGGAATCAAAACCTCGCCGGCGGCCAATGCGGCGCTCTCGGCGCGCTACTACCAGGAGGGCGTGGGCTGGCGCGAGGCCTGCACCAACCGCGGCTTCTGCCAGGCCGGCTGCTCCAACGGGGCGAAGTCGAGCATGGACGTGACGTTTATTCCGCTGGCGGTGAAGCACGGGGCCGACATCCGGCCCAACAGCTTCGTGACCGAGATTGAGCGCGATGCCCGGGGCTACGTGACAGGCGTGGTGTACACCCAGAACGGCGAGCAAAAGCGCCAGCGCTGCCGCCACCTGTTCCTCTGCGGTGGCTCGGTGGAAACCCCGCGCCTGCTGCTGCTCAATGAGCTGGCCCTCACAAGCGGGCAGGTGGGCCGCAACCTGATGGCCCACCCCGGCCTGCAGGTATGGGGCACGTTTGCCGATGAGGTGCGGCCCAATAAAGGAATTCCCGGCGGCCTGATTTCGCAGGACACCCACCGGCCGAAGGACGCCGACTTCATTGGCGGCTACCTGCTGCAAAGCATCGGCGTGATGCCCGTGACGTTTGCCGGGCAGGTGGCCCGGGGCCGCAAGCTGTGGGGCCAGCCCCTGCGCGACTACATGCGCAACTTCAACCACATTGCCGGCATCAATATTCTGGGCGACTGCCTGCCGCACGCCAACAATTTCCTGGAGCTGGCTGAGGAAAAAGACGCGCGTGGCCTACCCAAGCCCCGACTGCACTTCACGGCTCAGGAAAACGAGCACCGTATGAATGCCCACGCCGAGAAAATCATGCGCGGCATCTGGGAAGCCGCCGGCGCTACGGATATCTGGTCGTTTCAGCGCTATGCCCACGTTATTGGCACGGCCCGCATGGGCCGGAGCGGCGACGACGCGGTGGTGGACGCCAACGGCCGCGCCTTCGACGTGCCCAACCTCTACATCTCGGACAACTCAACCTTCCCGAGTGCGTTGAGTGTGAACCCGGCCCTGACCATCATGGCCCTGAGCCTGCGCACGGCGGACAAGTTTCTGGAGAGCCTGAAGTAGCAGCCAACTAAGAAATCAGGTACTTGAAAGAACGTCATGCAGAGCGAAGCGAAGCATCTCGCGTGCCACCGCTAATCCTTGACGCTTACAAAAATTGAGTTACTAACCCACGCGAGATGCCTCGGTTGCGCTCGGCATGACGTTCTGAATTTCAAAAAACCATGAAGTCTTTTCTCACAGAAATCAAAGACCATTTCGGCGATGGCAACTACGAGGGCGACCAGTTTGGTGGCGCGAGTGGACACAACGGCAATGGCCTGCCCACCGGCCTGCCCAATAATTTCATGTTCGCCACCGGCATCGAGTGCAGCTACCCGACCATCGACAATGGCAAAACCCGCCGCGACCTGCTGGCCGAATGCGACCACTACAACCGCTACAAAGAGGACCTGGCGCTGGTGAAGGAAATGGGCCTGAAGGTGCTGCGCTACGGCTTGCCCTACTACAAAATCCAGCTCAGTCCCGACAAATACGACTGGGAATTTGCGGATGCCGCGATGGCCGAAATCCGCCGCCTCGAAATCACACCGATTCTGGATTTAATGCACTTTGGCGTACCCGATTTCATTGGCAATTTCCAGAACCCCGAGTTGCCGGTGCATTTCACGGCCTACTGTGAGGAAGTGGCCAAACGCTACCCGTGGGTGCGCTACTACACACCCGTGAACGAGATTTACGTAACCGCCAAGCTGAGCGCCAAGGACGGCATCTGGAACGAGCAGCTGAAGTCGGACAAGGCTTTTGTGACGGCCCTGAAGCACCTGGTGGCCGCGAGCATCATGGGCACCCAAAGGATTGCCAAGCACCGGCCCGACTGCATCATCGTGCAGAGCGAGTCGGCGGAGTTTACCCACGAGCTGCGGGCCGAGCACACGCCCGAAGTGCAGCTCCAGAACAAGCTGCGCTTCGCCTCACTCGATTTGCTCTATGCCCACCACCCCGAGGGCGAAGTGGTTAATTACCTCTATGACAACGGCATGACCCGGCGGGAATACGACTGGTTTATGGCCGGCGAGCCCCCCGGATACCAGATAATGGGCAACGATTACTACGGCCGCAACGAGAAGATAATGCTGCCCGATGGCTCCATCCAAACCAGCATGGACGTACTGGGCTGGTACAACATCACCCGCGACTACTACCAGCGCTACAAAAAGCCGGTGATGCACACCGAAACCAACGTGTTTGATGCCAAAGAAGGCCCTACCTGGCTCTGGAAGCAGTGGGTGAACATCCTCAGAATGCGCAAGGAAGGCGTGCCCGTGCTCGGCTTCACCTGGTATTCGCTCATCGACCAGATTGACTGGGACAAGGGCCTGGCGCGCAAAGTGGGCACCGTGAACCCCTGCGGCCTCTTCGACCTCGACCGCAAGCCCCGCCCCGTGGCCGAGGCCTACAAAATGCTGCTCCAAGAATACGGCCAGATTACCATTGTACCTCACGGCGAGCTCTTTGAAATAACCTCCGCGCCCGCCACGCTGAAAGTGGAGGTGTAGTGCGGACGCCACAGTGGGGTATCAGAAAGCTTACGGCGGGCTAATGCTTTACCTCGATTGCCTGACGTACAGCCCGACCAGACGCATCTTGGTGCACCAAATAGTAAAGGCCATCGGGCAGCTTGCGTGTATCCAGCACGCGGGCCGTTTTCCCTTCCCGAACGGCCTGCCCATGGCCATCGTAAAAGGTGTAAGGGCCGGTAGCGGCCGGCAAGTTTATGCGCTCATCGACCGGGTTGGGGTAGGCCTCGGTAGCGGGTTGGGCGGCGGCATTCGAGCGCGACATCACACAAAACTGCCCGTTCTGGAAGCGGTATACTGATTACCAACTCTGGCTCGTGGGGAAGAAATCGCCACACGACGTGGAAACGCGTAGGCCAACATCAAGCCAGTCGCCGGTACCGGGCGAGGTTACCTGAATGGTCTGTCCCGAAGCGCTATAGGTGGCAGTAGCTCCTGTTTGGCCGTTGCGCTGGGTCACGGTCCAGTCGTAGGTATAGGTCGTGTTGGGAATATATCGGTAATCATTGATGCCAGCGGACAGCGCAAAGCTGGTATTAGCGCAGATTTCCGTATCGGTGTACGATGCATCGGGTACGATGCTGACGCTACTGCCCACTCCCACTATGCCCGTGCTGGTGCTGGCCGTGCAGCCGCTGCCATTGCTGCCTGTTGCTACCCCGATGGTAAAATCGCGGCTCAGAGCCGTGGCTGAAGAAGTGATATCCAAGAAAGGCAGTGTGGTAGTGGTGCTACCCTGCGGACTGAACGGGTACGGGATGCTCCAGGTATAGGAAGTGGCGCCGGGTGCCGGGTCTACCTGCACCCGAATGGTTTGCCCCAGACATGAGTTGGGAATGGGCTGCAGACTCACTGGTGCCATTTCGGCCCGTACCGTGACGGCAGTGGCCGCAACGACAACAATGGTGCTGGCACCGTTGCGCGTGTAGGTGGCCGTGAGGCCGATGCTGCCTGTGCCCGGCCCGGTAACGTATACGCCGGGCGTGTCCGAATTCAGGCAGCAAAACGAATGCACAATGCCACTCACCGAGAAAACATAATTGCTGAACGTGCCACCGCTGGGCACCCCCATACTCAGAGGCCGCACTTTTTCATTCTCAAGCTTTTCTCCGCAAAACAGGACAATTGGCCCACCCTGGGGAGTGCGGTTACTGGCGATGACGAGCGGCGGGGTAATGCAGTTGATATTCAATGTGCGTTCAGCACTCTTTGTGGGAACGTACCCTGCCTGTGCCCCTACCAAACATTCCGTGTCTACCGCCCGCACCCTTACCACCGGGGTGGCACCGCCCGCGCACGCCGAGGCTGGCGGCGTGACTTGAATGCGGTTGGGCGTGTTGTAGGTGGGGTAGCTAAACAAGCGTGGGGTGCCGTTGGAAATGCTGTTGTCGGGCCAGCTCCACCCCGAAGGTATCGTCCACTCATAGCCGTTGGCCGCGATGGTCGCATTGCGATTCGGGTCGTTGGCATTGCGCGGAATCGTTAGCAGTGGCACTTCCAGCGTCACTGCTGCCGTGCTGCCGTGCTGCCAAAGTCGATGTTGCCGCTCGTGCCGCCGTTCAACGTGAGTGCGCCCAACGGCTGATTGGTAATGGAGCGGATGTAGACGGTTAACGAAGGGGAACTCCCGTTAGCTGTTGTATTACCGCAGTTGGTGTAGGTTGTCCGCAATGTCGCGGTGCCACTTGGTACATCATTAAATGAAATCTGCATGAGGCCAGCCGTTGTCGGATTGGTCAGCAACGTATTGCCGCCCGCTACAGCCCAATTCACTGAACAGCCACTTGTGCTGGGAGAAGAGGCAGAAGAAAAGTTATACGTATTGTTCGGGCATAGAAACGTACCGTTGGCGTTTTAGAGCATAGTACTCTACCCTACTAAAAGTCAGGCAAGGCAAAAAAACGGGGCGGCCCGACCTTTGAGGTTCCTACACGCTCAACTCGTTCCGCCCCATGAAGCAACGCCTCATCGCCAAAATTACGACCGTTTTACAACACCTGCCGGTGGTGCGCAACCTGGCTCGCCAAAAGTTTGTGAGCCAGTTCATCATCGCGCTGATAAAAAGCCGCAACGTCCAATTCTGCGAGGTGGCCCAGCACTTGAACGATGCCGTCAAGTTGGCCTCGAACGAAACCCGGATTCAGGATTTTTTCCGCGAAACGGACCTGAACTATCTGGTGCTGGCGCAGTTAGTGCTGGGCCTGCTGCCGGCCCAGGGCAAGCTGCGCCTGTGCCTGGACCGCACGGAGTGGGATTTCGGCCAGTGCCAGGTCAATATCCTGCTCGTGACCGTGGGTCAGGGCGCGTTTCACGTGCCCCTCTACTGGGAACTGCTCGACAACCGCAGCGGCAATTCCAACGCGGCTGACCGCATCGCCCTGCTCCGGGTCTGCGTCCAGGTGCTGGGCAAAGACCGGATTGGCCTGGTGCTGGGCGACCGCGAATTCGTGGGCCATGCCTGGTTCAAATGGCTCAAGGACAACGGACTGCCTTTTGTTATGCGTCTACCCCGGCACCATCTGCTCACTCACCCGAGTGGCCGCCGGCAAGCCATTACGGACCTGGGCCTGGCCGTCGGACAGACCCGGCGCTTCGCCCAGTGCCAGGTCGACGGGGTCTGGGGACAGGTCTGGGTCAAGGCCTTGACGGACGGGGATTTCCTCTTTCTTTTTGGCAACGTGGGCCTGCCGTACATGGGGCAGCTCTACGCCAAGCGCTGGACCATCGAGCAGTGCTTTCAGAACCTCAAAGGTCGGGGCTTCAACCTGGAGGCCAGTCACTTGCGCTGCCACCTGAAGTTGCGCAAGCTCGTGGCCCTGGTCAGTCTGGCGTACGCCTTTTGCCTGGGCGTGGGCACGGTAGCCGACCGGAAAAGCCAGCCCATCGGCCGCAAAAACCACGGCTACCGAGCCATGAGCCTTAGCCGACACGGCTTAAATATCCTGCGCCAGCTCAGCCGCCCCGGTACCGGGGCGGCTGAGAAGCTCGCCCGAATGGTGGAAACAGTATTGCGCTGGTTTTGCTGGCAAATTACTCGATATCAATTCACTAGAAAAATAGTAGGGTAGAGTAAGAGCATAGTTGGCTGGGCGCTTACCGGCTTAGGCAGAAGCATTAATCCAAGCAGTACCAGAGTGCACAAATGCGTAAATAGTGCTTTCATTTTGGTTGAGAAAAAGTAGAAAGGAAATTAAAAATCATAGGTCACCCCCAGTAGTTGTACCGGCCTCTAAGTCAGCGCAACACGGTTAGCCTGAGTACGCTCATCTAAAAAGCGGTCCACCTCGTCGAATTTGGTAAATGTTTCCCGCACATGGTATGTACTGCGTTGATGAGTGTAGCTCAATGGCAGGGCCGTTTCGGCAAACATGCACAAGCGCCGCATGATGTGATAATTAATTCCCACAAAGGAGCGTATTTGTACCTGCCAGTCCTGCGTCGTGCGTTCGTAATAATCTATTCCAAATCCACCTGGAGGATAAGGAGCTCGATACGCCGAGGAAAAGCCTTGGCGCTGGTAGCCTAAACCAACTTCTACCCCGTAATACAGCGATACACGTCGGCCTAGCATCCGTTGCCACTCATAACCAGCAAATACCTGTAGCTGCCACTTCCGATAGCTTGGCCCTGTTACATAGCCATTAACGGTATCAAAAATATCATCCTTAAAATTAGTCGAATCGGCATAGGTAAAAAGTCCCACCAGTCGCAGCCGCAACGATTTAGTGGGCGTGAGGCGCTGCTTATAAATCAGCCCGATGGGCAGGCTGCGGTTGGCGGTGAAGAAGTGGTCCAACTGCGGGCTGGCCGTCAGGCCAAACTCGTACTTGTAGGGGCGGGCCGTATCGGCCGGGGCTGGGATGGCCATTTGGGCCGTGGCCAGGCCTGGGACCGCCGCTAACAAAGCTGCGCACAGAGGCGCGAAAAAGGTGGAGTTCATGCGTTTTTCAAAACAAAGATGAGCGGCCAAGATAGCCGTCGGCCCCGCTCCGGAAGCATAAATCGGTGCCACGCAAAGGTGTGACCAACCACAAATGCAAAAAGGAAACAACACCTCTAAAACGGACAATAACCAATTTTATCCTCCATATAATTATTCAATTAAAAAAATGGGGGGGGGTAAATTTCCAGACAATGGAAGGCATAGTTGATAGTGGTGCACACAGCAGAAACGCTGGGTTTGTGACATCCCAGGCCGTTGGCTTTAGTAGCAACAATGGCACCGCTACGTGGATTTGACAGCGCGGGTCGCCAGTCGGGCAAAGCCACAAACCCCTTTTTTCTCGCATCTGGCCGGGCGCTTCTCTCCCCGTAACGCAACGCCCCGCCAAGCGGACTTGCCTTAGTTGGGGCTATCGTGTGGCAAACGGGAAGGCCCAAGCCACAGCCTGGCTGCAAGC
Source organism: Hymenobacter siberiensis (assembly GCF_018967865.2). Lineage (NCBI taxonomy): Bacteria > Pseudomonadati > Bacteroidota > Cytophagia > Cytophagales > Hymenobacteraceae > Hymenobacter > Hymenobacter siberiensis. The sequence goes on from NZ_JAHLZY020000001.1 coordinate 4,265,254, forward strand.
AATGGAACCCACTGGCCGGGCCCTGACAACCATTCGCACGGCAGGTTTAATCCTTCATCACAAATTTTCCTGTTTTCGGCACGGAACTAGTTGGGAGCCGCTTGCGCTTTGCGTAAATTGCGGGACTAAGTGCCGAACCATTAGCTTTTAGCTGATAGTCTTTGTATTTCTTGTTTACTATCAGTTAGTTATGTCAAATGTATCAACTGTTTAATTTGGAGCAAGCACTTACTTATGGTTTTGGCATTTGGCCCTTTTATACTTCGTATGAAATTTCTTGCTCCGCTGCTCCTGGTGTGCCTCCTGGCACTGCCGGCTGCAGCCCAGCGTATCGTAATCAGTGGCCAGGTAGTGGAGGCTACGAACGGTGAGCCGGTGCCGTTCGCGTCCATCTTTATTCCGAAGAGCAGTGCCGGCGTCACGGCCGATGCCGATGGCAAGTTCAAGCTCACCGCCACGGGCTCGCCCGATTCCATCGCGGCCTCGGCGCTGGGCTTTGCCACGCAGCGGCGCCAGCTCAGCAACGCGGCCGTGCAAACGGTGCTCTTCCGGATGAAAACCGGCGGCGTTACGCTGGGCGAAGTATTCGTGAGCTCGCGCCAGCCCGAGAACCCGGCCTTTCGCATCCTGCGCGAAGTGCAGCGCCACAAGCCCGGGAATGCCCGCACCGCCCTGCAAGCCGCCGAGTACGACTCCTACAACCGCATCGAAACCAGCCTGATTGACCTGCCCAAGAGCTTGTCCAATCGCAAGGTTATCAAGGATATTCGGGCGCTGGCTGTGCGCCAGGGTGCCGCCGCCGCCGCCGATGTTGATGCCCCGCTCCCGGTTTTTGCCTCGGAAGTGGGCTCGCGGGTATACCAGCGCAACTCGCCCCTGCGCCGCCGCGAAGACTTGCTGCACAAGCAGATGCGCGGCGTGGGCCCGCGCGAAGGCTCGGTACTCTCCCAGATGCTGGGCTCTAACTTCCAGAACTTCGACTTCTACCCCAACTGGCAAAACGTGCTGGGCAAGGACTTCATCTCGCCCATTGCCGAAGGCGGCCGCGTCACCTACGACTACGAGCTGCAGGATTCCGTGTTTGTGGGCAAGGACTGGTGCTATAAAATTGCCGTCACGCCCAAGCGCAGCCACGATTTGGCCTTCAAAGGCACCATCTGGATTACGCAGGAAGGCTACGCCCTGCGCCGGGCCGACCTCGTGGCCAGCCCCGAAGCCAACATTAACTTCGTGAATGACCTGCGCATTTACCAGGACCTGACCTCGCCCGCCGACGGCGCGGGCCTGCCCACGCGTACCAAAATGGTGCTCAGTGTACGGCCCTACGAAAAGCAGGCGGCCATGCTGGTGCGCTTCACCACGGTGAGCAGCAATTTCGTGCGCAACCAGGTGCACGAGGAGCCCGGCTTCTACGATCAGCCCATTATGTCGTCGCTCATGGAGCCCACCGAAAAGGAGGAGCCTGGCGTGGGCAGCCTGCTCACTGGCCTGCCCCAGGGCGGAGCGGGCGGCTACTTCGACCAGCACCGGCCCGATACCCTGAGCCTGAGCGAGCGCCAGACGTTTGCCGTACTCGACTCGGCCAAGCAGCTGCCTTCGGTGCGCAACGTGCTCGACTGGGTGGAGCTGCTCGTGAACGGCTACAAGCGCGTGGGCAAGCTCGATTTGGGCCCCATATCCACGCTCTACGCCAACAACGACTTCGAAGGCAACCGCTTCCGCTTTGGCTTCCGCACCACGCCCGCAATCAGTCGCAACTGGCTCACGCAGGCGTACATAGCCTACGGCACCAAAGACAGCCGCTTCAAGTACGGGGCCCGCGTCAGCTTCGTGGCCGAGCGCCGTCACTGGACGGTGTTCACCGGCGAGTTCAAGCACGACGTGGAGCAGGCCGCCCTGCTGGACAACGACTTTCTCGACAACAACAACCTGTTTACGGCCGCCTCGCGCTGGGGCCGTTTCCGGCAGGGCAAACCCGTGCTGCGCGACCTCACCTCCCTGAGTGTGCAGCGCGACCTGTTCCACGGCTTCACCCAGACCCTGACGCTGCGCTATCAGAACATCAACCCGCTGTTTCAATACCGTCGCTCCACCAGCCCGGGTGGCCAGCCGCCCACAGTGGAGCCCGGCTCGGATGTACTGCAGTTGAGCGAGCTGGTATCTGAATCGCGCTACGCGCCCGATGAAAACCTGGTGCAGAGCGAAACCCGCCGCCGGGCCGTGGGCCTGAAGCGCCTGCCAGTGTTCACCCTCCGCTACACGCTGGGCGCCATCGACTGGACGCAGGGCGACTTCATGTACCACAAGTTCAATCTGGCCATTTCGCACAGCGTTTCAGTGGGCCAACTGGGCCGCCTCACCTACCGGGCCGAGGGCAACTACATTCCCACGGCGCTGCCCTACTTCATCCTCAAAACCCCGCTGGGCAACCAGACGCCGTTTTACAACGCCAACGCTTTCAACTTGATGAACTACTTCGAGTTCATCACCGACCGTTCGGTCACGCTGCGCCTCGACCACCATTTCGAAGGCCTGCTCGTCAACTCCATTCCGGGTATCCGCGCCCTCAACTGGCGCTTGGTGGGTACCGGCAACGTGCTCTATGGCAAGCTCTCGGACCGGGCCCGCCGCATCAACGGCAATACGCCCGACCTACCCGGCACCATTTCGACCCCTTATGTGGAAGTAGGCTACGGGGTAGAAAACATCTTCAAGTTTGTTCGGGTCGATTTCATTCACCGCCTCACCTACCGCGACACCCCCAATACCAGCAACTTTGGCATCAAAGTGGGAGCTCAGTTCCGTTTGTAGCCGCGCGGCCTGCTCAGATGTTAACGCCCGGCTGTGTTTCGACACGGCCGGGCGTTTTTTTATTGCCACTACGTACTGTTGTATTTCGTGCGTGAACTCTTACCTATAAAAGCGGTTTCCTTCAACCGGTTTCGAGTTGCATTTTTGTAAGTTCGCCGCTGCTATGCCTCGTATTTCCTCACTGATTTCACATTTGCAATCTATGGGTGGTAAGTACCCGCTATTCCGACTGGCCATCTTATTCCTCGGGCTGCTGCTGCCGGCCCGTGCCCACGCCACCCCCGAAGATACCCTGGCCGTGAACCCGGCCCAGCCAGCCCTCTACCTGGAGGAAAATTACTACAGCATGCTGGAAGACCCCACGGGCCAGCTGCATCTTGCCGATGTGCAGCTGCCGGAGTGGAGCCGCCGGTTTGTGGCCATGCGGGGCTCGGGGCACCCGCCCAACATCCAGCATCCGAGCAGCATCTACTGGCTGCGCATCACGGTGCGCCAGCGCCCTACCGACAATGCGGCGTGGTACCTCGAGCTGTACGACTCCCACATCGGCAACGCGATGTTCTTCAGCCCCCAACGCGGCTCAACTACCGCCTACGACAGCGTGGCTACGGGAGCCAACCAATCGTTTGCCACGCGCCCGCACCCTTACAAGAACTTTCTGTTTGACCTGCCGCCCCGGCCCGGCGAAACCGCCACCTACTACCTGCGGCTGCACTCCGACACCCGCACCAGCTTCCGGGCCATGCTGCACAGCGGGGCTGGCCTCATCCCGGAGCTGTCGCTGCAATACTGGCTGCTGGGCATTTTCTACGGCATCCTGTTCATCATGGTGCTCTACAACCTGATTCTGTTCTTCTTCCTGAGCGAGCGCACCTACCTCTACTACGTCCTTTACGTGCTCAGCGGGGCCTTGCTGTTTCTCACCGAAGATGGCCTGGGTTTTCAGTACTTATGGTCCGATTTCCCGCGCCTGAACCACTTCATTGGGGCGCTGGCCCCGGTGCTGCTGCTGCTCACGTTTGCGACCTACGCGGGTGGCTTTCTTGACACGGCCTCCCGGCTGCCGGGGCTGCACCGGGCGGGGCAGTGGGTGGTGGGCATCAGCACGACCCTTCTGGTGCTCGATGCGGCGGTGGTGCATTCGGGGTTTAGCTTCTGGCTCTACCTGTTGCCTTATGGCTTGCTGTATTATGCTGGCTTACAAGCCTATCGCAGCGGCCTGCGACCAGCCCGCTACCTGTTACTAGCCCAGGCGCTGGTAGCTATCAGCCTCACGTTTCTCATCATGCGCAAGCTGGGCATCAATTTCTACAGCAATGTGTACACGGTATATAGCCTGAATGCCGCCTTTGTGGTAGAAGTAGTGATTCTGAGCTACGCGCTGGGCGAAAAGCTGAAGGGCCTGATGGATGTCGCGCTGCTCACGCAGCACCGCCTGCTGAAGCAGCTACGCAAAAAACACCAGGCCCAGGACCGACTGGTAGTGCAAATGCGCGAAAACCAAATCCTTAAAGACCAGCTCAATACCGAGCTGGGAGGCCTGGTAGCCCTGCGCACCACCGAGCTACGCCAGCAAAATGAAACTGTGGCCGCCCAAAACCGCGAGCTACTGCAAGCCAACGGCCTGCTGGCCCTGCAATCGGCCGCCATCGAGAAGCTCAACGGCGACCTCAGCCGCGACCTGCACGCGGAGAAGGCGGCGCGCATAGAGTCGAAGGAAGTAGACTTTGGCGAATTCAGCCAGATATATCCTGATAAGGATGCCTGTCTGCGCTACCTGGCCGACCTGAAATGGGGACATGGCAGCTACCAATGCCGCAAGTGCGGCCACGAAAAGAGCTGCGAAGCCCGCGAACCCTACGCCCAGCGCTGCACCCGCTGCCGCTACGTGGAGTCGGCCACGACGGGCACCCTCTTGCAAAAGTGCAAATTCTCAATCGTCAAGGCACTGTATGCCGTCTTCCTGCTGCACGCTCACAAAGGGAACTACTCCCCCTCCGAGCTGGCCCGGGTGCTGGACCTGCGCCCGGCCACCAGCTGGACCTTTGCCCAGAAGGTACTGCAGGCCTTGCAGCGCCGCCGCCAGGCCACCGACTACGAGGACGGCGAACCATGGACCCACGTGCTATTGGATGCCTCAATGGAGATGGAGGTGGAGGAGAACGAGCCTACCAAAACCAGTAATTGAGCGCACCCAATACTCCGGCAACGTTTGTGACTAGCAGAAATAGCTTTTCAGGTATTAATAACTGCTCTGGCCGGCATTCAGCCTGATAATTCACTACTTGGGAATTATTCCCCGTTTTTTTTCAACAATAGCCGTTTTTTTTTGTTGTTTTTTAGCCTATCAGACAGAAGACCAAAACGCTCCGGCTACCCGAATCAAGCGAGAATCAGCAATTGACGCGTGTGTGGCAAGCGTATAAACCATTTTTGAAAATACCTCAAAACCTTCAAATAAAGCGTTTCAGGGCATTTATTGAGTTGTATTAGCTCAACACACTCTACTACATTTGGTCAACTGAATACTACAGATGCCTTTATTTTCCTCCCTGATTCGCCTTCGCATACTTGCCGGTTCGGGCTTGTCATCGGCAGTCCAGCCTTCCTTATTTGGATGGCGCAATCTATTACTAGCGGTGCCACTCCTGGCGGCCTGCCAGCGCGGGGTTGTCCCCATGGCCACGGTAGCTCCGCCTACCGTGAGCATTGCGGCTGAGCTACCGGCCGCCACCTTTAGCCCGCGTGTGCAGCAGCTGCTGGCGCAGATGACGCTGGAAGAAAAAATTGGGCAGATGACCCAGTTGAATATTTCGGCGATAAATCATACTGGCGCCGGTGGTGATGTCACCCTCGATTCGGCCAAAGCAACTGCTCTGGTTCGGGATTTTCACATTGGGTCCTTCATCAACGGGGAGGCTGTACCGGCCACGCAATGGCTGCGCTACTCGGCTGCGCTGCAACGCATCGCCCTGCGCGAATCGCGGCTGCACATCCCCATGATTTATGGCATCGACCACATGCACGGGGCCAGCTACGTGAGCGGCACCGCCATCTTCCCGCACAACATCAACATCGGCGCCAGCTTCAATCCGGAGCTGGCCCGCCAGACGGCCCGCGCCACGATACTTGAATCGGCTGATTTGGGGCATCACTGGGTGTTTGCACCGGTCCTGGACCTGGGCGTGAACACTTACTGGCCCCGCTTCTACGAAACCTACGGCGAAGACCCGCTGGTTGCCGCCACGCTGGGCAGCGCCTTCGTGCGGGAGATGCAGACCAACACAGAAATCGCGCCCTACAAAGTAGCGGCTTGCGGCAAGCATTTCCTGGGCTACTCGGACCCGCGCAATGGCTGGGACCGTACCAATGCCCTCATTCCAGACCAGCGGCTGCAGGAGTTCTTCCGGCCTTCGTTCCAGGCCGCAATCGATTCCGGCCTGAAGTCAATCATGATTAACTCCGGCGAAATCAACGGCGAGCCGGTGCACGCCTCCAAGGCCATTCTGACGGACCTGCTGCGACGCCAGATGGGCTTCAAGGGCGTGGCCGTGACCGACTGGGAAGACATTATCCGGCTGGTACGCATTCAGAAAGTGGCGGCTAATGAAAAGGAAGCCACCTGGATGGCCATTGACGCGGGCGTGGACATGGCCATGACGCCTTACACTACCACCTTCTGCCGCTATGTGAAGGAGCTGGTGCAGGAGGGCCGCCTCACGCAGGCCCGCATCGACCTTTCGGCCGGCCGCGTGCTGCAGATGAAGGACGGAATCGGGTTGTTTGAAAACCCCATGCCGCGTGCCGACCGGCTGAGCCGCGTAGGCGACCCAGCCCTGCGTGCCCAGGCCGTTGGTGCCGCCCGCGAGTCGGTGGTACTGCTTAAAAATGAGCAAAATATCCTGCCCATGGCCCCGGCCAGGGTGAAGCGCCTGCTGGTAGTGGGCCCCTCGGCCGACTCCCGCGCCAACCTGTGCGGCGGCTGGACCCTGGCTTGGCAGGGCCGTCCCGAAGAGGCTTACCCCAAGGACGTGCCCACTGTGCTCGAAGCCCTGCGCCGCGAGTACCCGCAGGCCAAAGTAGAGATGCTGCCCTACCGCGACGCCAAAGGCAACCTGCTGCTGGCCAGCATTGCCCGCGCCGCCCGGCAGGCCGATGCCGTAGTACTGGCCCTGGGCGAGCGCCCGTACACCGAAGGCCTAGGCAACACCTCCGACCTGACCCTGCCCGACGACCAGCAGCAGCTGGCGCGCACGGCCCAGGCCAGCGGCAAGCCCACCATTCTGCTGATGATTGGCGGGCGGCCGGGCATCATCCGGAGCGTGGCCGAGGGCACGCCGGCCATTATCTGGGCGGGGCTGCCAGGCTACGGCGGCGGCACGGCCCTGGCCGAAATCATCAGCGGGAAGACCAATCCGAGCGGTAAGCTGCCGTTTACTTACCCGCAGTTTGCCGGCCACATCACCAACTACCACCACGACAACAACGAGAATAGTCTTGATTTGAGCGACTTCGGCGCGGGCTTTGAGCAGCGCGGGGCCAAGTACAAGAGCTCGATGCTCACCGAATTCGGCGAGGGCCTGAGCTATACTACTTACGCCTACTCGGGGCTGGCGCTGAGCGACTCGGTGCTGACCGGGCCGGCCGCCAAGCTGCGCGCCACGGTGCGCGTGGCCAACACCGGTGCCCGCGCCGGCCAGGAGGCGGTGCTCTGGTTCCTGACCGATGAGGTAGGCCGCGTGGCCCGCCCGGTACGCCTGCTGAAGCACTTCGAGAAGCAGCCCTTTGCCCCCGGCCAGAGCCGCGAGCTCACCTTCGATATTGACCCGCTGCGCGACCTGAGCTACCCCGATGGCCAGGGCCGGCCCCAGCTGGAAAACGGCTGGTACACCCTGCGCGTAGGCTCCCAGATGATGCGCTTCCGCTATGCGGGCGGCCCGGTAGCCGGCACCACGCCGACCACCAGCAACACGACCGGCGCGGTGCGGCCCTCCGGCGGCCCGCTACCCGCCGGCGCGGCTACGGCCGCAACCTCCCGATAACCCAGTTTTTTGAATACCCAGTTGCTTCTAATTCCCACTATACCATTTTCAACTCTCACCATGAAGCGAAATTATTACCTGATTGCTCTGTTGCGCCGCTCTGCGGTGCTGCTGGCTTGCGGGATGCCCATCCTAGCGCACGGAGCTCCGGCTTCGGCTTCGCGCCCGGTGATGCGGCCTGTAGCCGATGTACCCGTAAGCGGGCGCGTGACCGACGGCAGCGGCGGCGGCCTGCCCGGCGTGACGGTGCTTGTAAAGGGCACCACGATTGGCACTACGACCAACGCCGACGGCAGCTTCTCGCTGAATGCGCCCGAGCGCAGTACCTTGGTATTTAGCTACATCGGCTACCGGACGCAAGAGGCCGTCGTGAGCGCCAATGGCACGGTATCCGTGTCGATGGCCGTAGACGAGCAGAAGCTGAACGAAGTAGTGGTAGTGGGCTACGGTACCCAGCAGCGCGGCAGCGTGACGGGGGCTGTATCATCGGTAACAGCGAAGGAGATTGCCTCCCAGCCAGTGGCCGATGCTACCCAGGCCTTGCAGGGCCGGGCGGCGGGCGTTACGGTAACTTCTAACGGTGGCGCGCCGGGCGGCGCGGCGGGCACTTCGGTGCGCGTGCGGGGTATTACATCGGCCGGCAACAACAACCCGCTGTACGTAGTCGACGGCTTCCCGCTACCCGACAACGGCAGCGAGAACCAACTGAACGCCATCAGCCCCAACGACATTGAAACCATTGACATCCTGAAGGATGCCTCGGCCACGGCCATCTACGGCGTGCGGGCCGCCAACGGCGTGGTCATCATCACCACCAAGCGCGGCAAGTCCGGGCAATCCACCATCAACGTGGATGCCTACCGGGGCGTGCAGGATGTATCGCGCAAGCTGAGCCTGCTCACGGCCGAGCAATACGCGGTGATTAACAACGAAAACCGCCTCGCGGCGGGCCAGCCCATTGTGGTAGACCGCCTGCGCAATCCGCAGGCCCTGGGCACGGGCACCAACTGGCAGGACGAGGTGTTCCGCCGGGCGGCTATTCAGAACTATTCGCTGTCGGCCACGGGCGGCGGCGACAAGGCACGCTTTGCAGTTTCGGCCAGCTACTTTAAGCAGGACGGTACCATTGTGGGCTCTAATTTTGAGCGGTTTACGCTGCGCGCCAACGGCGACCTGCAGATAAACAAGATTCTGAAAATCGGCAACAGCATTTCGATTACCCACCTGGAAGACCGGCAGATTACGACCAATAGCGGCGAGTATGGCACGGTGCAGCAGGCGCTGCGCATTCCGGCCATTATCCCGGTGTTCCGACCCGATGGCTACTACTATGAGCCGCGCGGTGCCCAGGACAACTTTATTGAGGAAAACCCCATTGTAGCGGCCACCCTCAACAATCAGAAATTCACCCGCAACCGGGCCCTCACCACCTTCTTTGTGGAAGTGGAGCCCCTGAAAGGCCTGCGCTTCCGCACCAACGTGGGTGCCGACCTGATTTTTGACAACTTCAATTCTTTCCGGCCCACCATTCCCGAGCTGCGGGTGGGCGCTGATGTGTACAGCACCCGCTACAACCTGGCCGGTGCCACGGCTACGGCCGGCTACACGCCGAGCTACCTGATTGAGAACACGGCCACCTACGACCACCTCTTTGCCAACAAGCACCAGGTAACGCTGCTGCTGGGCCAGTCGGCGCAGGCTTTCAACTTCAGCAACGTGGAAGCCTACCGCACGGGCTATCTGCGCAACGACCTGCAGGTGATTAACACCGGCCCGCTGAACACGTCGCTGGCCAACGCGGGCATTATCAACCCCACCTCGCACCTGGCCAGCTACTTTACCCGCCTCAACTACGAGTTTGCCGGCAAGTACCTGTTCTCGGCCATTGCCCGCTACGATGGCTCGGGCAACTTCCCGCCCGGCCAGCAGTTCGGCTTCTTCCCCGGCGTATCGGCCGGCTGGCGGGTGTCGGAGGAGGCATTCCTCAAGGGCAACGCTGTTATCAGCAACCTGAAGGTGCGCGTGGGCTACGGCAAGGTGGGCAACCCCAACAACGCCGGGCGCTTCGCCTACCTCTACTCCATCAACTCGGCCATTTCGTATCCCTTCGGGCCCAGCGGCACCATTCAGACGGGTGCCGCGCCTACGCGCCTGGCCAACCCCGACCTGCGCTGGGAAACCAACAACCAGACCAACCTGGGCTTCGACTTCGGCTTCCTCGACAACCGCTTTGAGGCCACCATCGACCTCTACGACCGCACCTCGCCCAACCTGATTGCGCCGGTACCCGTGTCGCTGGTGTCGGGCACCTATGAGAGTGTGAACCGCAACGCGGCCTCGGCCTACAACCGCGGCGTGGACGTGTCGCTGACCTCGCGCAACATCCAGGGCGGCACTTCGGGCCTGACCTGGACCACCAACCTGAACTTCTCGGCTTACAAGACCAAGCTGGAATCACTGGGTGCCGGGCAGCCTTATGATGGCCTGAGCAGCCTGAGCGGCGTGATTGTGCGCTACGACCAGGGCCAGCCCTTCGGCTCGTTCTTCGGCTACGTGGCCGATGGCCTGTTCCAGACGCCGGAAGACGTGAAAAACCACGCCACCCAAACCGGCGGCACCAACTCGCAAACCAGCACCGCCCCCGGCGACATCCGCTTCAAGGACCTGAACGGCGACGGCGTGATTAATGCCTCGGACCGCACCTACATCGGCAACCCCAACCCCAAGTTCACCTACGGCGTGAACAACAGCCTGACCTTTAAGGGTATCGACCTGAATGTGTTTGTGCAGGGTTCGCAGGGCAACCAGATTTACAACCAGAACCGCTACATCCTGGAAAGCGCCCTGTATGGCAACAGCAGCGGCAGTACCCGCGTGCTGGGCCGCTGGACCGGCGAAGGCACTAGCACCGACGTGCCCCGCGCCATTGCCGGCGACCCCAACAACAACCTGCGCGTGAGCAGCTACTACATCGAAGACGGTTCCTACCTGCGCATCAAAACCCTGACGCTGGGCTACAGCCTGCCCACGGCCCTGTCCAGCCGCATTGCCGCCAAGCAGCTGCGCGTGTACGTGTCGGCCCAAAACCTGGTGACCCTGACCAAGTACACCGGCTTCGACCCCGAGGTGGGCTCGCGCGGGGTAGACCTGGGCGTATACCCACAGCCGCGCGTGTTCCTGGCCGGCCTCAACCTGGGCTTCTAATCCTTAACGACTTACGACGATGAAACTCACCATTTCTCCTAAATTCGCCAGCAGCGCGCTGCTGCTTACCCTCGGCCTGCTCTCGGCCAGCTGCGGCAAGAAGTTTCTGGACGAGTCGCCCTCCGACCAGGTGACCGACGCCAACTTCTACAAAACAACCACCGACGCCATTCAGGCCACCAACGCTATCTATAGCGAGTTGGGTAAGGGCGGGCAGTACAACTATGCCCTGTGGGGCATCGGCGACATTGGCTCGGATATTTCCTACACCGGCGGCGGCGGGGGCGGCGACGGCATTGAGCAGCAGCAGCTCGATAACTACAACATTCCGGCCACCAACCCGCTCACTTCGCGCCTGTGGGGAGGCTGCTACATCGGCATTGGCCGGGCTAACATTGTGCTCCAAAAGGTGCCGGCCATGCAGATTGACCCGGCCATTCAGGCCCGCTCCATTGGCGAGGCCGAGTTCCTGCGGGCCAAGTACTACTTCGACCTGGTGCGGGCTTTCGGCGATGTGCCCCTGCTCACCACGCCGCCCACCACGGTGGCCGAAGTGAACGTGCCCCGCACACCAGCGGCACAGGTGTATGCCCTGATTGAGAAGGATTTGCTCGACGCCATTACCAAGCTGCCGGCCTCGTATAGCGGCGATGAGCTGGGCCGCGCCACCAAGTGGGCTGCCACCGGCCTGCTGGCCAAGGTGTACCTCACCGAGGACAAAATGGCGGAGGCCGCCACCCAGGCGCGCACCGTTATCAACAGCAGCGGCAAGAGCCTGTGGGCCAACTACGGCGACAACTTTAAGGTAGGCAACGAGAACGGCAAGGAGTCGCTCTTTGAGGTGCAGTACGTGGCGGGCCGCAACCAGTACACGTTTGATGGCCTGGGCTTTGTGGGCAACGAGTTCTTCGGGCCCCGCGGCCAGGGCATTGTGCCCCAGGGCGGCTACGGCTTCAACATTCCCGAAGACGCCTTTGTGGCCGGCTACGAACCCGGCGACCTGCGCCGCGACGTGACCATCTGGAAGCCCGGCGATGCCTACCCCGATGGCCGCACCCAGCCGGCTTCGCTGCCGGGCTCGCCCCGCGGCTACGGCTGCAAAAAATGGTTTATCGGCAAGGTGAATACCAACATCTGGGACTCGGAACTGAACATTGCGGTGCTGCGCCTGGCCGAGATGTACCTGATTATGGCCGAAGGCGTGGGCCCCACGGCCGAGGGCCTGGAGGCCATCAACAAGGTGCGCCGCCGCTCGTTTGGGGAAGCTGTTGGCACGGCTGGCCCGCACGATTTGGCCGCCGGCCTGAGCGCCACGGCCTTCAAAACCGCCGTGTGGCGTGAGCGCAAGTACGAGCTGGCGTTCGAAAACGACCGGTGGTTCGACATGAAGCGCACCGGCGAGCTGTTGCTGTACACGGTCAAGGGCGTGAAGCCCTTCAACATTGTGCTGCCCGTTCCGCAGTCGGAGCGCGACGTGAACCCCGCCCTCACGCAAAATACTGGCTATTAACTGACCGCCGGGCCGGCGGCCTTCCCGCTGCCGGCCCCAGGCATCTCACCCCTCTCCTTTGAATTCCCATGAAAAATATACTTCGTACCGCCGTGCTGGGCGTGCTGATGACGCCCCTGCTGCTGACTTCCTGCAAGAAAGCCGGCGACGATAGCAAGCTCGAAGGCCCCGTGCCCACCTCCACCTTTACCTCCCAGGTCAACACCACCGAGTTTCCGACCGTGGTGTCCTTCACCAGCACCAGCACCGCCGGCTTTCTCTATCAGTGGAACTTCGGCGATAATTCCATCGCCTCGGGGCCTACCGTGATGCACACCTACCCCCGCGGCGGCTCCTACCAGGTAGAGCTGACCACGGCCGGCCGCGGCGGCACCGGCATCTCGGCCAAGCAGACCGTGACCATTGCCGACCCCTGTGCCAATGCCACCTTCAGCAAGGTGGTGAACTGCGCGGGCAGCGGCATCCGGGTATGGGCGTTTTCGAGCCAGCCCGGGGCCATTGTGCGGGAAACGGCCGGTGGCGTGCCCATTTCGACCTCCACCACGCTGCCCGCCTGCCAGCTCGACGACCAGTTTTCGTTCAGCAGCGCGTTTACCATCAACTACAACAGCGCCGGCCAGACCTTCCAGAACGGAGCCTGCGGCGCTTCGCTGAACTTCGCGACCGACTTCGTGTTCCGGCCCAATGCCAGCGGCAACCCGCAGATTGTGCTGAAAGGCAAAAAGACCTTCCTGGGCCTCACGGACTCGGTGGTGAACAAAACCTACGACGTACTGGAAGCCACTGATACCCGCCTGCGCCTGCGCGGCACCAATCCCGACGGTACCCGCACCACCCTCACCTTCGCGCCCTACGATGCCACGGCCCCCTATAAGCTGCTGCTCACCGGCGGCTCTTCCAAAACGTGGCTGCTGGACAATGCCGCCGACGCCCCCATTGTGGTAGGCACCGAAGCCGCGCCCACCTCCTACTTTGCCGGCGTGCTAGCCGGGCAGCTGCCCGCCTGCCAGTCCGATGACGAGTACAAGTTCTCGAACACCAACATTTTCTCCTACGATGCCAAGGCCGAAACCTTCTCGGCCAATGGCTACTCCTGCCAGGCTCCCCAGACGGGCACCTCGCCCTTCGTGTTTGGGCCGTCGGCCGGTACGGGGCTAGCGCAGTTCACCCTCACGCGGATGGGTGCCTTCATTGGCGCTACCGATGCCTCCGTCACCGAGCGGGTGTACCGCATACTGTCCATCGATGCCCAGCACATGGTGCTGCGCGCTGGCAGCGGCCTCAACGGCGGAACCGTATTCACCATTAAGCTGGTTGCTAAATAGCTGAATATCGGTTTTTTATTCAGATAGAACCACTTAATTACCGTATTGCTTATGTTTAAATTAACCCCAGCTAGCCGCCGCAGCTTGTACCTCAGCACCAGCCTGCTGCTGGCGCTGAGCATGGCCGCCTGCACTGAAAAAGGCAGCAGCTTTACACCGGCTCCCACTACCCCAACGACTCCGACCACCGCCGCCAACGAGGACGCCCGCGCCTACGCCGACTACACGGAGCTCATCTGGAGCGACGAGTTTACCGGCGGTGCCCTCGACCAGAGCAAGTGGGCCTATGAGCTGGGCGGCGGCGGCTGGGGCAACAATGAGCTACAGACCTACACCAACTCGGCCGACAACGTGTACCAGGCAGGCGGCAGCCTCGTCATTCAGGCCCGGGGGGCGGCGGGTTCCTACACCTCGGGGCGCCTCGTGACCAAGGGCAAGCAGAGCTTCCAGTTTGGCCGCATCGATGTGCGCGCCAAGCTGCCCAAGGGCAAGGGCGTGTGGCCCGCCATCTGGATGCTGGGGGCCGATATCGACCAGAATAACTGGCCCCGCTGCGGCGAAATCGACATCATGGAGCTGCGCGGCAGCCAGCCCCAGCAGTTCCTCTCGACCATGCACTTTGGCAACAGCGTGCCCGACCACCGCTACAAAGGCACCACCCAGGTGATGAACATGGACCTGTCGGCCGATTTCCACATTTACTCCATGGTGCGCAGCAAAGACCAGATGCGCTTCTTCGTCGACGGGCAGCAGTACTATGCCTTCACCGGGGCCGACGCCAGCCCTTACCCCTTCAACTATCCATTTTTCGTGGTGCTGAACGTAGCCATTGGTGGCGATTTCGATGGCAACCCCGACGGCTCTACCGCTTTCCCGCAGCAGATGCAGGTGGACTACGTGAAGTACCTGCAATACAAGTAATTGCCTGGCCATCGACCCTGCCCCGATGGTTTCTACCCTTTACTACGGTCACTCCGGCCGGAGCTTTGGTGAGTTCTCCGCCGGACTGGGCGTTGGCTGCCGGTCCAGTGGGCTGGCGGCCAATTGGGTTTTCTTTTCCTGTGCCCGTTTTGGGCCGGGCACTTCTCCCCGCAACTTTTCAATAGCATGATTTCTACGCTATTTACCGGCCTGCTGCTATTAGGCAGCCCATCCGAAACCGGCCCGCCCACGCCCCCGCCCACGCCCCGCTACACCTTCAGCAAGCTGGCCTGGGCCGACGAGTTCAACTACAGCGGCCTGCCCGATTCCACGAAGTGGACCTACGACGTGGGCGGCTCCGGCTGGGGCAATAAGGAGCAGCAGTACTACACCAAAAAGCGCCGCGAAAACGCCCGCGTGGAAAACGGCCACCTCGTGGTGGAAGCCCGCAAGGAGGCCCTGATGCCCGGCAACGACTATACCTCCGCCCGCCTGGTATCGCGGGGCAAGGGCAGCAGCCAGCTCTACGGCCGCTTCGAGATTCGGGCCCAAATTCCCGGCGGGCGCGGCACCTGGCCCGCCATCTGGATGCTACCCGACAAGAACCCCTACGGCAACCACGGCTGGCCCGACAACGGCGAAATCGACATCATGGAGCACGTGGGCTACGACCCTAACGTGATTCACGCCACCACCCACTGCAAGGCCTACTACTTCCGCATCAACACCCAGAAAACGGGCATCACCAAGCTGCCCGATGCCACCTCGGCCTACCACGTGTACGCCATGGAGTGGACGCCCGAAACCATCACGGCCTACATCGATGGCCAAATCTATTTCGCCCACCGCAACGAGGGTACCGGCTGGGAAACCTGGCCCTGGGACCAGCCCTTTCACCTGCTGCTCAACGTGGCAGTAGGCGGCGAGTGGGGCGGCCTGAAGGGCGTGGACGAAGCCGCATTCCCCCAGCAGATGCTGGTGGATTACGTGCGGTTCTATGAGATGAAAAAGGCCTCCTGAGCATCAGCTGTCATCCGGAATGACAGCTGGCGCTCAGCATAACGGGCTATTACCAAGCAATAAGCCACTTTCTACTCATCTACCACCGCTTTCCCGGCAACAGGCTTCTCGTTTCCCAATCAATTTTTCCCACATTTTTACCAATTCTCACATGAACAACTTTACTCGTTTGCTAAGTACCGCCGCGCTGCTGACCTGCGCCACGGCGGCTTCAGCCCAGACCCTGTACGACAACTTTGAAAATACCCGGCTGGTGAGCTACCCCATAGTAGAGGGTACGCTGGTGCAGAACGCGGCCAACCCCGGCAGCAACCCCGTGAACACCAGCAGCACCTGCGCCAGCTACGCCCGGGCCGCCGCCGCCCAATACGCGGTGCTGGTGGTGAAGCCCAACAACGCCCGCATGGACAACGTGACCGCCTACACCACCGGCGGCGCCAAGCGCATCAGCGTGAAGTTCCGCAGCCCCGCTGCGGGCGTGACGGTGGGCGTGGTGCTGCAAAACAGCCGCTTGAACACGGCCAACTACCCTACCGGCAAGTTCGGTACCGAGTACACGGCCGTTACCACCGTGGCCAACGCCTGGGAGGTCCTCACTTTCACGCCCAGCCCGGCCGGCGCGGGTAACTTCGACGCCAGCGTGACGGTGACCGACATCGACCAGATGCTGTTTCAGGTGGCCCCCAACTCCAACAACTCGGCTACCTATTTTCTCGACGACATTATGGGCCCAGAGCTGCTGGCCGTGGCTCCGCCCAATAATCTGGCCGTGCGCCAGCTCTATGACAACTACGATGGTACCCGCGTCATCAAGTACATTGGTGGCTCCAAAACATCGGGTGGGCTGAAGCTGGATACGCTGAACAATTCGGTAAGCGCCGGCAACACCAGCGCCCGCGTGGCCCGCTACACGCGCTCAACCAACCAATACGACGTGCTGGTGATGCAACCCCGGGGCGCGGCCCTGGCCGACGTAACCAACTTCAAAAGCACCACCCCCACCGCTCTGCACATGACCCTGAAGGTGTTTAGTGTGACTCCAGGCGTGCTCTACCAGATTACGCTGCAGGACTCGACTGTGGCCGGTGCCACCAACTATCCGGCCGGCCGCAACTCGGAGTACACCGCCACCACCACCGTTACCAACGGCTGGGAAAACCTGAGCTTCAACTTCGTAAACGCACCCAGCGCCACGGCCAATACCAGCATAAACGAGATTGTGCTGCTGGTGGCGCCCAACACCACCACCCGCCGCAGGGTTTACCTCGACGATTTTTACGGCCCGAGCCTGGTTGGTTTCGTGCCCACCGCCACCCGCACCATCAGCACCGATTTTGCCGCTTTCGCCCCGGCCTACCCCAACCCCACCTCGGGCCTCACGCAGCTGCCCTTCAGCCTGCAGAAGCCGTCGGTAGTGAGCCTGGCCGTGTTTGACAACCTCGGCCGCCGCGTGGCCCAGCTCATCAACGGTGAGCCCCGCGCCGCCGGCCAGTTCACCGCCGAGCTGAACGCCGCCAAGCTGGCCCCCGGCCTCTACACCTGCCGCCTCACCGTGGACGGCATGAGCCTGACCCGCCCGCTGAGCGTGGAATAGGTTCGCTTGATTGCCTGAACTACAAAGCCCTCGCCGGAACCGACGAGGGCTTTTTCATGCGTTTGAAGGTAGCATAACGAGAAGAAAAGAACGTCATGCCGAGCGTAGCCGAGGCGTCTCGCGTGCTACCACTAATCCTGACGATTGGATTGCTAATGCACGCGAGATGCCTCGGCTACGCTCGGCATGACGTTCTGAGGTTGTTCATAGAACCAACGTAACCCTGGCGTACTTTGGGCCATGTCTGATTTCCGATTGCGCGTGTTCGAGGCCGTGGCCCGACACCTGAGCTTCACCAAAGCGGCCCGGGAGCTGTTCGTAACGCAGCCCGCCGTCACCAAGCACATCCACGAGCTAGAGAAGCACTACGGCCAGCGCCTGCTGGAGCGGCGCGGCAACCGCGTGGCCCTCACCGAAGCCGGCCGCCTGCTCCAGAGCCACGCCGAAGCCGTGGCCGCCGCCGACCAGCTTCTCGCCGACCAGCTCCTGACCCTGCGCGACCCCGACGAAGCCGCCGGCCGCCTGCGCCTGGGCGCCAGCACCACCCTGTGCCAGTACGTGCTGCCGGGCCTGCTGCCGGCCTTTCAGGCCCGCTACCCCAACGTGCAGCTCACCCTGGCCAACGCCAATTCCGAGCACATTGCCGAAACCCTGCTGCGCGGCGAGCTGGACCTGGCCTTCGTGGAAGGCCGCTCCCGCAGCCGCGACCTGCACTACGAGCTACTGCTCCCCGATGAGTTGGTGGCCGTGCGCCGCGCCACCCCCGCCGGCCCACCCGCCACGCCCCTGCTCCTGGCCGAGGCGCTGGCCCACCCGCTGGTGCTGCGCGAGCGCGGCTCGGGCACGCTGGAGGTGCTGGAGTTTACCCTGCGCGAGCTAAAAATCAAGCTCAGCACCCTGCAAGTAGCCTTTTTTTTTGATAATACCGAAGCCATCAAAGGCTACCTCGAAGCCGCACCCGATGCGCTGGGCTTCGTATCGCGCCGGGCACTTGCCCGGGAACTCACCGCCGGCCGGCTCGAAATCGTGCCCATTGAGGGCCTGCATCTGCCCCGGCAGTTTGAGGCGGTGTGGGTGCAGGGCAAGCAGCTACCCCGCGCCGCGCAGCGGTTTCTCAGCTTCGCCCAGCAGCAGTTGAAGCAGTTGTCATAACTACTGGTAATCTGAGATTACCTTTTTCAATTACCTCTGCGACTGGCTAAGTCGTAAATTTGAGGCACCTAATCTGCTGCTTCATGGCCCCTCCCACCCTGCCACCATCTATCCCGCCTGCCCCGCCAGAAACGGCCGAGTCGGCGGTAGCCACCGGCTTTTTCCGGCACTTGCACACGCCGCATCTGGTGGCGGGCTACCCGGTTACGGGGCGGCAGGTGGTATTTGGGGTGCTACTGGTGTTCTGCCTCACGCCCTGGGCCTCGCCGCCGGTAGCGCTGGCGCTGGGCCTCGTGCTGGCCCAGACGCTGGGCAATCCCTTCGCCAGTGAGACCAAGGCGGCCACGGCCAAGCTGCTGCAATACTCGGTGGTGGGCCTGGGCTTCGGCATGAATGCTCACGCGGCGGTGCAGGCCGGGCGGACGGGCCTTTTGTTCACGGTAGTGTCCATTCTCGGCACACTCATTCTAGGGTATTTCGCGGGGCGCTGGCTGGGACTGGGCAGGCGCGTCACGCACCTTATTTCGTGCGGCACCGCCATTTGCGGGGGCTCGGCCATTGCGGCCGTGGGGCCGGTGCTGGGGGCCAAGGACGAGGAAATTTCGGTGGCGCTGGGCACAGTGTTCGTGCTCAATGCCATTGCGCTGTTTACCTTCCCGCCTATCGGCCACGCCCTGGCCATGACGCAGCAGCAGTTTGGCCTGTGGTGTGCCATTGCCATCCACGACACGTCCTCGGTGGTGGGCGCGGCCAAGGTCTACGGCGACCAGGCCCTGCAGGTAGCTACCACCGTGAAGCTGGCCCGCGCCCTCTGGATTATCCCGGTCAGCATCGGCACAGCACTTATTTTCAAGCAAAAAGGTGTCAAAATCAAGATTCCCTATTTCATCTTCGGCTTCATCGCGGCCATGCTGCTGAATACCTACGTTCCCGCATTGCACCCGCTGGGCCCGGTGCTGGTGGCGCTGGCCAAAATCGGTCTCACACTCACGCTGTTCTTCATCGGGGCGGGGCTATCGGCCAAAACGGTGCGTGCGGTGGGGGCCCGGCCCTATTTGCTGGGCGTGTTGTTGTGGGTGGTCATTTCGAGCGCGTCGCTGTATGTGATTCTGCACACGGTGGCGTAGAACGGTCATACCCGGCTACACCAGCAGCGCCAGGAAATCGGGCTGGCCGTTCAAATACTCAAAATCAAAGCCCTCTGCCCCCATGCAGGCTTTGATGGCCTCCACGTCATGGGACCGTTTCACTTCGATACCGACGAAAACGGGGCCTTTCTCCCGGTTATCTTTTTTGATGTATTGGAAGTGAATGATGTCGTCGCCCTCGGCCAGCACCTGGTTCACGAAGCAGCGCACCGGGGGCTTGGTTGAAATTCACCATGAAGTAGTGTTTCAAGCACTGGTATTTGGCGGCGCGCTCCTTGATATCCTCCATGCGGGTGATGTCGTTGTTGGAGCCGCTCACCACGCATACCACGGTTTTACCCGCGATGCGGTCGGCAAACTGGTGCAGGGCTGAGATGGTGAGCGTGCCGGCCGGCTCCAGCACGATGCCTTCCTCGTTGTACATCTTCAGCAAATCGAGGCAGACCTGGCCTTCCGGCACCAGCACTACCTCGTCGAGCAGTTCGCGGCACAGCGCATACGTGAGCTGGCCGGGGCACTTCACCGCCGCGCCGTCCACGAAGCTGTCGATGCTGGCCAGCGCCGCATGCTGCTGATTGCGGATTGCATCGTGCATGAAGGACGCGCCCAGGGGCTGCACGCCAATGAGCTTGATACCTGGGCTCAGCAGCCGGAATACGCTGCCCACGCCCGCCGTCAGCCAGCCCCCGCCGATGGGCAGAAAATAGTAATCGATGGGTCCGGTGGTGGCTTTCAGGATTTCCAGCCCCACAGTGGCCTATCCTTCCACAATAGCCAGGTCATCGAAGGGGTGAATAAAGGTGCTGCCCCGCTCGTCGCTGAACTCCCGGGCGGCCCGGAACGAATCATCGAAGCTGGCCCTGGTGAGGATGACCTCCACGTATTCTTTGCCGAAGAGACGCACCTTGTCCACCTTCTGGGCAGGCGTTTGGGCGGGCATGAAAATGTAGCCTTTCAGGCCCAACAGCTGGCAGGCGTAGGCCACGCCCTGGGCGTGGTTGCCGGCGCTGGCGCACACAATCTCGCGCTCACCGGCAATGGGCGACAGCGTGCTCATCTTGTGGTAGGCCCCGCGAATCTTGTAGGAGCGCACCACCCTGCAAATCATCCCGCTTGAGCAGCACCGTGGCGCCGTAGAGGCGCGAGAGGCCGTGGTTTTGCAGCAGCGGCGTCTTGTAGATGACGTGCTTGAGGTTGCGCGCCGCCCGCTCCACGTTTTTGAGCAGCACGGCGGGCGGGGCGGCGGCGGCGTTGGGCATAGCAATGGAAATCGTTGGGATAAAAAAGAACGTCATGCCGAGCGCAGCCGAGGCATCTCGCGTGGGATAGTAATCCAATCATCAGGATTAGTGGTGGCACGCGAGATGCCTCGGCTGCGCTCAGCATAACGTTCTGGGGTTGTTCAGCAGAACCGTTCCAGATTGGTCGTTCTGCCGGGTCGTTCAACGACGAGACGCGAAGTGTCGCGTCTCTACCTCGCCTACGCCTCTACCTTTTCCGCCGCCTTGGAACGCAGCTGGCGCACCGTGGCACCAGTCGCCCACAGCTCCGACTCGCGCACTTCCTTCAGCTCCGCGTCCAGCTCGGCGCGGTAGTTGGGCGTGGTGCCGCGCTCGATGGTGCGGCGGGCTTCCGCGCCGCTGGCCACACTGTCGTACAGCTCGTTGAGCACCGGCAGGGTGGCTTCGCGGAAGCGGCCTTTCCAGTCCAGCGCCCCGCGTTGGGCGGTTACCGAGCAGTTGGCAAACATCCAGTCCATGCCGTTTTCGCCCACCAGCGGCACGAGGCTCTGGGTGAGCTCCTCCACGGTTTCGTTGAAGGCCTCGGAGGGCGAGTGGCCGCGCTGGCGCAGCACCTGGTACTGGGCCTCGATGATGCCGGCCAGGGCGCCCATCAGCACGCCGCGCTCGCCGGTGAGGTCGGAGTACACCTCCTTCTTGAAGTCGGTTTCAAACAAATAGCCCGAGCCCACGCCAATGCCCATAGCAATGGCCTTCTCCCAGGCCTTGCCAGTGGCGTCCTGGAACACGGCGAAGGATGAATTCAGCCCGCCGCCGGCCAGGAACAGGCGGCGCAGACTGGTGCCGCTGCCCTTGGGCGCCACCAGAATCACGTCCACATCGGCGGGCGGAATGATGTTGGTCTGGTCGTTGAAGGTGATGCCAAAGCCGTGCGAGAAGTACAGCGTTTTGCCGGGCGTGAGCTTGCTCTTGAGCATGGGCCACAGGGCAATCTGGCCGGCATCAGACAGCAGGTTGCAGATGATGGTGCCACGCTCGGCGGCTTCTTCCAGCGAAAACAGGGTTTCGCCCTCCACCCAACCGTCGCGAATGGCGCGGTCCCACGAAGGCGTGCCCTGACGCTGGCCCACAATGACGTTGAAGCCGTTGTCGCGCATGTTCAGGGCCTGGCCCGGCCCCTGCACGCCGTAGCCGATAACGGCGATGGTTTCGTCTTTGAGGTATTCCAGCGCCTTTTCAAGCGGGAATTCGTCGCGGGTGATAACGGTTTCGTCTACGCCACCGAAATTAATTTGTGCCATGGGGTTAAGGGATGTAGCGCGGACTTTTAGTCCGCGCCGGGGTTAAAAGAATATCGTTTTACTCGCGGACTGAAAGTCCGCGCTACATCGTAAACACCGCGTCGCGGCTGTTCAGGAACTCGTTTTCGGCCACGTCCTCGCTGGGCTCGCGGCGCTCGAAATCGCGCAGCTTGTGGTTGAAGCCGTCGCTGGCCTTGATGATGGCGATGCGGGCGCTGCGCACAAACTCAATGAGCCCGTACGGCTGCAAAACCTTGATTAGCGCATCGGTTTCCTCGCGGTGGCCGGTCGTTTCAAACACCGTATAATCTTTGCGAATGACCACGGCGCGGGCTCCGTTTTCGCGCAGCAGACGCTCGACGGAGGCTTTTTCGGCAATCACATCGGTAGGCACTTTATAGAGGGCCATTTCCTGCCAGATTACGTCGGCGTTGGTGTTGTAGTATACTTTCAGCACCTCCACCTGCTTTTCAATCTGGCGGGCCAGCTTGCTCACCACTTCCTCGGTTTCGGTGATGACGATGTTGAAGCGGTGGATGCCTTCGATTTCCGAGGGCGACACGTTCAGGCTCTCGATGTTGATTTTGCGGCGCGAGAAAATAATGGCAATGCGGTTGAGCAGTCCCACTTGGTTTTCGGTGTAGGCCGTGATGTTGTATTCCTGGCGGTCAGGTTGGTGAGACATGGTTTCTGGGGAAATACTGACTTAATGGAACGTCATGCAGAGCGGAGGCGCAGCCGCAGTCGAAGCATCTCGCTTGGGGTAGTAATTCAATCGATTGGATTAGTTGAAGCACGCGAGATGCTTCGACTGCGGCTGCGCCTCCGCTCTGCATGACGTTCTTTTTTCGTTGTTCTATTGGTTCTTAACGCAGCCTTATTTCCGCCACGCTGCACCCCTGCGGCACCATCGGGAAGATGTTATTCTCCTTCGCCACCAGCACCTCCAGCAGGAAGGAGCCGGGCTGCTCCAGCATCTGCCGCAGTGCGGGTTGCAGCTCGTCGCGAATTTCCACGCGCCGCCCGGCGATGCGGTAGCCGGCCGCTACGGCCACGTAGTCGGGGCTTTGGATATCCACGAAGGAGTAGCGGCGGGAGTTGAACAGCTCCTGCCACTGCCGCACCATGCCCAAGAAGCGGTTGTTGAGGATGATGATTTTCACATCAACCCCGGTCTGCATGATGGTGCCCAGCTCCTGAATGGTCATCTGCACGCCGCCGTCGCCGATAATGGCCACCACCGGCCGCTCGGGCGCGCCGAATTTGGCCCCGATAGCGGCCGGCAGCGCAAAGCCCATTGTGCCCAGTCCGCCGCTGGTGATGTTGCTGCGGGTATGGTTGAATTTGGCGTAGCGGCAGGCCACCATCTGGTGCTGCCCTACGTCGGTCACGATGATGGCCTCGCCGCCGGTCAGCTCGTTGAGCTGTTGCAGGACCTCGCCCATGGTCAGTTCCTCGCCCGTCGGAAACAACTCGTCGTTTATCACGGCAGACACCTCCTCGGCCATGTAGTCCTGGAAGCGCTGGTGCCATTCGGGATGCGTTTTCGGCTCGATGAGGGCAGTGAGCAGCGGCAGGGTTTCCTTGCAGTCGCCCCACACGGGCACGGTGACGGCCACGTTTTTATCGATTTCGGTGGGGTCGATGTCGAGGTGAATCACCTTCGCTTGCTTGGCGTACTTATCCAAGCGGCCAGTCACGCGGTCATCGAAGCGCATGCCAATGGCGATGAGCACGTCGCACTCGTTGGTGAGCACGTTGGGACCATAGTTGCCGTGCATGCCCAGCATGCCCACGTTTAGCGGGTGGTCGGTGGGCAATGCGCCCGCGCCGAGGATGGTCCAGGCAGCCGGAATGCCACTTTTTTCGATGAAGGCTTTAAACTCTGCCTCGGCTCTCCCCAGCACCACGCCCTGGCCCCAAAGCACGAACGGCTTTTTAGCCCGGTTGATAAGCGCCGCCGCCTCACGGATGTACTCAGGCCGCACGATGGGCACTGGCCGGTAGCTGCGAATGTGCGTGCACGGCGCGTACGGCGCAAAATGAAAGGCTTGCAGCTGGGCGTTTTTGGTGATATCAATCAGCACCGGGCCGGGCCGGCCGCTGCGCGCGATGTAGAAAGCCTTGGCCAGCGCCTCGGGAATTTCCTCGGCCTTGGTCACCTGGTAGTTCCACTTCGTGACGGGCGTGGTGATGTTGATGATGTCCGTTTCCTGAAACGCATCGGTGCCCAGCAAGTGCGCGAACACCTGCCCCGTGATGCAGACCAGCGGCGTGCTATCAATCTGCGCATCGGCCAAGCCCGTGACCAGGTTGGTCGCGCCCGGCCCGCTGGTGGCAAACACTACCCCCACCCGCCCCGAGCTGCGCGCATACCCCTGCGCCGCGTGAATACCGCCCTGCTCGTGCCGCACCAGCACGTGGTTCAGCCGGTCGTTGAAGTCGTATAGCGCGTCATAAATCGGGATGATGGCCCCGCCGGGATAGCCGAAAATGGTGTCCACGCCCTCGGCCAGCAGGATGTTCAGCACCGCCTCGGCACCCGTGGAGTTAGGCGCGGTTGCTTCCGGGGCGGTGAGCACGGTGGTTTCCGGGGCGGTGAGCACGGTGGTTTCCGGCTCGGCGGTGGCGGTGGTGGGCTCGTTGATTAACATGGGGTTGAGCTTAAAACGGCGCGACAGGGTCACCTCACCCCTGACCCCCTCTCCAAAAAAGAGGGAGCACCGGTCCGTGAGGACGATTTTTCGCGCGGATTTATTAGGAGCATTTCCGGTGCCCCCTCTTTTTTGGAAAGGGGCCGTGCCCGGCAGGGGTCAGGGGGTGAGGTTGACGGGGAGGACGACCTCCTCCAGCAAATCAGTGATACACCCATGGCTGGCGTCGCTCACGGTGCGGATGTATTTCAGCAGCACGCCCTGACGCACGTTGGGGCGGGGGCGCTGCCACTGGCTCCGGCGCAGCTCCAGCAGGGCGGGGTCAATTTGAATATCAATGGTATTAGCGGCGGCATCGAGGATAATCCAGTCGCCGTTTTCGACCAGGGCGATAGCGCCGCCATCGTAGGCCTCGGGGCAGACGTGGCCGACCACGAAACCGTGGGTACCGCCCGAAAACCGGCCGTCCGTAATCAGGGCCACCTTATCGCCCAGCCCGGCCCCGATGATGGCCGAAGTCGGCTTCAGCATTTCGGGCATGCCCGGCCCGCCCTTCGGCCCCACGTAGCGAATCACGACCACCTGCCCGGCCTTAATACTACCCTGCGTGATGCCCTCGTTCAGTGCCTCTTCCGAGTCAAACACGTTGGCCGAGCCTTCAAAGCGTAGTCCTTCTTTGCCCGTGATTTTGGCCACCGCGCCGCGCGGGGCGAGGTTACCGTAGAGAATCTGGATATGGCCGTCGGCTTTGATGGGGTTATCCAGCGGGCGCAACAGGTCCTGCTCGGGGCCCAGGGGTTTCACGTCGGCCAGGTTTTCGGCCAGGGTTTTACCGGTTACGGTCAGCAGGTCGCCGTGCAGCAGGCCGGCGTCGAGCAGGGTGCGCATCACGGCGGGCACGCCGCCCAGGGCCGAGAGGTCCTCCATGAGGTACTTGCCGCTGGGCTTGAGGTCGGCCAGCACCGGCACGCGGTTGCTCACAGCCTGGAAATCTTCCATGCTCAGCGGCACTCCGGCGGCGTGGGCAATGGCAATGAGGTGCAGCACCGCATTGGTCGAGCCGCCCAGGATGGTGATGACTACCAACGCATTCTCGAACGCCTCGCGCACCAGAATGTCGCGGGGCTTGATGTCGCGCTCCAGCAGCCGGCGCAGGTAGGCCCCGGCATCGAGGCATTCCTGGTTTTTCTCCACGCTCACGGCGGGCAGCGACGACGAGAACGGCACGCTCATGCCCAGCGCCTCGATGGCGGCAGCCATGGTGTTGGCCGTGTACATGCCGCCGCAGGCCCCCGGCCCGGGACAGGCATTGTGAATGATGCCGCTGTAGTCCTCGTCCGAAATCTCCCCCTGCAGCTTCTTACCATAGGCCTCAAAACACGATACAATATTGAGCTGCTGCCCCTTGAACGTGCCGCCCTTGATGGTGCCGCCGTACACCATCAGGCTGGGCCGGTTGAGCCGCGCCATGGCGATGAGCGCGCCGGGCATGTTCTTGTCGCAGCCCACCACCGTGGCCAGGGCGTCGTAGTTGTGCGCGCCCGCCATGGCCTCAATGGAGTCGGCAATAATCTCGCGCGATACCAGCGAAAACCGCATGCCCGGCGTGCCGTTCGTAATGCCGTCGCTCACACCGATGGTGTTGAAGCGCAGCCCCACCAGCCCCTGCGCCTGCACGCCGATTTTCACGCCGTCGGCCAGCGCATCCAGGTGCATGTTGCAGGTGTTGCCCTCGAAGCCCGTGGAGCAGATACCCACGAACGGCTTACGCAAATCCGCATCCGACAGCCCCGAGCCGATGAGCATGGCCTGCGAAGCCGGTAAGCTGTCGTCCTGGGTATAGATGCGGCTGTATTTATTGAGAATCATGTTAGGGTATTGGGGAATCGTGTGTCATGCCGAGCGCAGCCGAGGCATCTCGCTCGCATCGTTCAACGATTGAGTTACTATTGCACGCGAGATGCCTCGGCTGCGCTCGGCATGACGGTCTTTTTTGTTGTTCTGCTTTCGTTCTTCTAAGCAGTCTGCGCAACCAGCGCGCCGGTCACCAACGCCCGGTAGCGCTCGGCCAGTTGGGCCCCCAGCGTCTCGGAAAACGGCAGGCTGAATTCCAGCTCATCGATGGCGGCAATGCCCACCACCTCGGCGGCGGTACCGGTGTAGAATGCGCCAGTGGCGCCCTGTAGCTCATCGGGGGTGAAGAATTTTTCGGTGACCGAAATGCCGGCTTCGCGGGCCAAGTCAATAATGGTGTTGCGGGTGATGCCGCGCAGGATGCTGCCCTGCGGCGCGGTGAATAACTCGCCGTTTTTCTCGAAGAAGAAGTTGGCGCCTGGGCCCTCGGCCACGTAGCCGTTCATGTCCAGCAACAGGGCTTCGTCGAAGCCACGGCCCTTGGCTTCGGAGCTGGCAATGATGGAGTTGACGTAGTGGCCCGATACTTTGGACTCGATGGGAACGGCCTTGGGGTTGGGGCGCTGGTAGGGCGAGATGCTCAGGCGCAGGCTCTGGTCGCCGAGGTACTTGCCCCAGTCCCACACGGCAATGAGCAGGTTGCTGCTGCTGGCGTGCTTCAGGGTCATGTTGGGTTCGCCGGCGTACACCAAGGGGCGGATGTAAGCGTCGGCCAGGCCGTTTTTCTCCAGCAGCTGGTAGGTAATGCTGGTCAGTTCCTCCACCGAGTAGCTGAACGGCAGGCCGATGCTGCGGCAGGAGTAGTGTAGCCGCTCGTAGTGCTCCTCGGCCTTGAAAATGCGGGTGCCGGCCGGCGTGGCATACGACCGGATACCTTCGAAAACGGCATAGCCATAGTGCAGCGACTGGGCGTAGGCACTCACCCGGGCGGCTTCGGCTTTGATGAATTCGCCGTCGACAAAGGCCAGGGTATCGGGGTTAAAATACATACTTCTGAAAAACGTTTAAGAGTCAGGAAATCAATAAAAAAGCCCTTCTGAGCGCGGGGCTTAGAAAGGCTTTTGCTAGGTTGCAACAAGCTGTTCCTACGCGCCCCGCGGGCCAGGAATAATGATAGTAAAGACCAGTAGAAGGAGGTTTTTCATGGGTGAGTTTCTGGCAAGTTGAACGTCATGCAGAGCGCAGCGAAGCATCTCGCGTGGGGTAGTAATCCAACCGTTAGAAAAGGGTTAGTGGTGGCACGCGAGATGCTTCGCTGCGCTCTGCATGACGTTTCTTTTCCCTCCATTAACCATCAAATAATCGTGCTCACGCCGATTTCAACGTTGTTCTTGTTCCACTGCTTTTCGTTGGAATCGGCAATCCAGAAGGCGATGTAGTTGCCTACTTCCTCGGTGGTGTAGGGAGCATTTTGATTCAGCTCGGGCGTCAAAATGCCGTTGTTCAGGGCTTCGTCCACGGCCTCGCGCACCAGGGCGGCTTCTTCGGGCAGCTCGAGGTGCTCCAGCAGCAGAGCGGCCGATAGAATGGCGGCAATGGGATTGGCGATGCCCTTGCCCCTGGCCTGCGGATATGAGCCGTGAATGGGCTCGAACAGCGCCACCGCCTCGCCTACCGAAGCCGAGGGCAGCAGGCCCATGGAGCCGGCAATGACCGAAGCCTCGTCGGAGATAATATCGCCGAACATGTTCTCGGTCAGAATCACGTCGAACTGCGTGGGGTTGAGGATGACCTGCATGGCGGCGTTATCCACGAAGAGGTAATCGACCGTCACTTCAGGGTACTGGCTGGCCATGGCGCGCACTTCCTCGCGCCAGAGGCGGGAGGTTTCGAGCACGTTGGCCTTATCCACCAGCGTGAGATGCTGGCGGCGGCCGGCAGCGGCCTGAAACGCCAGGTGCGCGATGCGGCGGATTTCGGTACGGCTGTAAGTACAGTGGTCGTAAGCACCTTCGCCATCGGCAGTGCGGCCCTTATCGCCAAAATAAATCCCGCCCGTCAACTCGCGGAAGATGACCATGTCGGTGCCCTGAATACGCTCTTTTTTGAGGGGCGAATGGGCCAGCAGCACATCGTAGGCCGTAACGGGGCGGATGTTGGCGAACAGGCCCAGCTCCTTGCGCAAGCGCAGTAGGCCCTGCTCGGGGCGCACTTTGGCGCTGGGGTCGTTGTCGTACTTGGGGTCGCCGATGGCCCCGAGCAGCACGGCATCAGCGGCGCGGCAGGCGTCGAGGGTTTCGTCGGGCAAGGGGTTGCCGGTGGCGTCGATGGCGCAGGCACCCATCAGGTGCGAGCTCAGGTCGAAGTGGTGGTCGAACCGTTCGGCTACGGCTTCGAGCACCTTCACGGCTTGCCGACACACTTCCGGGCCGATACCATCGCCGGGCAATATGGCTATTTTCTTGCTTACCATCATCTTAACTAATTATTTACCAGTTCCAGGTTCGGGTTTGTTCGTAGGCTTCGATGGCCGGCTTCTGACTCACCAGATAGTCGATGTCGTCGTAGCCGTTAATCAGGCATTCCTTTTTGTAGGCGTCGAGGTCGAAGTGAAAACTGTCGCCGGTGGCAGGCACGTACAGCGTCTGCTCGGGCAGGTTCACCACGAATTGCGTGTCGGCATTCTGCTCTACCAGCGCGAAAAGCTGGCTTAGCTCCTCATCGGTCACTTGCAGGGGCAGCAGGCCGGTATTCAGCGCGTTGCCGCGAAATATATCGGCGAAGTAGCTCGAAATGACTACCCGAAAACCGGCGTCGTACAGCGCCCAGGCAGCGTGCTCGCGGCTGGAGCCACAGCCGAAATTCTTGCCCGCCAGCAGTATCTGGCCGGCGTAGCGTGGGTTATTGAGCACGAAATCCGGCTTGGGCGAGCCGTCGGCATTGCGCCGCCAGTCGCAGAACAAGTTTTCGCCGAAACCATCGCGCGTGGTCGCCTTCAGGAAACGGGCCGGGATAATCTGGTCCGTATCGATGTTTTCGAGCGGCAGCGGCACGGCGGCCGAGTGCAGGGTCTGGAATTTTTCCATTATGCTTGAACCGTTGGCACGTCATGCAGAGCGCAGCGAAGCATTTTGCCCGCTTCGTTGCAATTGCATTGATTACTAATGAGGTAAAGATGCTTCGCTGCGCTCTGCATGACGGTCCTTTTAATAACGTTCTTATCTAGTTCAAATACTGCGTGATATCCACAATCCGGCCCTGCACCGCCGTAATCGCGGCCACTAGCGGACTCGCCAGCAGCGTGCGCGACCCCGGCCCCTGCCGCCCTTCGAAGTTGCGGTTCGAGGTGGCCACGCAGTAGGCCCCGGCAGGGATTTTGTCCTCGTTCATGGCCAGGCAAGCGCTACAGCCGGGCTCACGCAGCTCGAAGCCGGCATCGGCCAGAATCTTGTCGAGGCCCTCAGCAATGGCCTGCTGCTCCACCTGCTTCGAGCCGGGCACGATGATGGCCTCGACGTGGCCAGCCTTCTGCTTGCCCTGTACGTAGGCCGCCACCGCCCGCAAATCCTCGATGCGCGAGTTGGTGCAGCTGCCGATGAACACGTAGTTGATTTCCTTGCCCAGCAAGGATTCGCCACGCTTAAACCCCATGTACTGCAGCGACTTATCGAAGCTCTCAGCTTCGCTGGCGGGTACTTCGCTGGGGATGTGGCCGTTCAGGGCGATGCCCATGCCGGGGTTGGTACCGTAGGTAATCATCGGGGTGATGGTCGCCGCGTCGAAATGATGCGCAGCATCAAAAACCGTGTCGTCGTCCGAATACAGTGTTTTCCAGTAGGCCACGGCCTGGTCCCAGGCGGCTTCCTTGGGGGCATAGGGGCGGCCCTCCACGTAGGCAAACGTCGTTTCGTCGGGCGCGATGAGGCCGCCACGGGCACCCATTTCGATGCTCATGTTGCAGACCGTCATGCGGCCTTCCATGCTCAGGGCGCGCACGGCGCTGCCGGCATACTCTACGAAGTAGCCGGTAGCCCCGCCGGTGCCGAGCCTGGATATTACATAGAGAATCAAATCTTTGGCCGTTACGCCGGGCCGCAACTCGCCGTCCACGGCAATGCGCATACGCTTGGGGCGGCTCAAGAGCAGGCACTGAGTGGCCATCACCTGGGCCACCTGGCTGGTACCGATGCCGAAGGCCACCGCGCCGAATGCGCCGTGGGTGGACGTGTGACTGTCGCCGCACACGATGGTGGTGCCGGGCAGCGTGAGCCCCAGCTCCGGCCCGATGACGTGCACGATGCCCTGCCGGGCGTGGCCCAGGCCGTACAATTCCACGCCGTACTTGGCGCAATTCGCAGTCAGCTTGTCTACCTGCGAGCGGCTCAGCGGCTCCTCGATGGGCAGGTGCTGGTTGCGGGTGGGCACGTTGTGGTCGGCCGTAGCGAGGATGCGCGCCGGGCGGAACAGCGGCAGGTCGCGGGCATCGAGCTCGTCAAATGCCTGCGGGCTGGTCACCTCGTGGATGAGGTGGCGGTCGATATACACGATGTCCAGGCCGCCGGACGCAGTTTTCACTACGTGCGCATCCCAGATTTTATCGAACAAGGACTTGGCCATTGGTTGGGGGAGGAAGGAAAAAAGAGGCTTAACGAGTAGTGGATTCAGTGAAATCGGCGGTAGTGGGTGCTACTTGCTGACTCATGGCGGCGGCGTAGCTAATCCAATCGGCGCAGCGCTGGGAGTGCGCTGCCGGTTGTTCGGGTTGGTGGTTTTCGGTGGCAGGCGTGAGGCTGATGTAAGGGGTTTCGGAGATAGTCATATCAGTCAGCAGTAACGAGTTTTTCCTGTTCGACCAGCATATGCAGGTCATTATCCACCACCTCGCGCTGACGGTCGGCCAGCTCCATGAAGCGGGTGTATGCTTTGTTCAAAGCAACTTTTTCGAAATCGTAACCCAGCTTCTGGAGGCGGTAGGCCAGGGCGGCGCGGCCGGAGCGGGCGGTGAGCACGATGGACGAATCGGCCACGCCGACTTCCCGGGGGTCGATGATTTCGTAGGTTTCGCGGTGCTTGATGATGCCGTCCTGGTGGATACCGCTGCTGTGCGAGAAAGCATTGGCGCCCACAATGGCCTTGTTGGGCTGCACGGGCATGGTCATGAGGTGCGAAACCATGGCCGAGGTTTCGGCCAGCAGGCGGGTGTTGATGTTGGTATGCAGGTTGAGGGAGGGGTGCTGGCGCAGAATCATCACTACTTCCTCCAGGGCCGTGTTGCCGGCACGCTCGCCCACGCCATTTATCGTGCATTCAATCTGGCGGGCGCCGTTCATCACGCCGGCAATGGAGTTGGCGGTGGCCAGGCCCAGGTCGTTGTGGCAGTGCGTGGAGAGGCGCACGTTGTGGATGCCCGTCACGTTCTCGTGGAGGAATTTGATTTTCGCGCCGTATTCCTGGGGAAGGCAGTAGCCGGTGGTGTCGGGGATGTTGAGGACGGTGGCCCCGGCCCGGATGGCGGCCTCGCACACGCGGGCCAGAAACTCGTTGTCGGTGCGGCCGGCATCTTCGGCGTAGAATTCCACGTCTTCCACGAAGCTTTTGGCCAGCTTCACGGCCGCAATGGCGCGGGCCAGCACGTCCTCTCGCGTGGTGCAGAGCTTGTGCTGAATGTGCACATCGGACGTGCCGATACCGGTGTGGATGCGCGGGTAGCGGGCCGGGCGCAGGGCCTCGGCGGCCACGCGAATATCGTTTTCGACGGCCCGCGACAGGCCGCAGACGGTGGCTTCGCGGGTCTGGGCGGCGATGGCCTGCACGGAGGCAAAATCGCCGGGGCTGGACACCGGGAAACCGGCCTCGATGACGTCGACGCCGAGCTGTTCGAGCTGCCGGGCAATGAGAAGCTTCTCGTCGCGGTTTAGCTTGCAGCCCGGCACCTGTTCGCCGTCGCGGAGCGTGGTATCGAATATCTGGATTTGCTGGGTTGGCATACGATAATAGCCCGAAACGAAAGGCTGTAGTGGTGAATAGGTCGGCAAGAACCGCCCTACGCTCGCGCTGCAAAATCCTGTTTTCGGAAATTATACTATTTCCAAAAGCCGGATTTCATCAAACAACCATTTATCTATCAGCTACTTGCTTTCTCATTCCATACAATGCCTACCAAAAGCCAGGAGCCCGTATTTCAGTTAATTAAGTCCCTGACGCGGACCGAAAAGCGCCATTTCCGGCTGTTTACCAACCGGGCGGGGGCTAGCGAGGACCTCAAATTCCTGCTGCTTTTCGATGCCCTCGACGCGCTGGATACGGCCGACGACGCCGCCGTGCTCGCCCAGGTTCCCAGCCTGAAGCGCGTGCAGCTGGCCAATCTCAAGGCCAACCTCTACCGCCAGATTCTGGCCAGTCTGCGCGTGTACCACGCCGGCCAGAACCCCGATATTCAGCTCCACGAGCAGCTCGACTACGCCCGCGTACTCTACAACAAGGGCTTCTATCAGCAGGCCCTGCGCATGCTGGAAAAGGTGAAGCAGGGCGCGCGCCAGGCCGAAATGCCGCACATTGTGCTGCTGGCTCTTGATTTTGAGAAGCTGATTGAAAGCCAGTACATCACCCGCAGCCTGAAGGACCGCGCCGATACCCTCACCGCCGAAGCCACCGACACCGTGGCCCACCTGGCCAATCAGCATGCGCTCAGCAATGCCTCGCTGCGGCTGTATGGGCTGTACCTGAAAGCCGGGCACGCCCGCAACCGGGCCGACCACGAGCACATCACCGCATTTTTCCGGGATAATCTGCCGCCGCAGGTGCACAGCGAGGGTGGCTTTTTCGAGAAGCTCTACTTCTACCAAGCCCACGTGTGGTACCACACGCTCGACCAGGATTTCCGGGCCGGCTACCGCTACGCCCAGAAGTGGGTGGACCTATTTGAGGCCGCGCCGCACATGAAGGAGCTGCAAACCATGCTCTATATCAAGGGATTACACAATTTGCTGGCCTCACTGTATAATATGTTGTACTACAGCAAATTCAAGCAGGTATTGAATACCCTCGAAGAGTTTGCGGCCAACCAGACGCGCCGCAGCAGCCCCAACACCGAAATCCTGCTCTTCCAGTACCTCTACACCAACCGCATCAACGCCTACTTCCTCGAAGGCCGCCTCACCGAGGGCCTGACTATTATCCCCGACCTGCTGGAGCAGCTGGAGCGCTACAAGCCGCAGCTCGACCTGCACCGCACGCTGGTGCTGTACTACAAAATCGCGAGCCTGTATTTCGGCAGCGGCGAGTTCGGGAAGGCCATTGAATACCTGAACCTGATTATCCAGCACAAGGAGCTGAGTCTGCGCGAGGACCTGCAATGCTTCGCCCGCATCCTGAACCTGATTGCCCACTACGAGGCCGGCGACGATGCCAGCCTGGACTACCAGATTCGCTCGGTGTACCACTTTCTGGGCAAGATGGACGACCAGCAGCCCATGCAGGTCGAGATTTTTCGGTTTCTGCGCACCGTGGGCAGCATTGCGCCGCATCAGGTGCGCGAGGCGTTTATCCGGCTGCGCGATAAGCTCATCGTCATCGCCGCCACGCCCTACGAGAGCCGGCCGTTTCTGTACCTCGACATCGTGTCGTGGCTCGACAGCAAGATTGAGGGCGTGCCGGTGCAGGAGGTGATGCGCCGGAAATTTAGGGGTATGAAATAACCTCCTGCTGGCGCAAGCCGCCCCTGTCCCTGCCGGGCGCGACCGCTACTCCTGCACCAGGCGCAACGCCTGATGCAGAGCACCTTGCCGGAGCTGCACCAGATAAATACCCGGGCGCAGACTGGCGGCCTCGCTCAGTACCAGCGTGGTGCTGCCCGGCACCAGCACGAGTTGGCGTTGCGCCACCATGTGGCCGCGGCAATCGTTCAGCTGCAGTATCGCGGGGCCGGCCAGGGCCACATCCAGCTGCACACTGAAACCGTTCCAGGCCGGATTTGGATATGCCCGTAACTGCAGTGGCGAGCCCGTGGCTGGTACACCAGCCACCGTGCGAACGGGTGAGTAGATAACCGCCCCGTTGCTATCCACTTGCTTCAGCCGGTAGTACACTGCCGGGGCATACTGGCCCAGGTGCGCATCGATCCACTGGTAGGCGTAGGGGAAGGTGCTGGTACCATGGCCTGCCACTCGCCCCACCTCGGCGAACGTGCGGCCATCGGCGCTGCGCTCCACGGCGAAGTAGTCGTTATTTTTTTCCGACGCGGTGGCCCAGCTCAGCTGCGCGGCAACGCCCTGCCGCTCCGCCACAAAGCGCGTGAGCTCTACCGGCAAGGGGCCAACATAAGGCAGCTCGCTGTTGCTGACCCGGTTATTGTCCAGATTGATGGCCCCGGCCTTCGTCAGCGCTTTGCCCAGCAACGTGGCCCCGTCTGCAAAGCTGATGGCCCCGGCCGGCGTGGCAATTACGGTACCCCTGAAAATCGAAATACCACCGGCGAAGGATACGGCCCCTGCCATGCGCCAGTACACATTGTCCAGCGTGGCACCGTTTATCAGCAAAACCCGGTAGGGAGAAGTAGTCGTGAACGCCCCGCCCACCTTAAAAATAAACAGCGGATTAATCTGCCCTAGGCCATCGAGAATCACGTCGCCGGATAAGGATACCGCACTGGGTATATTGTATACGCCCGGCGTAATAACCAGTCCTCCCATCGTGCTTGGCAGAGCCACCGGGCTATCAACATACGCTTCTATCTGGGCATCGGCCGCATCTATATCGTCGGCTACCTGGAGCAAGGTGGCGGCATCTAATTCGTGCTGAGCGGGCTGGATTCCTACCGGAGCATTATAGACCGGGTTAAAGCCAGTATATCCGCCGGTGTGCGTACCAAGCCGGCCGGTAATGATTGATTGGGTAGTGGAGTTGTTATCGCCCATAGCACCGGTGCGGGTGAACAGGCAATAGCCAGCCGCGCTGCGCATATTGATTGTTTGGGCCAAAACGATGTTTGCAGAAAAACAGCCCGCTATGAGCAGTGCAGCTAGTAGAAGTAGTCTTCGCATGGATGCTCAAGTAGTACGTAAATTGATTATACCCATGGCAAAAGCGCTTTTTTGCATGGTGCTGAGCAATTGCGAAAATCAATTAGCAATCCAAATACTTTCCAATGCTACGAATACCAGGGAAACAATCCGCATAAATCCACTGGTTGTCAAGCCAGTAGCTTTCTTAAACTGCTTACATAAATGGGCTACGCTGCTGTAGTTCAATTTGTAGGATATCTGCGTCAGCGTGAGTTTGTCGTAGCGTAATAATTCCTTTATGCGCTGGATTTTGCGGTAAATTATAAACCGCTCAATGGTGCTACCCGTCGCAATGGCGAACGTATTGGCGAGATAGGTGTAATTGTAATTCAACCTGCTGCTGATGTAGGCGGAATTCTTTGTTTCGCGCACGGTATCGTCGTCGCCGTCCACCATTTCGACGATGACTGCTTCTATCCTTTCAATCAGTGTGGCCCGCTCGTCGTCCATCAGTTCCAGCCCCAGGGCTGCCAGTGAGGCTTTTAGCTCACAGTGCTGGTCCAGGGTTATGCGTGTTGGGATTTCCGCTTGCCCCAGAACCACTACACTTCCGGACAGGCCCAACGCTCCCAATGCCGCTTCCACCATCACGATGCAGCGCGGACTGACCATGAACTTGATATGAATTCTCATTAACTGATTGCGAAGTAGGAGTAATGCCGCTGCAACCTTTTAATTGCTCTTTATCCCTAAAAGCTTCCAGTCCAGCGGCGCGTGTTACACTAAGCGCAATGTTTTCACAGATAGAAGTAGTAGCAATATCTTCATATTGTGTCTCAAAGATACTTCCATTGATAATGGCACATGTTACACAATTCACAGACTGCTAAACAAAGCAAGCATTTAACGGTATCACGGATTTGTTTTGTTTTATTTTGCTGACTCCCCACGTCCGGTAGTCAGCGACATGCAACGGCGCCTGCATGCCAAGGCCCACCTGTTTGCAATTGGCCTTGCACCGGCCGTGCTCCATCCAACCCGCGTCGGAAGGTGCTGTGCGCCAGTGGGCGAAATTAGCGGGTATCGCCGCCCTCAGCCGTGCCTCGTTTGCTCTCAGGGTCACCATACCGGCCGGAGGAATCAGTCGGCCCCGTTTTTTAATAGAGGCGCTGGGGAGGTAAGATGAGCCGTTGGCCTCAATCGTACCTTTGCCGCCTCATTGAATCCCCAAAACAATGTCGGCAACGACCCTCCTGCTGTTTTTCAACCTGCTCTTCGCCCTGCCGCCCGCGCCGAAGCCAACCGTCATCTTCCCGGTGCCCAGCGGCGTGCCCAACCAACTCTTCTACCTCCAGCGCGACCCCAATACCAACACCGTTATCTACCAGTTGAACGTGGACCGCGCCGGCCACCTCATCGAGGACGAGCCCGTGAACGTGTTCTGGCTGCGCTACGATGAGCACGGCGAGCGCAAGGACCTGAACTTCATCCAACGCAAGTTTGCCTACGGCCTCACGGCCGAAAAGCTGGCGGCCGATAAATACGAGCTGAAATTTGCGGCCTACAATAAGGTCCGGTTCTTCCTTCTGAAGTCGCCGACGGATAAGGCCTTCCACGTGTACACCACCATCGGCGGCAAACAGCTGCAGCTGGAGCGCGTATTTCTGCGCATCGAGGGCGGCACGTTCTGGGTGCCGAATGTGAAGTACATCGAGTTCAAAGGAATAAATACCGCGACCCGCGAGCCGGCAGCCGAGCGGATAATGCTGTAGCGCG
The DNA here is from genome assembly GCF_018967865.2 of Hymenobacter siberiensis. Taxonomy (NCBI): domain Bacteria; kingdom Pseudomonadati; phylum Bacteroidota; class Cytophagia; order Cytophagales; family Hymenobacteraceae; genus Hymenobacter; species Hymenobacter siberiensis. The sequence goes on from NZ_JAHLZY020000001.1 coordinate 4,302,809, forward strand.
GACTTTTAGTCCGCGCGTTGCCTGGGAAGCTCCTTGCCACGCACGGCTTGACCATACGCGGACTTTTAGTCCACGCTACATGCCTTAGCCCTATCTTTGGCCGGAGCCGTGCCCGGTGGGGCCGGCTGCCTCCGCGCATGATTCCGGCTACCTCTCTGCAACGTCTCTTCGGCATCAAAGCCAGCGAAACCCGCACCGTGGGGCTGTTTTTGCTGCACAATTTTCTACTCGGCATCGGCTCGGTGCTGGTGTACGTGGCGGCCAATGTGCTGCTGCTGGAGCACAACCCTGAGCACAGCCTGCCGCTGGGCTACATCATGGGCGCCCTGGCCATGATGGCCGTGGGAAAAATCTACACGCATTTTGAGCACCACCTGCTGCTGAAAATGCTGGTCGTGCGCGTGCTGCTAGCCGTGGTAGCCCTCACGGGCGTGCTGGGCGTACTGGTTGTGCTGGGCCATTCGGTGGCGGCGGCAGTGGCCATTATGGCGGGCTACCGGGTTATCTATCTGCTCACTAACCTGGAGTTCTGGGGCGTGTCGGCGGTGGTGTTTGATGTGCGGCAGAGCAAGCGCCTGTTCAGCATCATCAGCTCGGGCGATATGCCGGCCAAGGCCCTGGGGGCTATCCTGGCGGCGCTTATCCACGGCGATGCCCAGTTGCCGGTGCTGCTGGGCGTGGCATTTATGGCCTATCTGGGGGCCTTGTTCACGCTGCGGGCCACCCTCAAGTCGCACGTAGTAGAAGCCACGGCGCGGCCGGTGCGGGCCGTGGCCCAGCCACCAAAGAAGCTGGTGCAGCAGCTATTTGGCGGCAGTCAGCTGGTGCTGGCCATGTGCCTGAGCCTGGTGGCCATCGCGGCCGTGATTACGGGCGTGGAGTACATGTTTTTCCTGAACGTGAAGCACAAGTTTCACGAGGCCGAGGACGTGATGCAGTCGGTGGGCTGGATACTGGCGGCCACGTACTTAGCCGCCACGTTCTTCAAGCTGCTGGTGAGCCGGCAGGCGCTGGAGCGCTACGGCGTACAATGGTCCTTGCGGCTACTGCCAGTGGTAGCGCTGGTGGCGCTGGCCGTGTTCGGCGGTTTCAAGGTGGCTAGCGGCTACTCGCAAACCGGGCAGCTGGCCTTCTATTGCGGGCTGTACTTGTTGCTGGAAGTGCTGCGGCGCACCGTGTTCGACCCCGTGTTTCTGGTGCTGTTTCAGCCGCTGGCCCCGCCGCAACGGCTGGCGGCGCACACGCTGGCCAAAGGTTTTTATGAGCCGCTGGGCATGGCCCTCACGGGCGGGCTGTTCTTCGGCCTGCGTTCGTCGGGCCTGCTCGATGGCGGCCTGCCCCTGGTGTGGATGGGCGCATTATTAGGGCTGGCGCTGCTGTTTTTGCGCCGCACCTACCTGAATTATCTGGCCGAATTGAAGGAGGGCCTGGGCCGCCGCTTCGCCGAAACCGCCGAGCTGGCCCTGCCCGATGCCGCCCGCCACGTCGTGCTGGCCCACCTGCTCAGCCCCCACCCCACCGAGGTGCTGAATGCCGTGGCCTGGCTACGAAAGCACGAGCCAAGGTCGCTGCCCGCCCATGCCCCGCGCCTGCTCGAACATCCCGACGAGCGCATCCGGCTGGCCCTGCTGGCCACCCCCGAGGCACAACCGCTGCCACTCAACACTTTGGCAGGATTAGCCCAGCACGACCCGGTTCCGGCAATACGCGAATTAGCCGCCCGCGAATTAGCCACTGCTACCCCACCCGATTCAGTTAGAGCAGTTCAGAATATGCTTTTGACCGGGATTGATTTGGCTGCCCGGCAGGGTGCTATTCAGGGATGCCTGACACTGGAAACGGGCAACGTGGCTGCCCGCAAAAGTTTGCGGGCCCTGCTGACCGATACGCATCCCGGCGCGCACCAGGCGGCACTGGCACTACTACGTTTCTACCCGCTGGATGTTCAGCAGCAATTGATTGAGCGCCACCTCGCCAGCTCCGAGCCGGAGGTAGCTCAAGCCGCGCTCCGCGCCATCGGTACCGTGGGTCATCTCGAACTGGCCCACCACCTGCTCGCCGCCCTCGATGATAAGCACCGCTGGGCCGGGGCCGCCGACAGCCTTGTGGCCCTGGGCCCGGCCGTGGTGCCGCTGCTGCGCCAGGTGCTACTGCAGGAGGCCGAGCCCGCCCACCCGCAGCGCCTGGCCACCGTGCTCGAACGCCTCGATACCACCGCCAGCCGCGCCGTGCTGCTGGAGCTGGCCCGGCACCCGCACCTGTTTTCGCGCGGGCTGGCGCTGCGGGCGCTGCGCCGCTTCCCGGCCCGCACCGCCGAGCGGCCCACCTTCGAGCACCTGCTGCGCGAGGAATTCAGCCTGGCCGCGCAGCTGCTGCAAGGCGTGGTGGCCGACGGTCGCCCGGCCCTGGCCGCAACCGTCGACTACGAATTGACCCTCTTGCACCAGCGTGTGTTTGGCCTGCTGGCCCTGCTCTACGATGCCGAACTGGTAGCCACGGCCCAGCGCAACGTGGCCCACGCCGCCCGCGAGCGCCAGGCCAATGCCCTTGAAATCCTCGACAACCTCATCCCCCGACCTGTATACCAGGGCTTGCAGGCGCTGCTCGACGACTCGCCCGTGGCCGAGAAGGCGCGGCTGTTTGCCGGACTCACGGCGGTACCGACTCCGGCCGCTCATCATCACACCCTGGTGCCAATGGGCGCCGCCGCCGGCAGCGCCGTGGCCCCACCGCCGCACGTGCACCACTACGCGCCGCCGCCCACGCCCGAGCCACTGCCCACGCTGCTGCTGCGCCACGGCCACACCGCCTTCACATCCTGGACGCTAAGCCAGGCCCTGCGCCACTGGCAGCCCCTCGAAACCGACGCGACCGCCCTGCTGCGGCCCTACTGCGCCTCGCCCTACCTGCTGTTACGCGAAAGCGCCGGAGTAGCGGTCCGGGCGCTGGCTGCCCACCGTGGCGTGCCCCTCTCCGAACTTCATCTTCCCCTCGAAATGAGCCACGCCCACGCCACTTCCGACGCTCGCATTTCTGCCCTGGAGCGGGTGGTGGTGCTGAAAAGCACCGCCCTATTTGCCACCACGCCCGAAAACGTGCTCAGTAGTATCGTGCCCATTATGAAGGAGGTAACCTTTCGGGAAGGCGAGGAGATTTTTGCCAAAGGCGACATCGGTACCTCGCTGTTCATCCTGCACGATGGGCAGGTGGGCATTTTCAACGGCCCGCAGCAGCTGGCCACCTTCGGGCCGGGCGACTTTTTTGGCGAGCTGGCCCTGCTCGATGCCGAGCCGCGCTCAGCCACGGCGGCGGCCCTGAGCGAAGTACTGGCCTTCCGCATCGACCAGGAAGATTTCTACGACCTGATGGAGGAGCGCGGCGAGGTGCTGCGCAATATCCTGCGCATGCTGTGCCAGCGCATCAGGGCGCAGAACGAGAAAATGCGCGAGCTGGCGGGGTAGAGGTCTGAGTTGGGTTTAGGGTATAAAACAACGTCATGCTTCGGCTGCGCTCAGCATGACGTGCTCTGATTAGCGCTATTCCCTACTCCATTACTTCGTAAATCTTTACCGGCAACGCCTTGTTCTTGAGTACTACCTCATCAACATACTGGCAGTGAAAGGACCCTTTCACCTTAAAATACACGGCTTCGCTGATGATAACCTGGCCGGCTTTGGCGGCCGACTGCAGACGCTGCGACATATTCACGACGTCGCCAATCACAGTGTAATCCAGGCGTTTGAGGGAGGCGGAGCCGATGTTGCCGGATACGACTTCGCCGGTGTTCACGCCGATGCTCACTTTGGGGCGGTAGTCGAAGCCGGGGGGCAGCGGGGCCTGGCTCTGCTGGAGCGCGGTGCGGGCCGAGAGAGCCGCATCGATGGCGCGGTCTAGGTGGTGCTCGCCCCGGAACACGGCCATCACGGCATCGCCCATGAACTTATCGACGTGGCCGCCCTGGGAAATAAACTCCTTCACTACCAAGTCAAAATACGTGTTGAGCAGGCTCACCACGTCGGTGGGCGGCAGCTTTTCGGCCAGCGAGGTAAAGCCGCAGATATCGAGAAAAACCACGGTGGCTTCCACAGTTTCGGAGGCCAGGAGGCGGTTTTCGAAGTCGGGCCGCGTCATGAAATTGAGCACGGTTTCATCGACGTACATCTTCAGGATGTTGTTTTCCTGGATGGCGCGGAGCGTGTCGCGCAGCTGGCGCACCTGCTCGGCGGTTTTTTCGATGGTGAGTTCCAGGTCGGCAAAATCGACGGGTTTCACCACGAAATCGAACGCGCCCCGGTTCATGGCGATGCGCAGGTTGCCCATGTCGCCGTAGGCCGATACGATGACCGTTTTCATGGCCGGGTACTCGGTGTGGGTGTGGGTGAGCAGGGTGAGGCCATCCATCACCGGCATGTTGATGTCGGAGAGAATGACATCGGTATCCGGATTTTCGAGGATGCGGTCGAGGGCTTCCTGGCCGTTGGTGGCGAAGACAAACTCGTAGGTACTCTCCCGGATTTTGCGCCGAAACTTCTGCTTGATAAGCAGTTCGAGGTCGGCTTCGTCATCGACCACCAGAATCTTGGTTTTCATAAGGATTGGCAGAAGGCCGAATAGTTGGACAAAAATACGTCGGAAAAGGATGGCACTTAGATTACCGCTCCCCTTTCTATGTTGGCTTAGGGCAGCAGGTGCTGAAGCTTTTCCTTGAGCACGGCAAAATCGACGGGCTTGGTCAGAAAATCGTTGGCCCCCAGGCTCATGGCCTGCTGGTAGCTGGCATTGTCGCCGTAGGCCGTAATCATTATCATGGTGGTGGGCGGCATCTCAAACTCCTCCTTGACGTGGCCGAGCAGGTCGAGGCCGCTCATGCCGGGCATGTTGATGTCGGAGAGAATGATGAGCACCTCGGATTGGTGGGCGCGCAGATACGTCAGGGCTTCCTCGCCCGAAAAAGCGAAGCTGAAGCTCATCTCGCCGTTGCGGATTTCGCGGCGAAAGCGCTGCAAAAACAGGTCGCGCACATCGGTTTCATCATCAACAACCAGAATTTGCATGGGGCGGAGGCTGGAAAAGTAGTCGGGGCCAAAGGTAGGGCGCGGACCGGCTTAGGCCGGCAGGCGGATGAGGAATTCGGTGCCCTCGCCCTCGCGGGTTTCTAAGGTGAGGGTGCCGCCGTGGCCCTTAGTCACTATTTCGTGGCTCATGGACAGGCCCAGGCCCGTGCCCTCGCCCACGGGCTTGGTGGTGAAAAACGGCTGGAATATTTTGGCTTTCACCTTGTCAGACATGCCCGTACCATTGTCGCGAATGCTGATTTCGACCTGTTCCGCCACCACCCGGCTACTCACCGTGAGGGCCGGCTGGTACCCGGGCCCAGAGTGGCGGCGCTGGCGCTGCTGCATGGCATGAAAGGCGTTGGTAAACAGGTTAATGAGAACCCGAATCAGGTCCTGCGTCACCACCGACATTGGCGGCAGGGCGGGGTCGAGCCGGGTGATAAACTCGGCGTTAAAATCTTTATCCTTCGTGCGCAGGCCCTGGTAGGCCAGGCACAGGCTTTCCTCGATGAGGGAGTTGAGGTTGGTGGGCTCGCGCTGGCCGCTGCCGGTGCGGGAGTGCTCCAGCATGCCCTTGATGATGGACGTGGCCCGCTGCCCGTGCTGGCTGATTTGCTGCAGGTTCAGCTTCAGGCCATCCAGAATTTCGCGTTCCAGGGTGATGTCGCGGGCGGAGTTGTGGGGGGCGCCGTTGATTTCGTCTACCAGCTCGGCACTTACTTCGGCGAAGTTTTTCACGAAGTTGAGCGGGTTTTGCAGCTCGTGGGCAATGCCAGCCGTGAGCTCGCCCAGAAAGGCCATTTTCTCGCGCTGCACCAGCTGGTCCTGGGCCGTTTTGAGCTCGGCCAGCGACTGCTCCAGCGCCATGCGGGCGCGCCGCTGCTGGCGGCCGTGCCGGGCCAGAATCACGGCCAGCACCAGCAGGCCCACCAGCCCGGCCACCAGCGCGGCAGTGCGGTAGCGGGCCCGCAGCGCGGCATGGCTGGCGGCCACTTCCTGCGTGCGCTGCTGCTCGCGGTAGTTGAGGCTTTGCAGGCGCATCACCTTCTCCTGGCCAAACAGCGTGTCCTTCATCACCAGCATGAGGCTCTGGTACTTGAGGGCGCTGTCGGGGCGGCCGCGCTGTTTAAAATCCTTGGTAAGCAGCGTGCTGGCGTTGAGCACGCCGCGCAGAAAACCATTGTTCTGGGCCGCCTGGCAGCCCAGCCGGGCGTAGTAAATACTGGAATCGGGCTGCCCGGTTTGCTGGTACAGCTCGGCCAAGCCCACGTAGGCGAAATTGAGGCTGCGCAGGTGGTGTACCTTCTTCGACTCGGCGATGCTTTGGCGGTAGTACGTGCGGGCCGGCGCCACCTGGCCGCTCTTGCGGGCCACGTTGCCCAGGCCGTACAGAATGTAGTTGGTGGGGGTGTGCAGGCGGCGGGCCAGGGCGTAGGCGCGTTCCTGAAAAATCCGGGCCGAATCGAGCTGGCCGAACAAGTCATACGCCAGGCCAATGTTGCTCAGCTCAATCACCGTGCGGTACTCGTCGTGCAGCTGCTCGCCAATTTTCAGGGCCCGGAAGTAGTAGGCCAGGCCTTGGCGCTTGTCGCGCAAGTACACGTAGATTATGCCGATGCTGCGCAGGTTCTGGGCAATCAGGCCCTGGTCGTGGGTGGTTTCGGCAATGTGCAAGGACTGCTGAAACACCTCCAGCGAGCGCGCCAGGTTGCTCTCGCGCAGGGCGGCCCCCAGGCGGTTGAGGGCCGCGCCCTCGCCCTGCCGGTAATGGATGCGGCGGGCCAGAGCCAAGGCCTTGTTGGCGTACACGGCGGCCGAGTCGGTGTGCTGGGTCCAGAGCTGGTCGCTGATTTGGCAGAGCAGCGTCACGCGGTTGAAGTCGGTCTGGGGCAGCGTCAGCAGGTGGCGCAGGCTGTCTACGGCCACTCCCGGCGACGGGATTCCGGCCACCACCGGCTTTGGGCCGGCTACCAGCACAGCCAACCAGATGCCCAGCCAGCCAAGCCTACGGAAAGCTGAAATCCGGGAAATAATAGAAATCAACGAATTGGTTCTAAGGGGAAAAAAAGTGACTGATACCGCCGGCGCTTATTCACCAAGCCACCGGCCAAAGCCCCGCCCAAACCGCCAAATACAGCCAATGGTTCAGTAGCTTAGCAGTGAAATCCTGTGGTAGAACCAGAAAAGAGAGCAGCACAGCGGCTGGTGTGCCGAGCAAGGCCGGGCCGGAGGCATTGCCAGTAATCAGCCTGTTTGATTAATAGGCAAGCTAATCAGAAACTTGGTAAAACTGCCTTCCTCCGACGTCACGGAGAGCGTGCCGCCGTGGCCCTGCGTCACAATATCATAGCTCAGCGACAGGCCCAGGCCCGTGCCCTCGCCGGTGGGCTTGGTGGTGAAAAAAGGCTGAAATATTTTGGCCCGCACGGCCTCGGGAATGCCCTGGCCGTTGTCGCGCACCCGGATTTCCACCTTCTCACCCACCCGCCGGGTGCTGATGCCCACGGTGGGCGCGTAGCCGGCCACGCCGCGCTGCTGGCGCTGGCGCACGGCATAAAACGCGTTGCTGAGCAGGTTGAGCAGCACCCGGCCCAGGTCCTGGGCAATAACCTCGACAGGCGGCAGGACGGGGTCGAAATCGGGCTTGAGCGTGGCGTTGAAGGTTTTGTCTTTGGCGCGCAGGCCGTGGTAGGCCAGGCGCAGGTACTCGTCGGCCAGCTGGTTGAGGTTGGTGGGCGTGCGCTCGCCGGAGCTGGTGCGCGAGTGCTCCAGCATGCCCCGCACAATGCTGGCCGCCCGCCCGCCGTGCTGGCTGATTTTGAGCAGGTTCTGCTTGAGGTCGGTCAGCAGCTCGGCTTCCAGCTCCAGGTCGCGGTCGGGTTTCTGTTGCTCTTCTTCCAGCTCGGTGATGAGCTCGGCGCTGACCTCGGCAAAGTTATTAACGAAGTTCAACGGGTTCTGAATCTCGTGGGCAATGCCCGCCGTGAGCTCGCCCAAACTCGCCATCTTCTCGGCCTGAATGAGCTGGGCCTGCGTGGTGCGCAGCTCCGTCAGGGAGGCGTCGAGCTGGTCGCGCTGGGTCTGCAGGCCTTGTTTCTGATGGGTGACGGCCGCGTTGAGCTCGTTGAGCTACTCGTTGGCGAACTGCTTTTGGCGGTTGGCGCGCCAGAGGACGAAGCCCAGGCCCGCCAGCAACGCCAGCACCGCCAGCGTGGCCCCCAGCAGCAGGCGCTGGCGGCGGGCGCGGGCGGCGTCCTGCACCTGGGCCAAGCGCAAGGCGGCGATGCGCTGCTGCTGGGCCTGCTCGGCACGCTCGGCTTCGTAGCCGGCCACGTGAAAGGCGCCTTGCTGGGTGCTGAGCGAGTCGCTCAGGGCCAAGCCGAGGCGGGCGTAGCGGCCGGCGGGTTCGGTTTGCCCACGCTGGACGTAGAAGTCGGCCAGCGCGCGCAGGTAGGACAGCCGCAGGGGCACCAGCTTGGCTTCGCGGGCCTTGCGGTAGGCCGTGAGCCAATCGGTTTCGGCGCGGACCGGCTCGTTACGGGCGACGTAGTAGCGCGCCCAGGTGGCATCGAGCTCAAAGGAGCCGTTGGAGGAAGTGAGGCCCATCTTGAGCGAATCGGCCAAGTGCTGCGCCCGCACCAGCAGGGGTCTGGCATCGGCTACGCGGCCTATGTCGAGCAGCACCGCGCTTTCGGCCACCAGCCCATAGGCACGCATCTGAAGCACGAAACTGGCCATGTCGCGGAGGGTGTCAGCGGGGCTATTCGCCCCCGAGAGCCGGGCGTAGCGCAGGGCAGCGGGGTAGTCGTGCAACTGGCGATAGGCCTGGGCCATGCCCCGGTAAGTGTACGCCAGGGAGGAGGTGAGCCGGTCGTACCGGGAGGGGTGTGCAGCCAGCAAGGAGCGGTGTACAGCCAGCGACTTGCGCAGATAGTACAGGGCCTTGGCCGAGTTGCCCCATTCGGCGTAGCAGTAGCCGACCACTTTCAACTCATTTTCTTGAAACCACCGGTCGTAGGTGACGGCCAAGTCCGCCGCGCGCAGGTAGTGGCTGATGGCCCGGTTGTAATCTCCCTGTTCCAAGAAAGGGCCGCCCAGCGCATGGTAGCTGCGGGAAGTGTTTTCCCGGGCACCGCGGGCTTGGTACCGTGCCAGCTTGGCTTCGAAATAGGCTGTTTGCGCCGCCCGCTGCTTGAGCCGTCGGAAATAAGACGCCACCGCTGCGAGTACGAACGGAATGGGCCGCCCCACGCGGTCGAACACTTCGACCGCCGCCCGCATGCTGTCGAGGGCGCGCGCGGGCTCCGCCTGGGCGAGCCGCGCCGCAGCATAGCTCAGGCGGAAGGCGGGGGCATCAGGACGCTGCTGCCGGCGCGTGAGCTGCACCAACTCCCCTAATTGTGGGCCTAAAGACACGTTAAAGAGGAGGCTCGGAGTATCGTAGAGGTGCAGCAGGGTGCGCAGTCGGGCCGTATCGGCGCGCTGGGTGGCCAGCACCCGGCGCAGCGAGTCCGGGTTGGCCTCCCAGTAGCGGCGGCTGGACTGGGCGGCCAGCGGGCCGCTGAGCAGCAGGAGGAACACCAGCGGCAGCCAGCACCGGCGGGCCGGCGGGCGTGGGGGAAAAGAGGACACGGCTAAGCGGGTAAGGAAATGGTGAAGGTGGTGCCCTGGCCGGGCTGGCTCTCGACGGTGAGGCTGCCGCCGTGGCCTTGCACTACGATATCGTGGCTGAGCGAAAGCCCCAGGCCCGTGCCCTCGCCCGTGGGCTTGGTGGTGAAAAAAGGCTGGAAGATTTTCTGCTGCACCTCGGGCGGCATGCCCGAACCGTTGTCCGTCACCCGGATTTCGACGTGGCCGTTCGCGCGCGCGGTGCCCACGCCGACGGTGGGCGCGTAGCCCGCCTCGCCCAGCTGCTGGCGCTGGCGCACGGCGTAGAAGGCGTTGGTGAACAGGTTCAGCAGCACCCGGCCCAGGTCGCCACTCACGGCATCGACCAGGGGCAGAGCCGGCACGAAGTCGGTTTCCAGCGTGGCGTTGAACGTCTTGTCTTTAGCCCGAAGCCCGTGGTAGGCCAGGCGCAGGTACTCGTCGGCGAGCTGGTTGAGGTCGGTCGGCGCCCGCTCGCTGGTGCTGGCCCGGCTGTGTTCGAGCATGCCCCGCACGATACCGGCCGCCCGCTGCCCGTGCTGGTTGATTTTGACCAGGTTCTGGGTCAGGTCGTCGGCCAACGCCATGACTTCTTCAAAGTCGCCTGCGGCCTGGGCTTCTTTCAGCTCCGTTAGCAGCTCGGCGCTGACCTCGGCAAAGTTATTAACGAAGTTCAACGGGTTCTGAATCTCGTGGGCAATGCCCGCCGTGAGCTCCCCCAGGCTGGCCATTTTCTCGGCCTGAATGAGCTGGGTTTGCGTGGTCTGCAAATTCTTCAGCGCCTGCGCGGTTTCGTCGCGCTGGGCTTCCAGCTGCGCGTTGGCTTGCTGCTGGCGGCGATTGCCGCGCCACAACACGAAGCCCAGGCCGGCCAGCAGGGCCAGCACGGCCAGCGCGGCGCCCAGCAGCAGGCGCTGGCGCCGCGCCCGGGCCGCGTCCTGCACCTGGGCCAGGCGCAGGCCCGCGATGCGCGCCTGCTGGGTTTGTTGAGCCTGGTCGGTTTCGTAGCGCGTTACATTCAGGGCACCTTCGGCCGCCCGCAGGGTGTCGGCCAGGCCCAGGGCCGCCAGCGCGTAAGTGGCCGCCACGGCCGGCCGGCGGTGCTGCTGGTAGAAGCGGGCCAGCTCGTGCAGATAGGCCAGGCGCCCCGAGGCGAAACCGCCCTGCCGGACCGTGCGGGAAGCAGCCAGCCAGTAGCTTTCGGCGCGGGCGTTGTCGCCCAGGGCCTCGTAATACCGCGCCCAAGTCGCCTCCAGCTCCAAAGTGCCGTAGCCGCTGCGGAAAGGCAACTGGAGCGAGTCGGCCAGGTACTGGGCCGTGCGCAGCAGCGGTCCGGCTTCGCGCGGGCGCCGCTGCGCCAGCAGCACCGCGCTTTTTAGCACCAGTGCAATGGGTTTTAACGTAGCATCGTTGGTGGTATCACGGGCTGCGGCCGCCAGGGCCCGGTCGATGGCGTGCAGCGCGGCCGGATAATTATGCACTTGCAGCTGCACCGCGGCCATCTGCAGGTTCCGGTAGCTATCGTCCGGGTTGCCTTGCCCCGCCAGGGACTGCCGCAGATAATACAGCGCCTTGTCCAGGTTGCCCCACTCGGCATACAACTGGCCAGCCGCCGCGAACTCATCGCGGGAAGTGCCCCTACTAAAAGCTCGGTACCCTTCGGCCGCTTGCAGGTAATAGCCAATGGCCTGGTTGTAGTTGCCCAGCGAGTTGTAGTAGCCGGCCAGGCCATGGTAGCAGGCCGTCATGCTGACGGCATCGCCCCGCCGGCGGTAGGTAGCCAGCTGACTTTCGTAATAGGCCCGCTTGGCTTGCGGCTGGCCCGCGGCGTTGAACAGGAAGCGGATGGAAATCAGCTGCCACGGCACCGGCCGGTGCAGGCGGTCGAGCGCGGCAATGGCCGCCTGCAGGCTATCGAGGGCGGGAACAACCGCTCGGCGTGCAGCGAGCTGTTTGCCGTGCAGCAGCAGGCGGTAGGCCCGGTGCTCGGGCCGGTGCAGGCGGCCCGATAAGGCGCTCAACTCGGCGAGGTGAGCGATATTACCCTCTCCAGTATCCACCAAATGCATCAGCGTGCGCAGGCGGGCCGTATCGGTGCGTTGGGTGGCCAGCACCCGGCGCAGCGAGTCCGGGTCGGCCTCCCAGTAGCGGCGGCTGGACTGGGCGGCCAGCGGGCCGCTGAGCAGCAGGAGGAACACCAGCGGCAGCCAGCACCGGCGGGCCGGCGGGCGTGGGGGAAAAGAGGACACGGCTAAGCGGGTAAGGAAATGGTGAAGGTGGTGCCCTGGCCGGGCTGGCTCTCGACGGTGAGGCTGCCGCCGTGGCCTTGCACTACGATATCGTGGCTGAGCGAAAGCCCCAGGCCCGTGCCCTCGCCCGTGGGCTTGGTGGTGAAAAAAGGCTGGAAAATCTTGCTTTGGATGGCTTCGCTCATGCCCGTGCCGTTATCCGTCACCTGAATCTGGACCTGCTGATTGAGCAGCACGGTGCGCACGCCGACCTGGGGCTGGTAGCCAGGCTCGCCCTGCTGCTGGCGCTGGCGCACGGCGTAAAAGGCGTTGGTGAACAGGTTCAGCAACACTCGCCCCACGTCGGCGCCCACTAGCGTGACCCGCGGCAAGTCGGCCAAGAAGTCGGTGCTGAGGGCAGCGTTGAAGGATTTGTCCTTGGCCCGCAGGCCCTGGTAGGCCAGGCGCAGGTACTCGTCGCAGAGGCGGTTCAAGTCGGTGGGCTCGCGCTCGCCAGCGGCGGAACTGGAGTGCTCCAACATGCCCTTGACGATGCCGGCGGCCCGCTGCCCGTGCTGGGTGATTTTTTGCATGTTCTGCCGCAGGTCGCTCACCAGCTCCGCTTCCAAGCCAGCGTCGCGTTCCGGGCGTATTTGTTCCTCGGCCAGCTCGGCCAGCAGCTCGCTGCTGACCTCGGAGAAGTTGTTGACGAAGTTCAACGGGTTCTGAATCTCGTGGGCGATGCCGGCCGTGAGCTCGCCCAGGCTCGCCATCTTCTCTTTCTGAATGAGCTGGGCCTGCGTGGTGCGCAGCTCCGTCAGGGAGGCGTCGAGCTGGTCGCGCTGGGTCTGCAGGCCTTGTTTCTGATGGGTGACGGCCGCGTTGAGCTCGTTGAGCTGCTCGTTGGCGAACTGCTTTTGGCGGTTGGCGCGCCCCAGCACCACGCCCAGGCCCGCCAGCAACGCCAGCACCGCCAGCGTGGCCCCCAGCAGCAGGCGCTGGCGGCGGGCGCGGGCGGCGTCCTGCACCTGGGCCAAGCGCAAGGCGGCGATGCGCTGCTGCTGGGCCTGCTCGGCACGCTCGGCTTCGTAGCCGGCCACGTGAAAGGCGCCCTGCCGGGCGCCGAGTGAGTCGCTCAAGGCCAGGGCCGTGCGGGCGTAGCGGCCGGCAGGCCCGTCCTTTCCGCGCTGGGCGTAGAAGTCGGCCAGCGCGCGCAGGTAGACCAAGCGCAGCGGCACAATCTTCATCTCGCGGGCCTTTCGAAAGGCGGTGAGCCAAGCGGCTTCGGCGCGGGCCGGCTCGTTGCGGGCGGCGTAGTAGCGGGCCCAGGTCGCATCCAACTCGATAACTCCATCGGAACTGATGATGTTTAGCTTGAGCGAGTCGGCCAAGTGCTGCGCCCGCGCCAGCAAGGGCCCGGCTTCGGCCACGCGTCTCATATCGAGCAGCACCGCGCTTTTGACCACCAAGCCGTATGCCTGAACAGCTGGAACTTGAGCCGCATAGATGCGGGTGGTGTCGGTGGGGACACCAGCTAAGGACAGGTTGGCATAGCGCAGGGCTGCGGGATAGTTGCGCAGCTGGCGGTAGGCCTGGGCCATAGCCCAGTACGTGTAGCAGTTCCAGTCGAGGCCATTGCGCCGGGGCAAGGTTGCATCCACGGCCAACGACTGGCGCAGGAAGTACAGGGCCTTGGTCGGGTTGCCCCACTCGGCGTAATAGTTGCCCACTACTTGAAGCTCACTTTCTTGAAACGACCGGTCGTAGGTGACGGCCAAGTCCGCCGCGCGCAGGTAGTGGCTGATGGCCCGGTTGTAATCTCCCTGTTCCACGAAAGGGCCGCCCAGCGCATGGTAGCTGCGGGAAGTATTTTCCCGGGCACCGCGGGCTTGGTACCGTGCCAGCTTGGCTTCGAAATAGGCTATTTGCGCCGCCCGCTGCTTGAGCCGTCGGAAATAAGACGCCACCGCTGCGAGTACGAACGGAATGGGCCGCCCCACGCGGTCGAACACTTCGACCGCCGCCCGCAGGCTGTCGAGGGCGCGCGCGGGCTCCGCCTGGGCGAGCCGCACCGCAGCATAGCTCAGGCGGAAGGCGGGGGCATCAGGACGCTGCTGCCGGCGCGTGAGCTGCACCAACTCCCCTAATTGTGGGCCTAAAGGCACGTTAAAGAGGCCCACCAACAGGAGGTTCGAAGTATCGTAGAGGTGCAGCAGGGTGCGCAGGCGGGCCGTATCGGCGTGCTGGGTGGCCAGCACCCGGAGCAGCGAGTCCGGGTTGGCCTCCCAGTAGCGGCGGCCGGACTGGGCGGCCAGCGGGCCGCTGAGCAGCAGGAGGAACACCAGCGGCAGCCAGCACCGGCGGGCCGGCGGGCGTGGGGGAAAAGAGGACATGGCTAAGCGGGTAAGGAAATGGTGAAGGTGGTGCCCTGGCCGGGCTGGCTCTCGACGGTGAGGCTGCCGCCGTGGCCTTGCACTACGATATCGTGGCTGAGCGAAAGCCCCAGGCCCGTGCCCTCGCCCGTGGGCTTGGTGGTGAAAAAAGGCTGGAAGATTTTCTGCTGCACCTCGGGCGGCATGCCCGTGCCATTGTCCGTCACCCGGATTTCGACGTGGCCGTTCGCGCGCGCGGTGCCCACGCCGACGGTGGGCGCGTAGCCCGCCTCGCCCGCCTGCTGGCGCTGGCGCACGGCGTAGAAGGCGTTGGTGAACAGGTTGAGCAGCACCCGGCCCAGGTCGCCACTCACGGCATCGACCAGGGGCAGGGCCGGCGCAAAGTCGGTTTCCAGCGTGGCGTTGAACGTCTTGTCTTTAGCCCGAAGCCCGTGGTAGGCCAGGCGCAGGTACTCGTCGGCGAGCTGGTTGACGTCGGTCGGCGCCCGCTCGCCGGTGCTGGCCCGGCTGTGTTCGAGCATGCCCCGCACGATACCGGCCGCCCGCTGCCCGTGCTGGTTGATTTTGACCAGGTTCTGGGTCAGGTCGTCGGCCAACGCCATGACTTCTTCAAAGTCGCCTGCGGCCTGGGCTTCTTTCAGCTCCGTTAGCAGCTCGGCGCTGACCTCGGCAAAGTTGTTGACGAAGTTCAACGGGTTCTGAATCTCGTGGGCAATGCCCGCCGTGAGCTCCCCCAGGCTCGCCATTTTCTCGGCCTGAATGAGCTGGGCCTGCGTGGTCTGCAAATTCTTCAGCGCCTGCGCGGTTTCGTCGCGCTGGGCTTCCAGCTGCGCGTTGGCTTGCTGCTGGCGGCGATTGCCGCGCCACAACACGAAGCCCAGGCCGGCCAGCAGGGCCAGCACGGCCAGCGCGGCGCCCAGCAGCAGGCGCTGGCGCCGCGCCCGGGCCGCGTCCTGCACCTGGGCCAGGCGCAGGCCCGCGATGCGCGCCTGCTGGGTTTGTTGAGCCTGGTCGGTTTCGTAGCGCGTTACATTCAGGGCACCTTCGGCCGCCCGCAGGGTGTCGGCCAGGCCCAGGGCCGCCAGCGCGTAAGTGGCCGCCACGGCCGGCCGGCGGTGCTGCTGGTAGAAGCGGGCCAGCTCGTGCAGATAGGCCAGGCGCTCCGAGGCGAAACCGACCCGCCGGACCGTGCGGGAAGCAGCCAGCCAATAGCTTTCGGCGCGGGCGCTGTCGCCCAGGGCCTCGTAATACCGCGCCCAGGTCGCCTCCAGCTCCAAAGTGCCGTTGCCGCTGCTGAAAGGCAACTGGAGCGAGTCGGCCAGGTGCTGGGCCGTGCGCAGCAGCGGTCCGGCTTCGCGCGGGCGCCGCTGCGCCAGCAGCACCGCGCTTTTTAGCACCAGTGCAATGGGTTTTAACGCAGCATCGTTAGCGGTATCACGGGCTGCGGCCGCCAGGGCCCGGTCGATGGCGTGCAGCGCGGCCGGATAATTATGCACTTGCAGCTGCACCGCGGCCATCTGCAGGTTCCGGTAGCTATCGTCCGGGTTGCCTTGCCCCGCCAGGGACCCCGCCAGGGACTGCCGCAGATAATACAGCGCCTTGTCCAGGTTGCCCCACTCGGCATACATCTGGCCAGCCGTCGCGAACTCATTGAGGGAAGTGCCCCTACTAAAAGCTCGGTACCCTTCGGCCGCTTGCAGGTAATAGCCAATGGCCTGGTTGTAGTTGCCCAGCAAGTAGTAGTAGCCGGCCAGGCCATGGTAGCAGGCCGTCATGCTGACGGCATCGCCCCGCCGGCGGTAGGTGGCCAGCTGGCCTTCGTAATAGGCCCGCCTGGCTTGCGGCTGGCCCGCGGCGTTGAACAGGAAGCGGATGGAAATCAGCAGTATCGGCACCGGCCGGTGCAGGCGGTCAAACTCCGCGATGGCCGCTTTCAGGCTGTCGAGCGCGGGAATCAGGACCTTGCGTTGGAGGAGTTGGTTACCGTGCAGCAGCAGGCGGTAGGCTCGCTGCTCGGGGCGATGCAGGCGGCTGGTCAGGGCAACCAGCTCTTCGTAGTCTCGTTCCTGCATTGCGCCTTCGCTCGCAACCGGGGCTAAATTGGCCAGGTGCTGGAGGGTGCGCAGACGGGCCGTGTCGGCGCGCTGGGTGGCCAGCACCCGGCGCAGCGAGTCGGGGTTGGCCTCCCAGTAGCGGCGGCTGGACTGGGCGGCCAGCGGGCCGCTAAGGAGCAGGAGGAACACCAGCGGCAGCCAGCACCGGCGGGCCGGCGGGCGTGGGGGAAAAGAGGACACGGCTAAGCGGGTAAGGAAATGGTGAAGGTGGTGCCCTGGCCGGGCTGGCTCTCGACGGTGAGCGTGCCGCCGTGGCCTTGCACTACGATATCGTGGCTGAGCGAAAGCCCCAGGCCCGTGCCCTCGCCCGTGGGCTTGGTGGTGAAAAAAGGCTGGAAGATTTTCTGCTGCACCTCGGGCGGCATGCCCGTGCCATTGTCCGTCACCCGGATTTCGACGTGGCCGTTCGCGCGCGCGGTGCCCACGCCGACGGTAGGCGCGTAGCCCGCCTCGCCCGCCTGCTGGCGCTGGCGCACGGCGTAGAAGGCGTTGGTGAACAGGTTCAGCAGCACCCGGCCCAGGTCGCCACTCACGGCATCGACCAGGGGCAGGGCCGGCGCAAAGTCGGTTTCCAGCGTGGCGTTGAACGTCTTGTCTTTAGCCCGAAGCCCGTGGTAGGCCAGGCGCAGGTACTCGTCGGCGAGCTGGTTGACGTCGGTCGGCGCACGCTCGCCGGTGCTGGCCCGGCTGTGTTCGAGCATGCCCCGCACGATACCGGCCGCCCGCTGCCCGTGCTGGTTGATTTTGACCAGGTTCTGCTTGAGGTCGCCCAGCAGCTCGGCTTCCAGCTCCAGGTCGCGTACGGAGCGGGTTTGCTCTTCTTCCAGCTCCTCCACCAGCTCGGCGCTGACCTCGGCAAAGTTGTTGACGAAATTCAACGGGTTCTGAATCTCGTGGGCAATGCCCGCCGTGAGCTCCCCCAGGCTCGCCATTTTCTCGGCCTGAATGAGCTGGGCCTGCGTGGTGCGCAGCTCCACGAGGGCCCCGCTCAGCTCCTGGGCCTGCTGCGTGAGGGCGGCGGTGCGCTCGGCCACCAGGCGCTCCAGCTCCACGTTTTGGGCCTCGATGAGGCGTTTGGCTTTTTCTTCCTCTTCGCGCAGCACCCGCTCTTTTTCGAGCTGCTTTTTCTGGCTGCGGGCAATGAAAACAAACGTAATCAGCCAGATGATGACAAAGCCCTGCGTTGTACCAAGGAAGGCATCGAAGCTCTTGGGAATCTTACCGTTGGAATCTTCAATAATGATTTCGAGCACTTTGTAGACCACAAACGGGGCCGTGGCAAACAGCAGCGTACGCGCCGGGCGGTAGTGCCGCACGGCCAGCAGCACGCCCAGCAGGGCAAACAATACCAGCAGCCAGTACACATCGCCCAGCACCGGCGATTTGAACCTGAGCGCCACCGAAATGAACACAAACGCCGCCGCCGGCACCCAGATATAATTCAGCGCCCGGTGCCAGCGCGGCAGCCGCTGCGGCAGGTCCAGAAACCGGCTCAGGCCGCGCATGATGCCATACGCCATCGGAGCCAGGTAAAAAAGGTCGCCGTAACCAGCCGAGTGAGCCATAGGGGAAGAAGCGCAGAAGCAAGAAAGTAGAGCAGAGAAACGGCGCGCGGGCCACCGCAAAGTTGGGTAGTGCGGCTGAATTTTTCCCGGGCCCGGTTTCGGGCCCGCCCAAACGGCTGAAATCTACTACCCCCGCCGTTAAGCTTTGCCGCCAGTTGGCAGACTGATGATGAATTCGGTGCCTTTGCCCTCTTCGCTTTCCACGGCCAGGGTGCCGCCGTGGCCCTTGGTCACAATCTCGTGGCTGAGCGACAGGCCCAGGCCTGTGCCCTCGCCCATCGGCTTGGTGGTGAAGAAGGGCTGAAAGATTTTTTCCCGCACCTGCGCCGGCATTCCCGTGCCGTTGTCATGCACGGTAATTTCGACGGTGCCGGCGGCGGTCTGGCGCGTCCCCACCGTCACGGTGGGCTGGTAGGCCACTTCGGCTGCTTCGGCCTGCTGGCGCACGGCGTGCAGGGCATTGGTGCACAGGTTTACCAGCACGCGGGTGAGGTCGGAGGGCACCACGGCTACCAGCCCCAGATTGGGGGTAAAGTCCTGCACCAGCGTGGCATGGAAGGTGGCGTCCTGCACGCGCAGGCCCTGGTAGGCCAGCGCCAGCGCCTCGGCCACCAGGGCATTGAGCTCGGTGGGCACGCGCGGCCCCGCGCCGGTGCGGGCATGAGCCAGCATATCGGTGATGATGGCGGAAGCCCGCTGGCCCTGCTGGCTGATTTTGAGCAGGTTCTGCTTCAGGCCAGCCATAATTTCCTGTTCCAGGCCGGCGGGCTGCGCGGCGGGGCTGTGGTCGAGCAGGCCCACGCTCACATCGGCAAAGTTTTTCATGAACGCCAACGGGTTCTGCAGCTCATGGGCAATGCCGGCCGAAAGCTCGCCCACAAAAGCCCATTTCTCGGCCGCTACCAGCTGGCTCTGGGCGGCGTGCAGCTCGTCCTGCTGGTGCTTGAGCAGGGCGTAGGCCCGCTGCTTTTCGCGATTGTTGCGCCAGAGCACGGCGCTTAGGGTGCCCACGGCCCCCAGGCCCAGCAGGGCGGCCAGCAGCAGCCAGCCCTGCTGGCGGTTCTGGGATTGAATGAGCCAGCTGTTGCTAGTGAGCCGGCCAATCTGGGCTTGCTTCTTGGCCAGCTCGGCGCGGTATTCCAGCACGGCGGCCTGGCGCTGCAGGTCGCTGCTGTTGAGGGTGTCGCGATAGGCGCCAAACAACTTTTCGTAGCGGTAGGCGGCCGCAAAATTACCGCGCCGGGCCGAGGCCTGCGCCAGTATCTGGCTGGCGTCGCGGCTATATTGCCGGGCCCCACTGCGGCGCGTGGCCTGCAAGGTGCGCAGGGCGTAAAAAATGGCGCTATCCGGGCGGCCGATGTGTAGAAAAGTACGGGCCAGCACCAGCTCTGCCCGGGGCACTTCGCCCACGGCGCGCAGGCGCAGGGCGAGCCGCAAGCTGCGGCGGGCGTTGGCAAACGCTTCGGGGTAATGGCCCTGCCGCTCTTCCATATCAGCAACGTTAATTCCCTCGAACAACAGCCCGCCCTCGTCCTTCAGCTGCCGGAATATCTTGGCATCCTGCTCGTAGTTGTACTGGGCGGTGGCCCACTGTCCCTGGGTGCGGTAGAGGTTGCCCAGCCCGGAATAGGCATGGCCGATGCCGGGCTGGTCGCCCGAGCGCCGGGCCCAGTACAGGCCCTGCGTGAGGTAGCGCCGGGCATTCTCATACTCGCGCAGATAGGTACTGGTAATGCCCAACTGGGTGTTGAGAAAGGCCAGCCATTTGGGGCTGTGGACTGCCTCGGCCAGGGCCAGGCCACGCAGGTTGGCCTGCAGGGATTTGGCGTACAGGCCCTGTTCCGAATACACGTTCGACTGGTTGTAGAGGCTGCGGGTTTGCCCGATGCGGTCGCCCACCCGCTCAAAATCGCGCCGGGCCTGCTCCGAAAAGCTCTCGGCCAAAGGGAACTCGCTGCGGTGGCGGTGGTAAAACCCAAGGCCCAGCTCGGCCTCGGCCGCGCCGGCGGTGTAGCCCAGCAGCTGCGCCAGCTGGCGCGCCTCCTCAAACAGGCTGGCCGACTCGTCGGGTGCGTTGTTGCGCAGCTCCAGGGCCAGGGCGTTGAGGCTGTTGACGCGAGAGGCATCGGGTTGGATATTAGCCTGCACCTTGGCCCGGAGGCGGTCGGTGGCGGGGTTTTGGGCGTGCACAGAAGGGGGGGTGCTCAGCAGCACGCCAATGGCCACGGCCGCGCGCAGGCCCCAATCCAGCGCCGCGCGGCGCAGGCCCATGGCCCAGCTGGTGGTGGCGCGGCGGCCCGTCTGGTTGGCTGGCTTCTCCACAGCTCAGGCGGGCAGGGTGATGAGGAATTCGGTGCCTTCGCCCTCGCGGGTTTCTACGGTGAGGGTACCGCCGTGGCCCTTGGTCACGATGTCGTAGCTCAGCGACAAGCCCAGGCCGGTGCCCTCGCCGGGCGGCTTGGTGGTGAAGAAGGGCTGGAAGATTTTTTCCCGCACCTGCTCCGACATTCCCGTGCCGTTGTCAGAAATCAGGATTTCCACCACCGGGCTACCGGCAGCGCGGCGGGTGCGCACCGTCACGGTGGGCTGGTAGTTGGCCGGCCCGCCGGCTCCCGGCTGCGCCAGGTCGCGCTGGCGCTGGCGCACGGCGTGCAGGGCGTTGGTGCACAGGTTCAGCAGCACGCGGCCCATATCCTGCGTCACCATCACTACCTGCTCCAGGCTGGGGTCGAGCTCCTTGCTCAGGGTGGCGTAAAAGTCTTTGTCGGTGGTGCGCAGGCCCTGGTAAGCCAGCGCCAGCGAATCGGCGGCCAGCGCGTTTAGGTCGCCGGGCACGCACTCGCCGGTGCCGGAGCGCGAGTGCTCCAGCATGTCCTTAATAATGGACGATGCCCGCTGCCCGTGCTGGCTGATTTGCTGGAGGTTTTGCTTCAGGCCGGCCAGAATCTCGGTTTCCAGCACCGGCACGTGGCCATTGTGCTGCGGGTTCATGCCGTCGACGAGGTCGGTGCTGACTTCGGCGAAGTTTTTCATGAAGTTGAGCGGGTTTTGCAGCTCGTGGGCAATGCCGGCCGTGAGCTCGCCCAGGAAAGCCATTTTCTCGGCCTGCACCAGCTGGCTCTGCGTTTGGCGCAGCTGGTCCAGGGTGCGCCGGTTCACCTGCAGCTGGCGATAGATAAACACGCCCAGGGCCGACACCAGCAGCACCGTGAGCAGGGCGCCCAGCAGCAGCCACTGGCCCAGGCGCAGGCGCATGGCCTGCACCGCCTGGTCCTGTTTCAGGCTGGTAATTCGGGCGTTCTGGGTTTGCTCCAGCCGCTCGCTTTCGTACTGCGCCACATGAAAAGTGTTCTGGGCCGCATTGAGGGTATCGGTGAGGGCGATGTAGGCGTGGGAGTAGCGCTGCGCCTCGGCCGGCCGGTTGCGGTCGTCGTAGAAGGCAATGAGCTGCTTCAGGTATTCGGGCCGCAGGCGCTCAACGCGGCCGGCCGTGGCCTTGCGATAAGCCTGTAGCCAGTGCTTTTCGGCGCGGGCATCGTCGTGCCGGGCCGTGTAATACCGGGCCCAGGCGGCATCCAGCTCAAACTCGCCGGGCCTGCCCGACATGGGGATGTGCAGCGAATCGTCGAGCTGCTGCGCCTGCTGCAGGAGCTGGCCCGCCGACGCTACCCGCTGCATTTGCAGCAGCACCCGCCCCTTTTGCACCAGCGCATAGGCCTGGCTGAGCTTGCGCTCGGCGGCATCGCCGCTGTGGGTGGCCAGCACCGAATCCACCATGCGCAGGGCGGTATTGGGGTGGTTGCCCTCGGCGTAGAGGCGCGACAGCGCCAGAAAGGTAAATACCCGCTCCAGGCCCTGGATGCGCCGAAACTCCGGCAGGCGCAGGGCCTGGCCCAAGTACTGCACGGCCTTGGCGCGGTTGCCCCAGTCGGCGTACACGGCCCCGGTCACCAGCAGCTCACGCACGTAGAGCAGCCGGTCGTAGGTGCGCACCAGGTCGGCGGCGCGCAGCACGCTGTTTAGGGTGCGATTGTAGTCGCCCATGCGCCGGTAGTAGCCGCCCTGCGACACGTAGCAGGCGGCGATGTTCTCGGTGGCGTTGTGCACCCGGTAGTAGGCCAGCTTTTTCTCGTAGTAGCGCTGGCGGGAATCCATGCGGCTCAGCCGGTTGTAGAGCGTCACCAAATCAATCAGCAGCCACGGAATGGGCCGGCCCAGGCGGTCGAATTCCGTCACGGCTACCTTCATGGTATCCAGGGCGGCCGCATCGGCGCCACCTTGCTGCCACAGCACCAGGCCGTTGCGCAGGTGCCGGTAAGGGGCCGCCTCCAGCAGCTGCAGTTTCTGGTTCAGACGCAGCAGCTGGTCGAGCAGCGGCAGGGCCTGTACGTTGGTGGGGTGCAGGTCTATCAGGTGCTGCACCACCCGCAGGCGGGCCATGTCAGAAGCCTGTTGCGGCAAGGCACGGGTCAGCGAATCATAATCGGCCTCCCAGTAGTGCTGCCGGCCAACCGCCGGCCCACACATCACCCAGAAAATCAACACCGTAAGAATCCATCTCATATACAAAGCTGGGGCTTGACGGCGACGGGGAAACGCGTACCCTGTCCGTACTGTATTGCTGGTCGCGGCCACGGTAGCCGGAACGAAAAGCAATAGGATTGGCAGGACATCATCAGGGGCAGAAGCGAGTGGGAACTGGGCGAAAATTACGGCCAGACCGCCGGGGCGGACAACACCAACAGGGCCCGACGGTGTGCCGGCCCGCATTGGTCGCACAAAGATGAATTAATTACGCCACTCCGCTTTTAACAGACATCATTAAGTCAGTATATTACCTTCATTTTCAATATATTACTTGCTAAAAACCTGTTTGACGAAATTAATTTCCTCCTTCATAACTAGCGGGCCAAATTCGATACCTAATCAAGGTAGCGAATAATTTTGCCTTGTAATAAATCATATCTAAATTTATTGCAGCTTCTTAATTTCTCAGCAGTAGTGCATTAGTAGCCGCCATTGGGCCCGGTTTTGACTTGCCCCTGCTTTTTCAACCGGCCTGCTCCGCCTCGTTTCATCCCCTCACCGCATTCGCCCCTTCCCTATGCAAGCCTCCTCTGCCGAAGCGTTTATTGTGCGCGAGCTGCGCCGGGGCCTGGCCCCCACCCTCTACTACCACAGCCTGGCCCATACCCTCGACGTGGCGCAGGCGGCCCAGACGCTGGCCGCCGCCGAAGGCGTGACCGATGCCGAAACCCTGGCGCTGCTCCGCACGGCGGCCCTGTACCACGATGCGGGCTTCCTGCACACGTACGCGGGCCACGAAACCCGGGGCTGCGAGATGGGCCGTGCCACGCTGCCGGACTTCGGCTACTCGCCGGGCCAGATTGAGCTGATATGTGCCCTGATTATCGCCACCCAGTACCCGCAGGCCCCCCGCTGCCACCTGGCCCAAATCCTCTGCGATGCCGACCTCGACTACCTCGGCCGGCCCGATTTCGTGCCCATCTCCACCAGCCTTTTCCGCGAGCTGACGGTCCGCCAGCTTATCGCCGACGAATTTGCCTGGTTTCAGCTGCAGGAGCAGTTCCTCACGGGCCATCGGTATTGGACGGCCACGGCCCTGGCCCGGCGCAGCACGCCCAAGCAGGCCCGGCTCGCGCACATCCGGGCGCGCCTGGCGGCCTGGCCCGGCCCGCAGCAGGACGGTGCTTAAGGAAGCGTTATCAGGCGATACCACCGGTCCGACCGCCTAGGGCGGTCCGACCGGAGCAGACGATTACTGCCGCGTAACAGCAGCTACTTAATAGTCGGCCAGGCCGTTGCGCAGCGAGTACACTTCGGCAAAGCCATTGGCCAGCAGCAGCTGCGCAGCTTTTTGGCTACGCACGCCGCTGGCGCAGTGCACCACCACGGGCACGTCGGACTCAAAGCCAGCCAATTGCGCTGCCAATTGCCCCAGCGGCACCAGCTGCCCGCCAATGCTGCGGCGGGCGTGCTCATGCGGCTCGCGCACGTCCAGCAGCTGCAGCGGCCGGCCGCTGGCCTGCCAGTCCTTCAGCTCATCGGCCGATATTTCGGGGGCGCGGGCCGGGGCGGCGTCGAGGGGCGCTTCGCCACAAAAAGCCGCGTAGTCCGGGGCCAGCGCGGTGAGCTGCTGATTGGCCGCCACGGGCTGGAAGCGGATGGTCTGGAAGCGCATGCTCAGGGCATCCACCAGCAGCAGGCGGCCACTCAGCACCTCCCCTATTTCGAGGATGATTTTCAGGGCCTCATTCGCCTGCATGGTGCCGATAAGGCCGGGCAACACGCCCAGCACCCCAATTTCGGCGCAGTTGGGGGCGTCGCCGGGGGTAGGCGGCACCGGGTGCAGGCAGCGGTAGGTGGGGCCGTTTTGGTAATTGAATACCGAAACCTGTCCCTCAAACTTGAAGATGGCCCCGAACACCAGCGGCTTGCCCAGCACCACGCACGCATCGCTGACGAGGTAGCGGGTGGCGAAATTATCGGAGCAGTCTACCACCACGTCGTATTCGGCAAACAGCGCCAGCGCATTAGCCGCCGAAAGCACCACCTGGTGCGGCTGCAACACAATAAAAGGGTTTTGGGCGCGCAGCTTTTCGGCGGCGGCTACGGCCTTGGGGCGGCCCACGTCGGCGGTGGCGTAGAGGACCTGGCGTTGCAGATTGCTGTCGTCCACGGTATCAAAATCGAGCAGGCCGAGCGTGCCCACGCCGGCGGCGGCCAGGTATTGGAGCACGGGACAGCCCAGGCCGCCGCAGCCCACCACCAGCACGCGGGCGGCTTTGAGCTTCTGCTGGCCGGCCGGGCCTATTTCGGGCAGCAGCAGGTGTCGACTGTAGCGGTTGGTTTCGGCGGCGGAAAGCGGGGCGGCGGCTGGGGTCATGGTGGTAGCGGAAATTACGTGCTTCAGCACAATTACGTGGGTCTGCTGAAACAGTTGGCTGACGCAATTGGCGCAATGCTTCTGCAAATCTCGGGTGGGAGCGGCGCACCGGCAGCCGTTGCGGTCCTGACGTTGCTTGGGCAAGCGCTACCGTAGCGCATTGCATTCGGACGGGCCTCTGCCCTAAATTTGCCGAAGCACTCAAAACTACGGGTTGGCAAAACGAAATTTTTTCATGGGCGCTTTTTATTTAAAAAAATAGTTAAATGGCTTATCAAACCTCATTCTAAGCTCATAGGCCTGTTTTTTGGCGATGCGGAAACGGACGACTTCACCCAACGGCTGGCCCGTGCCCACCACCCGCCCGACCTGCCGCCCAGGCATCCGGTTGAACAACCGCGCCCCCGGAGCGAACTTACCGGCATGAAAGCTTGTCTCCCGTTTTTCGTCCTGGCCGCGCTGCTAGGCCTGTCACCCCGCGCCCGCGCCCAGAAAGCCGCCTCGCACGAGTTGCCCATCACGCCGGCCACCGCCGCCTGGGGCTATTATGATGCCGCCGCGCCGCCGGTGCTGCGCATCAAATCCGGCGAAACGGTGCGGGTGCACACGCTCATTACCTCCACGCCATCGCGGCTGGAAGGCGCGGGCCTGCCCGCCGCGCAGGTCGAGCCCAACCTGCGCGACATCACCGAGCACGTAACCAACAAAGGACCGGGCGGGCACATCCTCACCGGCCCCATCTTCGTGGAAGGCGCCGAGCCGGGCGACGTCCTGGAAGTACGCATTCAGCGCGTCGACCTGGCCATTCCCTACGCCTACAATGCTTTTGGGCCCAAAAGTGGCTTCATTCCGGAGGATTTCGGCTACGCCAAAATGCGCATTATCCCGCTCGACGCGAAGCAGATGGTGGCGCATTTCCTGCCGGGCATTGATGTGCCGCTGCGGCCGTTTTTTGGCAGCATGGGCGTGGCCCCGCCGGCCGCAGCGGGCCGCATCAACAGCGCGCCGCCCGGCATCCATGGCGGCAACCTCGATAACAAGGAGCTGGTGGCCGGCACCACGCTATATCTGCCGGTGCACGCGGCGGGCGCGCTGTTTTTTGTGGGCGATGGCCACGCCGGGCAGGGCAACGGCGAAGTTGATATTACGGGGCTCGAAACCTCGCTCACTGGCACGCTGCAGTTCATTGTGCGCAAGGACATGCACCTCACCCTACCCCGCGCCGAAACGCCTACCGCCTACATCAGCATGGGCCTGAACGAGGATTTAACCCTCGCCGCCAAAGACGCGGTGCGCGAAATGATTACCTTCCTAGTCACCGAAAAGCACCTCACCCGCGACGATGCCTACATGCTATGCAGCGTAGCCGGCGACCTCGACGTGACGCAGGTAGTGGACGGCACGCGCGGGGCCCACATGATTTTGCCGAAGAGCATTTTTGGGAAAGTGAAGGCAGCGAAGAAGAACTAGGCATTCTGGCGAACGTCAGCGGAATTTGGCCGTCATGCCGAGCGCAGCCGAGGCATCTGGCTATGATACAAAAAAGTCTGTTTTTATTCGTGTTGCTGGGCGCGCCGCTCGCCGTGCGGGCGCAGGTCGATACCGTGCGGGCCAGCACCCTGCCCGGCCCGCAGCTGGCCGAAAAAGCCTATAACAGCGGCCTGGCCAGCTTCAGCGAGCAGCGCTACCCGGCGGCGCTGGCCAGCTTCGACCAGGCCATTGCGGCCAAGCCCGATTTTGCGGCCGCCTACACCAACCGCGCCGCCACCCGCTACGAGCTGAAAGAGTACCCGCAGGCCCTAGCCGACTACGACCAGGCCCTGAAGCTGGAGCCCGGCAACTACGCCGGCTACTTCGGCCGGGGCCGTACCCACGAGGCCCAAAACCAGCGCAGCGAAGCCGAAACCGACTATTCCGAAGCCGTGAAGGCCAAGGCCGATTACGCGCCGGCCTGGTACAACCGCGCCGTGCTACGCTTTGAGAAAGGCGACTACCAGGCCGCCCGCGACGATTTCGACGGGGCCATCAAGGCCGACCCCAAGCTGGCCTATGCTTACCACGACCGCGCCAGCACCCAGCAGAAACTCGGCAACTATGCCGCTGCGACGCTGGATTATACCCAGGCCCTGACCTTGCAGCCCGAGCTGCTCGCGGCCTTGCTGAACCGCGCCACCGCCGAGCGCCACACCGGCCAGCTGCCCCAGGCCCTGAAAGACTACGACGCCTACCTGGCCAGGAAAACCGACAACGCCCTCGCCTATAACAACCGGGGTAGTGCCCGTTTCGAGAGCAAGGACTACGCCGGCGCCATTGCCGATTTCAGTCAGGCCCTACAAATCGACCCGAAGTACGCCTACGCCTGGAACAACCGCGCCGCCGCCCACCTCAAACTGGAGAAATACGCCGATGCCGCCGCCGATGCCAGCGCTGCCCTCAAGCTGAAGCCCGACTACGCCGAGGCCTATCTCAACCGGGGCCACGCCCGCGAAATGCTCCGCCAGGCCGACGAGGCCTGCCAGGACTGGCGCAAAGCCGCCGAGCTGGGCATTGCGGTGGGCAATAACTACGCGGCCGCCGCCGGCTGCGCGGGCGAAGCGGCGGAGTAGAGAAAAACGAGCACGGAGCTAACAATCAGAACGTCATGTCGAGCGCAGCCGAGACATCTCGCGTGCAATAGCAATCCAATCGATTCAACGGCTTCGAGCGAGATGTCTCGGCTGCGCTCGACATGACGGCCACACTTATTCCTAATTATCTGCTATGTCCTTTCCTATTCGCCTGCTATTCCTCCTTTTCCTCGCCGGCGCGGCCCTGCCCGCCGCAGCCCAAAGCATTGCCTTTACCAAAGACAATTTTGGCAACGAAAAGGACGGCCTGCGCGAAGCCAACCGCAAGCTAAAAGCCGGCGACGACGACTACCGCGCCGACCCGCCGCGCTACGCCCAGGCCCTGCCGCACTTCCTGGCGGCCCAACTGTTCAACCCCAACAATGCGGCCCTGAACGTTAAAATCGGAGACTGCTACCTGAATTCGGCCACCAAAACCGCCGCCCTGCCCTACCTGCAAAAGGCCGCTAAGCTTGATGCCACCGCCGATGCCCGCACCCACTACCTGCTGGCCCGAGCCCTGCACCTGAGCGCCAAGTGGCGCGAGGCCATGGCCGAATACCAGCTGGCCCCGCCCGTGGCCAGCAACACCCGCAACGGCGACGCCGGCACCATCACGCCCAACGACTTGCAGCGCCGCATGCAGGAGTGCCGCAACGGCCAGCAATTGATGGCCCACCCCACCCGCGTGTTCATCGACAACGCGGGGCCGGAGCTGAATTCGCCGGCCTCCGACTACGGCCCGGTGGTATCGGCCGACGAGTCGACCATCCTCATCACCTCGCGCCGGGAGGGCTCGACGGGCGGCAAGAAAGACCCGGAGGGCAACGACTTTTTCGAAGACATTTACCAGTCGACCTGGAAAGGCAAGGCCTGGAGCCGCGCCACCAACCTGGGCGCGCCCGTAAACACCGACGACCACAACGCCACCGTGGGCCTGGCCCCCGACGGCCAGCGCATGCTGGTGTACGTGGGCACCAACGGCGGCGATTTGCTCGAAACCACCCTCAGCGGCAGCACCTGGGACAAGCCCCACCGCCTCAACAACCGCATCAACACCAACGCCCACGAAACCTCGGCCAGCTACTCGCCCGATGGCCGCTACCTCTATTTCGTGAGCGACCGGCCCGGCGGCGCGGGCAGCTCCGACATTTATAAGGTGGACCTCGATGGCAAAAACACGCCCGTGAGCCTGGGTCCGGCCATCAATACGGCGTATGGAGAAGAAGGCGCATTTATGGCCCCTGATGGCAAAACACTGTACTTTTCCTCCGAAGGCCACAACTCAATGGGCGGCTACGACATCTTTAAATCAGTATTTGAGAATAGCAAGTGGAGCACGCCCGAAAACCTGGGCTGGCCGATTAATACGCCCGACGACGACGTTTTTTTCGTGACTTCGGCCTCGGGGCGGCACGGCTACTACAGCAGCGAGCGGCCCGGCGGCCTCGGCGCGAAGGACATTTACCGCATCACCTTTCTGGGTCCCGAAAAACAGCCTTTATTGAGCGAAGAAGACCAATTACTGGCCTCGCGCCTCGCGCCCATCAAGCAAATGGTGCTGGCGCCGGCCGTAGCGGTGGCCACGGCCCAGGTCACGATTCTGAAAGGCACCGTGACCGACGACGCCACGCACCAGCCCGTGGATGCTGCCATCGACCTGATTGACAACACCAGCGGCCAGACCATTGCCAATTTCCGCAGCAACACCACCTCGGGCCGCTACCTCGTGAGCCTGCCCTCGGGCACCAATTACGGCATCGTGGTGCGGCAGGACGGCTACCTGTTTCACTCCGAAAACTTCGACCTGCCCGCCGGCGCGGCCTTTGCCGAAGTGGTGAAGGACATTCCGCTCAAGAAGGTCGAAATTGGCACCACCATCGTTCTGCGCAACATTTTCTTCGATACCGGCAAGGCGACTCTGCGCCCCGAAAGCACCGCCGAGCTGGAACGCCTGCAAAAGCTCCTGACGGAAACGCCCGCCCTGAAACTGGAAATGGCCGGCCACACCGACGATGTGGGCGAAGCTGCCCTAAACCAGGACCTGAGCCAGCGCCGCGCCCAGGCTGTGGTCACCTACCTCACGCAGCACGGCATCGCTGCCAGCCGCCTCACGGCCGTGGGCTACGGCGAAAGCAAACCCGAAGTGCCCAATACCAGCAAAGGCAACCGCCAGCTCAACCGCCGTACCGAATTCAAGGTGACGGCCAAGTAGGCTGTAGCGCGGACTTTTAGTCCGCGTATGAGAGCTGCCATACGCGCACTAAAAGACCGCACTACAGTCGGGCAAAACGCCGTGTTCATCGGGTTCTGCCCTTCGATAATCGGAAAGCCGGTTCGCCGCCAAATGGCCCGTTCTACCTTGCAGCGTCTAAACCGCTGCCCAATCCGGCAGGTAGCATTTTCCGCTTGAAACTACTTCTCCGCTTTCTCTATATGCGCCGGCTGGGGCTGCTGCTACTGGCGCTGCTCGGGCTGCTGCTGTTTTGGACGCGGCCGGCCAGTGCCCAGCAGGTCTATCTGCGCCAGTTTGGCCCCACTGAAGGCTTTCGCCCAGCCTTCGTGTACGCGCTGTTGCAGGACCGGCAGGGCTACCTCTGGCTGGGCACCGGCGAAGGCCTCATTCGCTACGACGGCACGCAGTTCATCACTTTCACGAAGAAAGACGGGCTGGCCGAGGATTTTGTGGTGTCGCTGCGCGAGGAGCCCGCCACCGGCCGGCTCTGGGTGGGCCACTACCAGGGCGGCATTTCGGTAAAAAAAACGGCCGCCGGCTCATTCAGCCCTGCCAAGCGCAGCGCCGTGCCCGCCGGCCTGCGCCTGTCCGCCGACGGCCCGCCCCGCGTCGACACCGCCGCCATTGGCCACTACCTGAGGCGCTACCACCTGCGCCTGCCAGTCGGCACCGAAATCACCTGTCTGCTCGAAGACCGCGAGGGCAACGCCTGGCTGGGCACCGCCGGTCAGGGCCTGCTGCGGCATTCGGACCGGCATTTGCGAATGGAACCGTACCGGGTACCGACACCAAGCGACTTCCCCGTATTGGCTACTGTGCTCACAAACGGCATTGCAGAGGCTTGGCTTACGCAGTATGGCAATAGATTTTATCAATTAAGAGCAACCACTGATGTTCCTGCTGCGACTGGCAATCCGCGGGCTCCCCCTTTGCCTGACGAGGTGAAAGTGCTGCTGCCACGCCCGGCGCGGCTGGGCGGCGGGTTTTGGGTGGGAACTTCGACGGGGCTTTACGCTACTTCTAATCCCAACCACCTTCCACAGGCTATACCGGGCTTGTCAAACAACACTAATTTCAACATCACTGCTCTGGCTTACGCGCCCGGCTCCGGCCTCTGGATAGGCACCGCCGCCGACGGCATCTACCTATTGCCCGCCGATTCTTCGCTGCGCATCCGCCATTTCACCACCGCCAACGGCCTGCTGCACAACACCACCTACGCCCTGCTGGCCGACCGCAATGGCCGCGTTTGGGTAGCCACGCACGGCACCGGCATCGCCGCCTACGACCCCGCACTGGACGAATTCGTGCATTACCGCCTCGGCTCCGTGGGCCTCGATGCCAGCAGCCTGGCCGAGGATGCCGACGGCCGCATCTGGGTGGGCACCGAGGGCCAGAGCATCTATTGCCGCCAGCGCTCCGGCCAGTGGCAGCATCTCGCCGCCGTCAGCCAGCTGCCTTCCGACTATGCCTATGGCCTGCTGCCGCTGCCCGGCCCAGCCGGGCCGCAGCTGCTGCTGGTGCATCGCCAGGGCCTCACGCTGCTCGACTGCCGCACCCGCGTCTTCACGCCCCTCGCCACCACCGACGACCCGCTGGTGCGCGACTGCCTCGGGCCGGCTGCCCTGGCCACCAGCCCCGGTACGGGTACCATTGCGTGGCTAAGCACCCGCACCGGCCTGCTGCGCGTGGACGTGAATGCCGCCCGCCACCTCGTAGCCGCCCGCCGGCCCGGCCTGGCCATTACCGCAGTCGAAATCGACGGCGAGCCCCGCGCCCTCGATGCGCTGGGCACCTTGTCGGCCACCCGCCACCGCGTCAATTTCACCTTCCAGGGCATCAGCCTCAATGCCGGCGAAGCACTGATGTACCAGCACCGCCTGCGCGGCCTCGCCGATGAATGGAGCCACCCCGGCCCCGCCGCCGAAGCCCAGTTTCCGGGCCTCGATGCCGGCCAGTACGTGTTTGAGGCGCGGGTACGGCGTGGTGATTCCGGCCCGTGGAGCCCGGTGGTGGCCGCCACTTTTGACGTGGCTACGCCGGTTTGGCGCACCTGGTGGTTCCGCACGCTGGCGCTGCTGGCGCTGGCTGGGCTGGCTTATGGGCTGATACGCTTCCGCGAGCGCACGCTGCGCCGCACGCAGTTTGCGCTGGAGCGCGCCGTGCGCGAGCGCACCGCCGAGCTGCGCCAGCAAAAGGCGCATATCGAAGACATCAACGTCGATTTGATGGTGGCCCGCGACGCGGCCGAGGCTTCGCGCCGGGCCAAGGCGCAGTTTCTAGCCAACATGAGCCACGAAATTCGCACGCCAATGAACGCCGTCATCGGCCTCACCAACCTGCTGCAAGCCACCCGCCCCAACACCGAGCAGGCCGAATACCTCACGGCCATCGAGTCGTCGTCGCAGAACTTGCTGTTGATTATCAACGACATCCTCGACAGCTCCAAAATGGAGGCCGGTAAGCTCACGCTGGAACAGGTGCCCTTCCGCCTGCCCGAAGCCGTGCGCCGCCTGGGGGCCATGTTCAAATTTGCCACCGAGAGCAAGGGCCTGTTTTTCGCGGTGAACGTGGCCGACAACGTG